>NZ_JBIPMN010000040.1:0-15898 GCF_044369115.1 Vulcanococcus sp. | reverse complement strand
CTTGCTCTGATCCACCTCCACCGCTTCAAACAACGCCTTGGCCGCAGCGGGCTCGGGCGCCAGCAGGGCCAGAGCACCGGCCAAAGGCAGCAGTGCAGCGAGGGTGCGAACCGAATGAATCACAGGCGCAGGCATGCAGCCTGGCGATCGTAGAAGTGCCGAGCAGCGATGCCAGCCCCTCAGGCCGGCTTGTTGATCCGGATCGCCACCAACAGGCTCAGCACCGTGCCAGGCAGGGCCAAGCCCAGGATCAGGCGGGTGGTGGAGACCCCAAGGTCGGGATCGCCGTAGGCGAGCTCAAACACCGAACCGGTGGCGGCGATTCCGAGCAGGCAGGCCAGGGCCAGGAACACTCCGGCCAGGGGTTTCATCGGCATGACTGGAGGGCCTCAGGCGATCGCGTGCACATCGGCCGGATTGAAGCCCTTCTCACCGAGCCCCTCGCGCAGCTTGTCGTGATCGGTGACGCGATCAACAAACAGCACACCGTTGAGATGGTCCATCTCGTGCTGGATGCAACGGGCCATCAGACCATCCGCTTTCATCCGCTTGGGCCGGCCCATCTCATCGCGGTAGCTCACATCCACCACGCTGGGGCGAACCACATCGAGATAAACCCCCGGGATGCTGAGACAGCCCTCTTCGTACGTGCAGAGGCTGCCGCCCACGGCGGTGATTTCCGGGTTGATCAGGATCAGCGGGGGACTCTTGGGATCTTCGATTTCCAGATCAATCACCAGCAGCTGGAGCGGCTGCCCGATCTGCGGAGCGGCCAGACCGATGCCCTTGGCGGCGTACATGCTCACCAACATCTCCCGGGCCAGGGAGCGGATGCTGTCGTCGACCTTGCCGATGCGCTTGGCCGGGGTGCGCAGCACCTGGTCACCAAGGGTGTGGATGTCGTAGGGGGGGGTATCCACCGGCTCTTTCGACACCTGCAGCCGGCCGGCGTTTTCGGCGGTTCGCGCCAATCTGGCGAAGCTGCTGGCCAAAGCTTGTCCTCGCTGGCGGGATCGTTCAGGCGATTCTAGGAGCCATCCCTGAATGGCTTCGGTGCACACCAGCCCTGCCCCCCTGTCCGCTGAGCTGGTGCTGGGCAAGACCCCAAGCCTCAAGGAACCGAAGCTGCTAGGTGGGGTTCTTTATTGGCTGGAGCAGCGCCCCCAGGAACAGGGTCGCACCACGTTGATGGCGCGCCGCGGCGCCGATCAAGCGCCGCAGGAGCTCACGCCAGGGCCCTGGAACCTGCGCTGCCGGGTGCATGAATACGGCGGTGGAGCCTGCGCGATCGGCCGGCTTGTCAGCGGCGAGCCCGTGGCCGTGTTCGTCCACGACGGCGATCGCTGCCTGTGGCGGCTCTCCCTCAACGAGGGCGATCAGCAACCGCAGCGGCTCACCTCCCCTGCAAGCGACGGGCGCTTCCCAGGAGCGCTCGGTGGTGGCCTGATCGATCCGGCCGGCAACCGCTGGATCGGTGTGCTGGAAGCGGGCGGCAGGGATCAGCTGGTAGCGGTGTCTCTGCTGGGCGGCGAGCCCGAACCTCTCCACAGCCCGGTGGATTTCTGCGGCTACCCGGCCCTGAGCCCAAACGGGCGGCAGCTGGTCTGGGTGGAGTGGCAGCAGCCATGTATGCCCTGGGAGCGCAGCCAGCTCTGGCTGGCGGAGATCCAGGCCGATGGCAGCCTCAGCGGCGGGCGGGCTGTGGCCGGCTCCACGCCGGCTGATGCGCAGGGTTGCTCGGTGTTCCAGCCCATCTGGGCCGGCTCCGACTTGATTGTGAGCAATGACCGCAGCGGCTTCTGGAACCTGGAGCGCTGCCCCGATGCCCATGCGGTCGCAACAGCCGCCACACCCCAGTGGCAACCGCTGCTGCCGATGCAGGCGGAGTTCGCCATGCCCCAGTGGGTCTTGGGCATGAGCACCCATGCGTGGGATGGCGAGCAACTCGTCGCGCTCTGTTGCCGCGAGGGCTCCTGGGAGCTGGGATCCGTTGTTCTGGCCGAGCAGCCCGGCGCTCTTGCCACCTGGCACGCGATCACCACGCCATTCACCGATCTCGCCGATCTGTGCGCCGAAGCCGGGACGCTCGCCTGCGTGGCCAGCAGCGCCACTGAGCCGTCGGGCCTGCTTGAGCTCGAGCTGAGCAGCGGCCACTGGCGGCATCAGCCCGCCGCCCGCTGCCCCGTGGCAGCCGAGGCCATCAGCCGGGGAGCGCCGCTCTGGTTCAGCGGCCATGACAGCCAGCGCACCCAGGCTTGGTACTACCCACCGGCCGGTGGCGGCCACCCGGAGGCCCCCCTGCTGGTGAAGGGCCACAGCGGCCCCACGAGCATGGCCCGCACCGGATTGAGCCTGGGCATCCAGTTCTGGACCTCACGCGGTTGGGGCGTGGTGGATGTGAATTACGGCGGCTCCACCGGCTTCGGCCGCGCTTACCGCGAACGGCTCGATCGCCAGTGGGGGGTAGTGGATGTGGCCGACTGCGCAGCCGCCGCCAACACCCTGGTCGCCCAGGGCCTGGCCAGCGCCGAACGCATCGCCATCGAAGGCGGCAGCGCCGGCGGGTTCACCACCCTCGCCGCTCTGTGCTTCACCACCACCTTCCGAGCCGGCGCCAGCCGCTACGGGGTCGCCGATCTCAGCGCCCTTGCCGCCGATACGCACCGTTTTGAAGCCCGCTATCTCGACAGCCTCGTGGGGCCTTGGCCGGTAGCGAAGGCCACCTACGAAGCGCGATCGCCGCTGCAACATGCCGAGCGCATCCGCTGTCCAGTGATCTTTTTCCAGGGTCTTGAGGATCTGGTGGTGCCGCCGGAGCAAACCGAGCGGATGGCAGCGGCACTGAAAGCCAATGGCATTCCGGTGGAGGTGCACCTCTTCCCAAGCGAGGGCCATGGCTTCCGCAATGGCGCCACCCAGATTCAGGTGCTGGAGGCCACAGAAGCCTTCTTCCGCCACCACTTCCAGCTGTGAAGGGGCGGCCATGAGCGAACTGCTGCCCAACCCCTTGAACCTTCAGGCATTGCTGGGGCTGGCTTGGCTGGCCCTGGCAGCCGGGGTGCTCAGCCTGATTCTGCTGGCCGGGCGCCGCATCGGCCGGCGGCTGAATCTGCGCCTCTGGGGGGTACCGGAGGCGTTGGTGGCGGGATTGATCGGCCTTCTAGTGGCACCGTCCGGGGCTCTTCCCCTGCTGCCGGAGCACGTCATGGAGCTCTGGGGCGGCCTGCCGCTGGTGTTGCTGACCCTGGTGTTCGGTTCGCTGATGCTGGGCAAACCGCTGCCGAAGCTCGGGGGTCTGTGGCGGCCGGTGAGCGGCCAGGTGTCGCTGGCGCTCGTGCTCGCCTTCGGGCAATACGTGGTGGGAGGCCTGGCGGTGCTGTTGGTGCTGCAGCCCTGGCTGGGGGTGAGCCCGGTGATGGCCTGCCTGATTGAGGTGGCCTACGAGGGCGGCCATGGCTCCGCTGCCGCCATGGGCCCCAGCTACGCCGCGCTCGGCTTTCCGGGCGGACAAGACCTCGGCCTGGCCATGGCGACGGTGGGGCTCCTCAGTTCCACCCTGGTGGGTGGCGTGGTGGTGGTGGTCGGTCGCCAGCGGGGCTGGCTGTTGGCCCAAAACCAGCCAGCCTCAGCGCCCGGAGCCACACCACTGGCCGGCTCCGCTACTGAAAGCTCAGCACCCAGCCAACCAGCCTGGGCAGCCTGGGCAGCCTGGGCGGTGAACCTTGCCCTGGTGGGCATCGCCGTGCTGATCGGTGTGGGGTTGCTAGCGCTGCTGCGCCTCGGCACCGATGCCATCGGCGGTGGCGTGGCAGAGGTGGGGCGCTCCCTGCCGGTGTTCCCGCTGGCGATCGTCGGTTCGCTGCTGGTGCGCTGGCTGCTGGAGCGCAGCGGCAACAGCCGCTGGGCCTCCGCTCCGATTCAGAGCGAGATCGGCACCCTCTCCGCCGATCTGCTGATCACCTCCGCCACCGCATGCCTCAACCTGGCCCTGCTCGCGGCCGACTGGCTGCCGCTCACGGTGTTGGCGGTGGCGGGCCTCACCTGGAATCTGGCGGTGACCCTGCTGCTGGCCCCGCGGCTGCTGCCGGCCGACTGGTTTGAGCGCGCGGTGCTGGAGTTTGGGCAGGCCACCGGTGTGGCGGCCTCCGGACTGCTGCTGCTGCGCATGGCCGACCCCGACGACCATAGCCAGGCCCTGCCGGCCTTCTCGCTCAAGCAACTGCTGCTGCAACCCTTCCTGGCAGGTGGGGTGGTCACGGTGGTAGCTCCTTTGGCGGTGGCCGGCTGGGGCCTGCCCACCTGGACGGGTTTCTGCCTTGCACTGGTCCTGCTGGCCGGTGGCGGCGGCCTGCTGCTGGCCCAGGCCGGACGCAACACTGAACCCACTGCCGCTCACCCATGAAGCTGTTCGATGTGCTGGTGGCCTTCGCCGGCCTCAGCCTGTTGCTGCTGGCAGGAATCACCCTGCGCCGCAAGCTGCGCTGGCTGCGGCAGCTGGGGATCCCGGAAGCGCTGGTGGCGGGGCTGCTTGGCCTTCTGATCGGTCCGTTCAGCGTCTGGCCGGTGTTCCCCGAGCAGGTGTATGCGGTGTGGGCCCAGACCCCTGGGGTGTTGATCTCGCTGGTGTTCGCCACCTTGTTTCTGGGCCAGCGCCTGCCCAGCCCTCAGCAGCTATGGCAGCGCGCCGCCGGCCAAACAGCCTTCGGCATGACCCTCGGCTTTGGCCAATACCTGGTGGGTGCCCTGCTGGTGTGGCTGGTGCTGCAGCCGATGTTCGGCACCAATCCCTTGATGGCCTGCCTGATTGAAGTGGGCTTCGAAGGCGGCCACGGCACCGCCGCCGGGATGGGCGACACCTTTGCGGATCTCGGCCTGGCCTCAGGAGAAGCCTTGGGGCTGGCCATGGCCACGGTGGGGGTGGTGAGCGCCGTGTTGATCGGCAGCGCGCTGGTGGTGATCGGCCGCAGCAGGGCCTGGCTGGGAGCGCGGGAGCAGCAGCCCGCCGGTGGCTCGCTGCTGCAGCGCGCGGCGGACAGTGATCCGCTGTCGGCGGAGGGGAAGCTGGCGCGGGAAACGGCAGCGGGCCTGAGCGATCCAGGCCGCGATGGCTCCGTCACCATTGATGCGCTCACGGTGAACCTGGCGTTGGCGGGCGGTGCGGTGGGCCTGGGCGTGCTGTTCAAAGACGGCATCACCCGCCTGGGCGGGGCGCTAGGCGGGAGCGCCACAGCAGATCTGCTTAACGCGATCCCCGTGTTTCCTCTGGCGATGCTGGGCGGCCTGGTGGTGCAGCTGGTGCTGCAGTGGCGCCGCCATGACGAGCTGGCCTCACCCGTGGTGCAGGCCAGCGTGGGATCGCTGGCCATGGATGTGTTGATCGCAGCAGCGATGGCCAGCCTCAACCTGCCAATGCTGGAAGAGAACTGGCTGCCCTTCCTGCTGCTGGCGCTGGTGGGTCTGGCCTGGAACGTGGCGGTGTTTCTGCTGCTGGGCCGCCGCTTTTTCCGCGATCACTGGTTTGAGCGCGCCATCGCCGATTTCGGCCAGGGCACCGGCGTCACCGCCACGGGCCTGCTGCTGCTGCGCATGGCCGACCCCCACGGCCGCAGCCGGGCCATGGAGAGCTTTTCGTTCAAGCAGCTCGTGTTCGAGCCCTTCCTCGGTGGCGGGCTGATCACCGCCCTGGCCCCGATCGCCGTGGCGAGTTGGGGCCTGCCTGGGTTCAACGCAGTGGCGCTGTTGCTCACCGCCGCCTCCATCGCCTTTGGCCTCTGGATCGGACGGAGGCCTCAGTTGCCGTAGAGCAACGTGCGGAACTGATGCCGCACCTGCTCCATCTGCTCGGCGCTAAGCAGCGGCGGTTCGCCGATGGCCCGGGCCTGCAGATAGATCCGGGCCAGCGTTTCCACCTCCACCGCCAGGGCCAGGGCCCGATCGAGGTTGGGGCCCACCACGACCTGGCCGTGCTGCGCCATCAGGCAGGCCAGCCGGCCCTGCAGCGCTTCCACCACCCCGTCGGAAAGCTCCTGGGTGCCGAAGGTGGCATAAGGCGCGCAACGGATGTCGTGGCCCCCGGCCACGGCGATCATGTAGTGGAACGGCGGAATGCCGCGGCCATGGCAGGCCAGGGCGGTGGCATGAATGGAGTGGCAGTGCAGCACCGCCTGCACCTCCGGCCGGCTGGCCAACACATCGGCATGAAGCCGCCATTCCGACGACGGCCGCCTTTGCGGGCGCCCCGGCTCAGGAGCGACCAACGGCTTACCCGCCAGATCCAGTGCCACCAGATCACCCGGCTGCATCAGCTCATAAGGGAGTGAGCTGGGTGTGATCAGCATCCCGCCCGGGATGCGTGCCGAAAGATTGCCGGAGGTGCCCTGGTTGATGCCGCTGGCTTGCATGCGCAGGGCCACGGCCACCAGCTGCTCGCGCAGATCCTGTTCGCTCATCGTGCTCACCCTCAGGCGTAGAGGTTGCTCAGACCGTCTTCGCTGGCAGGCGCCACACCCCGCTCGGTGATCAGCGCCGTTACCAGGCGGGCCGGGGTCACATCAAAGGCAGGATTGAAGCCTTCACTGCCATCGGGGGTGAGCTGCACCATGGCGAGCTCACCAGCTGCAGTGCGCCCCTGGATGTGGGTCACCTCCCCGGCACTGCGCGCTTCGATCGGGATCTCAGCCACGCCATCGTCGATCGACCAGTCGATGGTGGAGGCAGGCAGGGCCACATAGAAGGGCACGTTGTTGTCGTGGGCGGCGAGGGCCTTGAGATACGTGCCGATCTTGTTGCATACATCGCCGCGGCGGGTGGTGCGATCGGTGCCCACGATCACGGCATCCACCTGGCCGTGCTGCATCAGGTGGCCGCCGGCGTTGTCCACGATCACGGTGTGGGGCACACCCTCACGCCCCAGCTCGTAGGCCGTGAGCGAAGCGCCCTGGTTGCGCGGGCGGGTTTCATCCACCCACACATGGATGGCCATCCCGGCGCGATGGGCCTTGTAAATCGGTGCCAGGGCCGTACCCCAGTCCACCGTGGCCAGCCAGCCCGCATTGCAGTGGGTGAGCACATTGAACGGCTGCCCTTGACGTTCGGCCGGCCGCGCGGCGGCCAGTTGCTGGAAGATCGCAAGGCCGTGGTCGCCGATGGACTCGCACATGGCGACGTCTTCATCGGCGATAGCTGCGGCTTCCGCCTTCGCAACCTCGGCCCGCTGCTCCGGCGGCAGCGGCGCCACGCGATCGCGCACCCGCTCCAGCGCCCAACGCAGGTTCACCGCCGTAGGGCGCGTGGCATTGAGCTGCTCAAACGCCGCGGCCAGTGCCGCATCGCTGGAATCCGTCTGCAACGCCAGCATCAAGCCATAGGCGCCGGTCACACCGATCAGGGGCGCGCCGCGCACCACCATCGCGCGGATCGCCTCAGCCGCCTCGTCGCAACTGCGCAGGGTGCGCGTGGTGAAGCGATGCGGCAACTGGAGCTGATCGATCACCCCGATCGAACGGCCATCGGGCTCCAACCAGATGGTGCGCCAGGCCTTGCCGTCGATCTTCATGGGGTGCGTTGCCCGGGCGAATGCTCCATGCTGCCCGTCGACCGCACCCGTTGCCCCAGCGCCCCATGCTCCTGAGCCGCCGCCAGCTGCTGCAGCTCACCGCCGCGGGCGCGGCGGGCGGCGGGCTGAGCTGGCTGGGCCTCGGACAGACACCGTCGGCCGCCGCCCCCAGCCACAACCCCGATCTGCGCATCGGCCTGATCAGCGACCTCAACAGCAGTTACGGCGCCACCACCTACATCCCCCAGGTGAGCCAGGGTCTCCAGCAGCTGCTGGCGCTGCAACCGGCGCTGGTGGTGTGCGCCGGCGACATGGTGGCCGGCCAGAAACCAGGGCTCAGCGCGTCCCAGCTCGATGCGATGTGGGAGGGCTTTACCCGCACGGTGCTGCAGCCGGTGCGCCAGGCCGGCCGGCCCTTTCTGCCGGCCGTGGGCAATCACGATGGATCCCCCGGCTTCGAGGCGGATCGCGCCGCGGTGCGGCGCTTCTGGACGCCCCGGCGCCAGGCCCTCGGGCTGCGCTTCGTGGACATCGGCGATTTCCCCTTCCACTACAGCGCCGTTCAGAACGACGTGTTTTTTCTCGTGTGGGATGCCAGCTCCGGCCGCATCCCCGCCAGCCAGCTGCGCTGGGCCCGCGAGCAGCTGGCCAGCCTAGAAGCGCGCCAGGCACGGCTGCGGCTGGTGGTGGGTCACCTGCCCCTGGTGGGCGTGAGCCAGGGCCGCGATCGCGCCGGTGAGGTGCTCGATCAGGCAGCAGCCGTGCAGAGCCTGCTGGAGCAGGGCCGCGTGCAGGCCTACATCAGCGGCCACCAGCACGCCTGGTTCCCCGCCCGCCGCGGCCAGCTCGATCTGATTCAGCTCGGCGCCATGGGCAGTGGCCCCAGACGCCTCCTCCAGGGAGACATCCCGCCCCAGCAGACCTACACCACCCTCGACATCAACTGGCAGGACAACTCCCTCGTGGAGACCACCTATGCCGTAGCGAGCGGCCAACCCGTGGCCTGGAGCCGCCTGCCCGCAAGCCTGATGGGGCGCAACGGCCCGCTGAGCCGCAACGTTCAGGAGCGATCGATCCGCCGGTAACCAACCCAATCGGGTACCTGCGGCTGGCTGAAGCCCTCGGGATGGGGATCCAGCTGCACATGCCAGCGCCCACCGCCCAGCAGCTCCAGCTGCTCGATCGCCAGACAGTCGTCCACGGCGCAGAGATCATCCTTGTGCTGCTCTAGAGCCCCCTGCAGCCACTGGCGCTTGGCCGCGGCCTTCGCCGCCTGGGAGGAGCCGGCCACCACCAGGCCGAAGTGGTGCAACTCCGCCAGGGAATCAGGGCGGTAAGCGCCCAGGTTCACGAACCACAGACGCTCGGGCCTGGGCGCGGGCAGCTCGGGCACAAGACTCACCGCCCAGCCATCGATCGCCTGCACCGCCATGACGCTGTCCAGGTGCAGGCCCTCACGCCTCCCGAACCATTGGCGCCGCAGCTCCGGAAACGTGTCGTCGATCGTGCGGCCAGCCACGAAGCGCACATCGTGCAGCTCGATCAGGCTGGTGGCGGTGCGGCCACCCAGCACCACCAAAAACAACGTGGGCGTGCTCATCGCGCCTGAATCGACAACACCCAGCGGCCTGATCAGCATTGCAGCAGTGGCGCGGGCACTCCCTGCATGGCTGTGGCGCTGGATGTGCTGGTGGTGGGCGCCGGCCTTTCAGGCCTGATCGCGGCGCGGCGGTTGCAGCAACAGGGGCTGCAGGTGCGGGTGCTGGAAGCCCAGGCCCGGGTGGGCGGGCGGATGCTGAGCCACACCCTCGCCGATGGATCCGTGGTGGATCTGGGCGGCCAATGGGGCGGCAGCACGCACTACCGCTTCGCGGCGCTGCTGGAGGAGCTCGGGCTCAGCCGCTATCCGAGCCACTACGCCGGCGAGGGGGTGTTCTGCTGGCAGGGGCGGCGGGTGCAGGCCCCCCTGGCCGAGCGTTTTGAAGCGAGCCTGCTGTTCTTTGAACCGGGAGCCCTGGGGCTGGCCCCCGAAGCGCTGGCGGCCACCCAGGCACTGCAGCAGAGCTTCGCCGCGCTGGTGGATCAGATCAACCCACAGCAACCCTGGCTCACGCCGAACGCCGAACAGCTCGATCGGCTCAGCGTGGCGGCCTGGGCAGCGCAGCAGAGCTGCTTACCCCTGGCCCGGCTTCCGCTTGACTGGCTCTGCCGGGTGGGGGGCTCGGGTGGTTTTGAACCCTGGGAAAGCTCGATCCTGCACCTGGCCTGGACCCAGACCGTGGCCCCCCAGGCCGAAACGCCCGAAGCCTGGCTGGTGCGCGGCGGTGCCGGTGGGGTGGCCAAGCGCCTGGCCCGCGAGCTGGAGGTCAGCAGCCCCGGCTGCCTGCAGCTGAGTGCACCGGTGCAGGCGATTGCTCAGAGCAGCGAAACAGCCACGGTGCTGGCTGAAGGGCTCAGTCCACTGCAGGCGCAGGTGGTGATCGTGGCCGTGCCGCCGCCCCTGCGGCAGTCGATCCGCTTCGATCCACCCTTGCCACCTGCCCATCAGGCCCTGCTGCAGCGCACGGCCATGGGTGGCATGACCAAGATCCTGGCCCGCTACAGCCAGCCGTTTTGGCGCGAGCAGGGGCTCAACGGCCTGGGCATCGGCGATCAGCTCTGGCTGGAGCTCACCGCCGACAGCGCTCCACCGGAGGGTCAGCCAGCCGTGCTGGCCAGCTTCGTGGCCGGCGAACGGGCCCTCAACCTGGCGGCCCTGCCGGCTGCGCAGCGGCGCAGCCTGATCCTTCGTGACCTGGTGGCCTACTGGGGACGTGCCGCCGGCAAACCGCTGGAACTGGTGGAGCAAGCCTGGAACAGCGAAACCTGGAGCGGCGGCGCCTTCACCAGCTTTCCCGCTCCTGGCAGCTGGACCAGCCATGCACGCCTGGCCGCAGGCCGCGATGGGGGTCCCGGGCCCGCCAGCCACGGGCGGGTGTTCTGGGCGGGCACTGAGGCATCCCCGCGCTGGCCGGGCTATTTCGAAGGCGCCATCGAAGCCGGCGAACGCGCAGCGGCTGCCGCTGCCCAACAGTGCACCGCAAGCCATCAGTTCTGAGGGGGGCAAGCCCTCAGAAAACCGCCAGGCTGGTGGGATCCGGCTTGCTATTGCATGTCCCCGCTGCTCAGCCCGCCCGCTCTGGGCCTCGGCACCTGGAAATCCAGCCCAAGCGAGGTTGGCGAGGCCGTGCGCACCGGCCTGGAGCTGGGCTACCGCCACATCGACTGCGCCTCGATCTATGGCAATGAAGCCGAAATCGGCCAGGCCCTGGCGGGGGCCTTCCGCGATGGGGTGGTGCAGCGCGATCAGTTGTGGATCACCTCGAAGCTGTGGAACGACTGCCACGCGCCCGAGGATGTGCGCCCGGCACTGCTGCGCAGCCTCAGCGATCTCCAGCTCGAGCAGCTCGACCTCTACTTGATCCATTGGCCGGTGGTGCATCGCCATGGCGTGGTGCTGCCCCAGCAAGCCACCGATCAGATCCCCCTGGAGCAGCTGCCGCTCAGCCAAACCTGGGGGGCGATGGAAGCGCTGGCGGAGGAAGGCCTGGTGCGCCAGATCGGCGTGTCGAACTGCAGCGGCGCCAAGCTCAAAGGGCTGCTGCAAACCAGCCGGGTACGACCGGCGATGAACCAGGTGGAGCGTCATCCCTGGCTGCAGCAGAACGCACTGCTTCAGCTCTGCCAGCAGGAGGGCATCGGCGTCACGGCTTACTCACCCCTGGGCTCCCCCAGCGGGGCGGGAGAGGCGCCGCTGCTGACGGATCCCACCATCAAGGCCATCGCCCAAACCCATGGCGCCACGGCAGCTCAGGTGCTGCTGGCCTGGGGGATCGCCACCGGCACGGCCGTGATTCCCAAATCCGTACGGCGCGATCGCCTGGCCAGCAACCTGGCCGCCAGCCAACTGAAGCTCAGCCCCGAAGAGCTGCAGCAGATCGCACGCCTCGATCGCGGCCATCGCTTCGTGGACGGCAGCTTCTGGGAACTGCCCGGCGGCCCCTATCGCCGCGCTCAGTTATGGGACGAAGCCGTCTGAGCGGAACGGTGCTTCAGGATATCCAGCATGGATTTCTTCGCTCAGCAGTGGGCCTCCTACCGGGCCGTGGTGGATCACGATCTGATGGAGCATCAGGCCGTGGCCGCCGCCACGGCAGCCGCCCTGGAGAGCTGGCTCGCAGCGCGCGAAGACGGGGCACCAGCAGCGCGAATGGTGGATCTGGGCTGCGGCGATCTAGCCCTGCTAGCTCCGCTGCTGAGGCACCTGCCCCTGGGGTCCTACACGGGCCTGGATCTCACCGCCCAGGTGTTGCCCTTGGCGCAGCAGGCACTGGGAGATGTGCCCTACCCATGCCAGTGGATCGAAGGTGATCTTCTGCGCTGGGCGCATGAAGCGGCAAGCCATGACGATGGGCCGATTGACATCTTTCACTCCGCCTTCGCCATCCATCACCTCAGCGACAGCGCGAAACACACGCTCCTCGAGAGCCTGCGCAACCGGATCGCCCCGGGGGGCCTGTTCATCTGTGTGGATGTGTTCCGCGAGGCCGGCGAAAGCCGAGACGCCTATGTGCAGCGCTATCTGCAACGCATCGCCACGAGCTGGCCACAGCTCTCTCCCGAGCAGCGCGAACACGTGAGCCAGCACCTGGCCGCCTACGACAACCCGGCCGAGCGCTCTTGGATTGAAGCCTCAGCCGAGGCCGCCGGATGGCATTGGCGCTGGGCCTGGAGCGGGGCGCACCGCGCAGAGGCGATGGCGCTGCTCACCCCAGCCTGAGCACCATCAGCTGTGCTCTCGCAGGAAGCTGATCGAACCCTCCAGCTCTTCGGCGAAGCGATCGATCTCTTCGGGAGTGGTGGTGAAGCTGAGGCTGGCGCGGGCTGAAGCGCTGATGCCGTAATGGCGGTGTAGGGGTTGCGTGCAGTGGTGGCCGCTGCGGATGCAGATCCCGGCCGAATCCAGCAGAGCAGCGATGTCGTTGGCGTGCACCCCCTCCACATGGAAGGCGGCCAAAGCGGCGCGATCGGGCTGCTGCTCCGGGGTGGGGCCAAGGATGCGCAGGCCGTCGATGGCCTGGAGGCGATCAAACAGCTGACGGGTGAGCTGCTGCTCCCAGGCATGGATGCGATCCAGGCCAATCGCATGGAGGTAGTCGAGAGCGGCGCCCATACCAACCGCCTCGCCGATCGCCGGGGTACCGGCTTCGAACTTGTGGGGCAGGCCAGCCCAGGTGCTGTGGTCGAGGTAGACCTCTTGGATCATCTCGCCGCCGCCCAGGAAGGGAGGCATCGCTTCCAGCAGCGCCTCGCGGCCCCAGAGGAAGCCCATGCCCGTGGGGCCGCAGAGCTTGTGGGAGCTGCCCACCAGAAAATCAGCGCCCAGCTGCTTCACGTTCACCGGCAGGTGGGGCAGGCTCTGGCAGGCATCCACCAGCACCAGGGCACCGGCCGCGTGGGCCAGGGTTGCCACCTCGGTGATCGGATTGAGGCAGCCGAGTGTGTTGCTCACCTGCACCAGGCTCACCAGCCGGGTGCGATCGGTGATCTTGCTGCGCAGATCGTCGAGATCGAGTTCACCGCTCTCGGTGAGGCCGGCATGGCGCAACACACAGCCCGTGCGATCAGCGAGCAGCTGCCAGGGGACCAGGTTGCTGTGGTGCTCCATCACCGTGAGCAGCACCTCATCGCCGGGGCACAGGTTGGCCTCACCCCAGCTGCGGGCCACGAGGTTGATCGCCTCGCTGGCATTGCGGGTGAACACGATCTCGTTGGGGTTGGAGGCGCCCACAAAGGCCGCTGCCTTGGCTCGGGCACCTTCAAAGCCTTCTGTGGCACGGGCGCTCAGCTGGTGCGCGCCACGGTGCACGTTGGCGTTGTCGTGGTCGTAGTAGTGCTGCAGCGCCTCCAGCACCTGGCGAGGCTTCTGGCTGGTGGCGGCGTGATCGAGATAGATCAGCGGCTGCCCGAGGCAGGCGGTCTGCGCCAGCAACGGGAAATCAGGCCGTGTCAGCGCCGCCAGGTTGTCGGTCTGGGGCACGGGAGCGACCTGCGGAGCCGAGAGGGTGCTGGTCATGCCGCGGACTCCAGCAAACGCTCGAGCGAACACCAGCTGCGGGCGGCCGCGGGCAGCTCTCGCAGCACCTCCTCGCAAAACGCGCGCTGCAACAAGCCAGCTGCCTGGTCGGCGGCGATGCCACGGCTCTGCAAATAGAAGAGCTCATCGGTCTGCAGGCTGCTCACCGTGGCGCCATGGGCGCACTTCACGTCGTCGGCCACGATCTCCAGTTCCGGCTTGGTGTCGATCCTGGCGCGATCGGAGAGGAGCAGGCTGCGGCTGAGCTGGGATGCATTGGTGCGCTGGGCAGCGCGGGGCACGCGCACGGCACCGTTGAACACGCTGCGGCCCTGGCCGGCTGCCACGGCTTTATGCAGTTGATCGAGCTGCCCTTCCGGACCCTTGAATTCCACAAAGCTGTGGGTGTCGGCGATGCGCTGAGCATCCACCAGCTGCAAGCCCCGCAGGGTGGTGTGGGCTGCACCATCCACCTGCACGGCCCGGGGCTCAAGCCGCGCCAAGCCCCAACCGGAGGTCACGCTGCTGAGATGGGCGCGGCTTTCCGGTTCCTGCTCGATGGCCACATGGGCCATGAGCGCGGCATCGGCTTGGCCCAGCGCCACCAGGCCATGGCTGAGGCGGGCCCCGCGGGCCAGATGGGCCTCAATCACCAGACTGTGCAAACCGGAGGCCTGGGCTTCGATCCACTGGGAGAGATCCAGCTCGGCTTTTTCCTCCAGCAGCAGCAACAGGCGCAGCGCCTGTAAACCCCCGGCTGCAGCGCTCACCAGCTCCAAACCGAGCTGACTGCGGCTGGTCACACGCAGGGCCAACACCCGCTCGGCTGCGGCGTGATTCAGTTCCACCGGCCAATGCTCCTGGCAGCCAGCAGCGGCGAGGGTGTGGCCAAGCCCCTGGGCAATTTCGCCAGGTGTGAGCGGCTGCAAACCAGCCGGCAGAGTTTGGCCCGCCAGCGGGTCGCTACCGCCGCTCCACACCAGGCGCAAGGCGCCATCTGCCGGGGCAGGCAAGCCAGCTGTGGCGGCTTCTGCGGGAGCGAGAGGCAGCGCCTGCAGCAGTGAGAGGTCGGTGAAGCGCCAATCTTCAAGGCGCGCGGAAGGAATCGAGCTTTGGCGCAGGGCCTGGCGGCCACGCTCCTGCACCGGCGCCAGCTCACCACTGGGGGCAGGCAGATTGGCCAGCCAGACGTCGAGCCAAGCACCCTTGGCCGCAGCCGGTGTGGCGAGGATTGCGCTCATCAGGCCACCTCCGCCGCTAGGGCAGCGAGCTCCTGATCCACCCAGTCGTAGCCGCGCTGCTCGAGCTCGAGAGCCAGCTCCTTACCGCCTGTGCGCAGGATGCGGCCAGCCGCCATCACATGCACGTAATCCGGTGTGATCGCATCGAGCAGCCGCTGGTAATGGGTGATCAGCAGCGTCGCGTTGTCGGCATTGGCCAGCTGATTCACGCCACCAGCCACAATGCGCAGGGCGTCGATATCAAGGCCGGAATCCGTTTCGTCGAGGATCGCCACCAGAGGCTCCAGCAGAGCCATCTGCAGGATCTCGTTGCGCTTTTTCTCACCGCCGCTGAAGCCTTCGTTGACTGAACGGTCCAAGAAGGCGGGATCCATCTGCACCACCTTCAGGCGCTCCCGCACCAGATCTTCGAAAGCAAAGGTGTCGAGCTCTTCTTCTCCCTTCTCGGCGCGGCGGGCATTCGTGGACACCCGCAGAAACTCCAGGTTGCTCACCCCGGGGATCTCCACGGGGTACTGAAAACCGAGAAACACACCGATCCGGGCGCGTTGCTCAGGATCCAGCTCCAGCAGGTTCTCGCCTCGGTAGGACACGCTGCCGCCGGTCACGCTGTAGGCGGGGTGGCCGGCCAGCACTTTGGAGAGGGTGCTTTTACCGCTGCCATTTCGGCCCATCACCGCGTGGATTTCACCAGCACGGATGGTGAGGTTCACCCCCTTGAGGATCGCCTTGTCCTCCACCCGGGCATGGAGATCACGGATCTCAAGCAGTACGGGAGCGTCGGGGCGAATCACGGCGTGGGAGCGGGCGAGAACGGAATCAAAAACAGAACTGGAGCAGGCGCATCAACGCCGCATCGGGACGGGGCTGAACTCAACCCACGGAGCCCTCCAGCTTGAGGGCGAGCAGTTTGTCGGCTTCGGCAGCGAATTCCATCGGCAGCTGGTTAAACACGTCGCGGCAGAAGCCGCTCACCATCATCGAAAC
>NZ_JBIPMN010000184.1:0-4743 GCF_044369115.1 Vulcanococcus sp. | reverse complement strand
GTGAGATTGTGCGGAGGGATATTGGTGGCCATCCCCACGGCGATGCCGGTGGAGCCGTTGAGCAGCAGCTGCGGGATGCGCGAGGGCATCACCGTGGGCTCTTGTTGCGAGCCGTCGAAGTTGTCGATGAAATCGACGGTTTCGCACTCGATGTCCTCGAGCAGGCTATCGGTGGTGAGCGCCTGCAGCCGCGATTCGGTGTATCGCATGGCGGCAGGCGGATCGTTATCCACCGAACCGAAGTTGCCGTGACCGTCGATCAACGGCATCCGCATGGAGAAGTCCTGCGCCATGCGCACCAGCGCGTCGTACACCGCCGTATCGCCATGGGGGTGGTACTTACCCAGCACCTCACCCACCACACGGGCGCATTTGCGGTAGGGCCGATCGCTCGTCAGGCCCAGCTCATACATCGCGTAAAGGATGCGGCGATGCACCGGTTTGAGACCGTCGCGGGCATCGGGCAGAGCCCGACCCACGATCACGCTCATCGCGTACTCCAGATAGGAGCGCGACATCTCATTGCGCAGATCAGCCTGGATGATCCGGCCGTCTGAATCGCCTGGTCCGCCTGGACCGGTTGGGTCTTCCCCGTCCCCGGGTGTCAACGCGCCGGGTTCGGTTGGATCCGCCATTCGACAGGACTTTGATTAGAACGCATTTTATCGGTTGTTGCGCCTGTGTCTGCTGCCCGCGGGAGTACGCCCGCCAGAAGCGAGCCTGAGCTACTTGCGTTGCAGCAACACGGCGATCTGCAGGTGTGCACCGCAGCGCAGTTCCGCGATCGCGTGGCGGAGCTGGGCCTGGAGCAGGCCTTCCGCCAAACCCATGTGGTGGTTGCCAGCGAGGCCGGCTTCACCGCCCAGGCATCGCTGGTGCTGCATCTGGGCCCGAGCGATCCACCGATTCGGATCGAACGCTGCCGGCTGGGCCCCGCGGAAGCAGGAGGCGGCCATGGCAACACCGATCTAATACTGCCGATCCAGAGCGGTGGCGCCGCCGCGCTGGAAGCACTGCTGAAGGGCCAGCAGCTTCCCTTCAGTGCCAGCGGCCAGGCCAGCCCGCAACAGCCGCGCCAGGAGCTGGAAACCCAGCTGTCGCTGCAGCAGATCGGGGCCGGTCAACTGCTGCTGCACCGCGCGATCGCCGAAAACGGTGTGGTAGCGGTGAGCAGCCGCGATGGCCTCACCCCCACCCCCTGGGGGCCGGTGCTGGGCCCAATGGGCAGCGCTCTGTTCAGTTGCGCCGGAGCCGGCAGCATCGGCATGACGATGCCCGGCCTCCAGGCACTGGGCCCAGGCTCACCAGTGCTGGTGGCCGGAGCCGTGGGCTGGGTGAGCGGCGCCGGCACCGGCCACAATCCCCTGGTGCGCCGCCAGGCCAGCGGCCATGCCATCAGCCCAGGGGCCAGCTGCGCCGTGAGCGTGGATCTGCATGGCCTCGAGCGGCGCTGGATCCGCGCCTGTGAACAGCGGCAGGAAGGCAGTGGCTTGCTGGTGGCGGTGGCGGCACCGGTGCCGTTGCTCGATCTCGCGGCAGCACGCCAGGCCGCCTGCGGCAACGAGCAACTCCAAGCGCCGGTGTTGGATTACGGCATTCCCCGCCGGGTGCGCCCCAGCCTCGGCAGCGTCAGCTACAGCCAACTGCTCAGCGGCAAGCTCAGCTTCGGCGATCAGCGCATCCGCTGCGCACCGGCCCACAGCCCCCGTCTGGCCGCGGAGATCGGAGCGGAACTCTGCGAGCGGCTTCAAGCCGGCCTGTTCCCCATTCGCCTGCCCCTGGTGGGACTGCCGCAACGCCCTGCACTGCTACCGCTGGAGTGATCGCTCCAGGAAATCAGCCGTAAACTCCCCGGCTGAAACAATCGCCACCAACCATGTCCGACGCTGCTTACCCCAAGCCGGACACCGAGCAGCAAGTCGAGCCCATGGTGCTGGGCGCTGAAGAAACTCCGAAGCAGGAGCCTGCCGTTGAGGCCGCTGCTGTTAACGCCGCTGCAGGGAACATCGAAGAGACCTCCACCGAACCACCAGCCGCTGAAGCCGAGGCGGTGCCGGTTGAGGCCACGGCCACGCCCGAGCCCGTCAAATCCGAACCTGCACCGGAGCCACCTGCATCGACTGCCCCCGTTGATATCCCCACCGTGGCCAGCACCCTGGAGGTGCCCGCCAGCCCTCAGGTGGCCATCCCGGCAGCCGATCAAGACGGCGGCGAATGGGAACTGCTGGTGGAGAAGGTTCGAACCTGGATCAGCAGCGGTCAACTGCACGAGCAATGGCAGAGCGCCCGCACACCGCTCAGCCTTCTGGCCGGCTTGATCGCTGTGCTGCTGGTGCTGCGGGTGTATTCAGCCGTTCTGGGGGTCCTCGACAGCATTCCGCTGCTACCCGGGCTGCTCGAGCTGGCAGGACTGGTGGCCGTGGTGCAGTTCAGCCTCACCCGGCTGGTGCGCAGCAACGATCGCCGCGAGGTGATCGAGGGTGTGAAACAGCGCTGGCAGAGCTTCCGGGGCCGCGGCTGAGCCCGCGCCTCACCGCAGAGACGCCATCGGGCCGGTTGATAGCTTGGCTCGATTGCGTCATGGATTTCGGTGGAGATTCAGCTCGGTCGTTCCCGCACTGTTCGCCGCGCCTACGGCATCGATGAAATCGCTCTCGTGCCAGGCGGTCGCACCGTGGATCCTGCGGTGACCGACAGCAGCTGGACCCTCGGGGGTGTCACCCGCGAGATCCCGATCATCGCCAGCGCCATGGATGGCGTGGTGGATGTGGGCATGTGCGTTGAGCTCACCAAGCAGGGCGCTCTGGGCGTGCTGAATCTGGAGGGCGTTCAGTGCCGCTACGACGATCCCAACCCCGCCCTCGACCGCATCGCAGCAGTGGGCAAGGAGGAGTTCGTGCCGCTGATGCAGGAGCTCTACAGCCAGCCGGTGCGCGAAGACCTCATTCGCAAGCGCATCGCTGAAATCAACGAGCGCGGGGGCATCGCTGCTGTGAGCGCTACCCCTGTGGCCGCTCTGAAGTTCGGAAAAGCCATCGCCGAAGCCGGCGCCGATCTGTTCTTCGTGCAGGCCACGGTCGTGAGCACCGAGCACGTTGGCCCTGAGGGCCAGGAGAGCCTGGATCTTGAGGCGCTCTGCCGCGACTTCGGCGTGCCAGTGATCATCGGCAACTGCGTCACTTACGAGGTGGCCCTCAAGCTGATGCGAGCCGGCGCTGCCGGCGTGATGGTGGGCATCGGCCCCGGCGCCGCCTGCACCAGCCGCGGTGTGCTCGGCATCGGCATCCCCCAGGCCACCTCGGTGGCCGACTGCGCCGCCGCCCGCGACGATTACATGAAGGAAAGCGGTCGCTATGTGCCGATCGTGGCCGATGGTGGCATCGTCACCGGCGGTGACATCTGCAAGTGCCTGGCCTGCGGCGCCGATGCCGTGATGATCGGTTCGCCGATCGCCCGCGCCGCCGAGGCTCCCGGCCGCGGCTTCCACTGGGGCATGGCCACTCCCAGCCCTGTGCTGCCCCGCGGCACCCGCATCAAGGTGGGCACCACCGGCAGCCTCGAGAAAATCCTGCGCGGCCCCGCCTCCCTCGACGACGGCACCCAGAACCTCCTGGGATGTATCCGCACCTCCATGGGGACCCTGGGAGCCCGCACCCTGAAGGAGATGCAGCAGGTGGAAGTGGTGGTGGCGCCCTCGCTACTCACAGAGGGCAAGGTGTATCAGAAAGCCCAGCAGCTGGGCATGGGCAAATAGCCCTTCAGCACAGACGCAGAAGACAGCGGCGTTACCCTCATGTCGTGCGGGCTCCGGCCCACACACTCCTCACACCCCCCAGCCCGGCGCGTCCGGGCCTTCTGTCTTGTTACCGAGTTCCGGCAGGCCCAGAGCCATCCCGGAAACCCATTGCTAGATTCCCAAAACACTGACCCAAACTCGGATGTCCAGCGCCGCAGCCGTCACCGACGCATCCTTCGAGCAGGACGTGCTCAAGAGCGATGTGCCTGTGCTTGTGGATTTCTGGGCCCCCTGGTGTGGTCCCTGCCGCATGGTGGCCCCGATCGTTGACGAGATCGCCAAGGAATTCGAGGGCAAGATCAAGGTGTTCAAGCTGAACACCGACGAGAACCCGAATGTGGCCAGCCAGTACGGCATCCGCAGCATCCCCACTCTGATGGTGTTCAAGGACGGCCAAAAGGTGGACACCGTGGTGGGAGCGGTGCCCAAGACCACCCTCTCGGGCACCATCGCCAAGTACCTCTGAATCAGGCAGAGCCTGGGAGCAACACCCAGATAGCCTTGAAGCCCGGCCTAGAGCCGGGCTTTTTCATGCCACATCTCACCCCGATCACCTCTTCGTTGATGGAGCAGAGCCCCCTTCAGGCCCTCGATCAGGAGCTGCACAACCACCCGCAGCGCCGCGCGATCGAGCGCAGCATCGTGAGCCTGCTGGAGATTGCCAAGGGCAGCACCGATGCCGATGAATGGCGGCTGATCAATGGAGCCCTCGCCGATATCCGCGATGGACTGAGCGTGTTCGCCCCGCACCGGCAGACCCGCAAGGTCACCGTGTTCGGTTCAGCGCGAACCAGCCCCGAAGAGCCCGCCTACAAGCTGGCGCAGGCGCTGGCGGTGGAAGCGGTGGAGCGCGGCTTCGAGGTGATGACCGGCGCTGGCGGCGGGATCATGGAGGCCGCCAACAGTGGGGCCGGTTGTGAGAACAGCATCGGGCTCAATGTGGATCT
>NZ_JBIPMN010000183.1:0-4807 GCF_044369115.1 Vulcanococcus sp. | reverse complement strand
GGCGTCAAAGCCGATGCGCAGGCGAGCTTTGCTGCCCTGGATCGCTTCAACAACCGCGAGCTGGGCTCCGCGGGATTCCTGAACACCGACCAGGTCGCCGGGATGGAACGCCGCGGATGCCAGGAGATCAGCCCTCGGGATTCACGAAGGGCAGCAGAGCCACGATGCGGGCGCGCTTCACCGCGTTGGTGAGGTCACGCTGCTGCTTGGCGGTGAGGCCTGTGAGGCGGCGGGGCAGGATTTTGCCGCGCTCGGTGATGAACTTCTTGAGCAGATCGACATCTTTGTAATCGATCGGATCACCGGGTTTGATCGGTGAAAGGCGCTTCTTGAAGAAAGAACTAGCCATGGCAGAACGGAGAAGGAAAAAGCGGAAGGCGCTGACTACACAGCAGACGTTGACGTCGCGGAGATCACTTGATCTCTTTGTGGACCGTCGACTTGTTGCAGTGCGGGCAGAACTTCTTCAGTTCGATCCGTTCAGTGGTGTTGCGTCGGTTCTTCTGGGTGGTGTAACGGGACACACCAGGAGAACGCTTGGCGGGGTTGGACCGGCATTCGGTGCACTCGAGAGTGATCACGATCCGGACGCCCTTGTTCTTAGCCATAAAGGACGTTGCCTCGCTTGGGCGATGCGTGTTGGACAGCGATCAACCATACCCTGTCGCCTGACCTCTCCCTCCAGGCCGGGTCTTTAGAGTCGGCCGATTGCGAAGGGTTCTGACATGCGGGTCTCGCTCCAATGGCTGCGGGAGCTCGTGGCCTGTGATCTACCCGCCGATGAGCTTGCCGAACGCCTCTCGGTGGCCGGTTTTGAAGTGGAAGAGATCGAGGATCTCGCCGCCCGCGCCGCCGGTGTTGTGGTGGGCCATGTGCAGAACCGGGATCAACATCCCAATGCCGACAAGCTGAGCGTCTGCACAGTTGACATCGGCGGCGCCGAGCCGCTGCAGATTGTCTGCGGGGCCAAGAATGTGCGGGCCGGAATCCATGTGGCTGTGGCCACGGTCGGGTCCTATCTGCCCGCGGTGGATCTCACGATCAAACCGGCAGAGCTGCGCGGCGTGGCCAGCAGCGGCATGATCTGCTCCCTCTCGGAGCTGGGCCTGGCCGATCGCTCAGACGGGATCGTGATCCTCGATGAAGCCCTGGAGAGCGTGCCGGCCCTTGGCACCCCGGTGGGGCCGCTGTTCGGCCTCGATGATCAGGTGCTGGAGCTGGCGATCACCGCCAACCGGCCCGATGGCCTCTCGATGCAGGGCATCGCCCGCGAGGTGGCAGCCCTGAGCGGAGGGGCACTCACCCTGCCGGCGGCCGCCCCAGCCATCAAGGCCAAGGCCCTGCCCGTGGAGGCGACGGTGCAGGAACGCATTGAAGCCGGAGGTCTGTTCAGCGTCACTGCCCTCAGCAGCCTCAAGGTGGCTCCCTCGCCACAGTGGCTGCAGAGCCGGCTTGAGCGCGCCGGGTTGCGCCCGATCAACAACGTGGTCGACATCACCAATCTGGTGATGCTTGAGTTCGGACAGCCGCTGCATGCCTTTGATGCCGCCAAGCTTGCGGCCGTCGGTGGCGGTGAGGGTGGCGGCCAAGCCGATCCCGCACGTCTTGATCTGCGCAGCGCCCGTCCCGGGGAAGCGTTCAAGGCCCTCGATGCCAGTGAGCACAGCCTCGGCGAGGACGCCTGGGTGGTCAGCTACGCCGATCAAGCCATCGCTTTGGCTGGCGTGATCGGTGGCGACAACAGTTGCGTGGACGACTCCACCACCAGCATCTGGCTTGAGGCGGCGATGTTCGCTCCCCAAACCGTGCGCCGCAGCGCCCGCAGTGTGGGGCTGCGCACCGATGCCAGCAGCCGTTTCGAGAAGGGTCTGCCAAGGGAAGTCACCCTCACGGCAGCCGACCGCGCCGTGCAATTGCTGCAGGAACTTTGCGGCGCCGAGGTTGAGGGCCGTTGGTGCCATGAGCGCCAGGATTCAGCACGCCCTCCCCTCAGCCTGCGCAGCGACGCGCTTCACAACCTGCTCGGCCCCGTGGTGGATGCCGACGCCAACGAGAGCGACCTACCCGATGCCGAGATCGAGCAGATCCTTACCGCCTTGGGCTGCACCCTCACCCCCGACGACGAGGGCTGGCAGGTACAGGTGCCCCCATCGCGTGCCATGGATCTGCAACGCGAAGTCGACCTGATTGAAGAGGTGGCTCGCCTGGTCGGCTACGACCGCTTTGCTAGCCATCTGCCCGATCCAATCGAGCCCGGTGGCCTCAGCGATGAACAGCAAGCCGAGCGGCGTCTGCGCCGGATCTTGTCTGCCGCTGGATTGCAGGAGACCTGCAGCCTGTCGCTCGGACCGGCTCAATCCGAGCGACCGGGAGCGGATCCCGCTAACCGGCTGCCATTGGCTAATCCCTTGCTGGCTGACTACAGCCACTTGCGCGACAGCCTGGTGGATGAACTGCTCGCATCAGCCCAACGCAATCTGCAGGCCGGGCGCAGCGGCTTCTGGGCCTTCGAGCTGGGCAACGTGTTTGACGCCACCGCCAAAGACGGTGGACAGCGGTTGCAGTTGGCTGGCGTGATCTGTGGCGCCCGCCAGGCGGAGCTGTGGAGCAGCAGCGGCAAACCCCGCTCCCTCGATTACTTCGAGGCTCGCGGAGTGATACAGCAAGCCCTCGAAAGCCTGAAGCTGCCAGTGGAGGATCGCCGCCTCAGCGATGAGCCACTGCTCCATCCTGGCCGCGCTGCTCAGGTGGTGATCGAGGGTCGGCCCACCGGCTGGTTCGGCCAGGCTCATCCGGAATTGGCCGAGCGCTACAACTTGCCCGCAGCCACCTATCTGTTCCAGCTGGATGTGCCCCAGCTGCTCGGTGCAGCCACACGCCGCAACCGCTGGCAGCCGGCCTTCGCGCCCTTCGCCACCGTGCCTGCTTCCGAGCGCGACCTGGCTCTTGTGCTGCCCAGCACCACCGCCAGTGGTCAGCTGCTGCACGCGATCCGCAAGGCGGGCAAGCCGCTGCTGGAGCAGGCCGAACTGGTGGATCGCTACGAGGGCGAGCAAGTGGCTGCCGGCAGCTGCAGCCAGGCTTTCCGCCTGCGCTACCGCGATCCCAAACGCACCCTCACTGATGCGGAAGTGGACAGTGCCCACGACAAAATCCGTGCCGCCCTGGAGAAGCAGTTCGACGCGCAGCTGCGGGCCTGAGTTCGCGTTCTCAATCAGTCGCGCTCTAGCAGGGCCACACATTCCACGTGGCTGGTCTGGGGGAAGAAATCAACCGGCTGCACCGGCCGAAGCCGGTAGCCTGCTTCGCTGGTGAGTCGGCCCAGGTCGCGGGCCAGGGTGGCGGGGTTGCAGCTGATGTAGGCGAGTCGTTTCGGTGGTGCCTGCAGGACTGCCTCGATCACCTCCGGCGTGAGTCCCTTACGCGGTGGATCCACCAGCAGTGATGCGGCCCAGGTGAGGTGCTCCGCCAGCGATGCGGCCACATCCGCCTGCTCGAAGCGCGCGCCGTGCAACCCGTTCCGTTCGGCATTGGCGCGGGCTTGCTGCACGGACCCCGGATGCAACTCCAAACCGAGCACATCCAGGCCTGCAGCCGCCAGAGGCAACGAGAACGTGCCGATGCCGCTGTACGCCTCAAGAACCTGACTTCGAGGGGTTTCGGAGAAGAAGGCTGTTAGTAGCGGCACGACCCGTTCCGCCTGGGCCGTATTCACCTGAAAGAACGTGTCGGCAGCGATGTGCAGCTCCTGACCGGCGAACCGCTCCAGCAACCAGGAACGGCCTGCCACCTGATGGGTTTCTGGGCCGAGCACCACATTGCTGGCGATCGGCTGGATGTTGAGGTTCACCCCCACCACCTCCGGCCAGCGCTGCATCCATTTGTTGCCGAGGTTCTCAAGGCCCGGAAGGTTGTTGTGGCTGCTCACCAGGGTGATCAGCACCTCGCCGCTGTGGTGACCCACGCGCAGCGCTAGATGCCTTAGACCTCCGCCCCCACTGAGGTTTACATCCACGGGCCAGCGGGTGGCTTCCAGATCGGCCTTGAGCGGAGCAATCAGCGCGTCGATGCGCGGATCAAGCACCGGGCAGCGGTTCATGTTCACGATCTTGTGGCTGCTGCGCCGGTAGTAGCCCGCCCGCAGCTGACCTTCCGGGGCCCGCTCCAGGGGGATCAGAGCCCGGTTGCGATAGCCCAGGCCGTTGGCTGCACTGAAGATCGGCAACACCTCAACCTTCACATGGCCCACCCGCTGGAGCGCCTGACGCACCAGATCGGTCTTCAGTTCCGCCTGGGCAGCATCAGCGCAGTGCTGCAGTGAACACCCCCCGCAACGCTCCGCCAGGATGCAGGAAGGCTTGATGCGACAGGGGGACGGCTCCTCAACCCCAACCAGGTCGGCCTCGAGATGTCGCTTGGCCTGACGCCGCAGCCGAGCCACCACATGCTCGCCCGGAAGGGCACCCGGCACGAAGACAACAAGATCGTCAAAGCGCCCCACGCCCTGGCCTTCATGGCCGAGGCCCTGGATGGTGAGCTCAAAGATTTGCCCCAGCCGCAGTGCAGTTGGTGTGGCCATGGCACGCGCCGGTCTGTTCTCTCGACCCTATCGGTGCGTAAACACCTGGCCATCGCAGCAGGGTTCAAGCCTGCAGTCTCGATAAGATCGCGAGGCACCAGGTGGTTTCGATGAGCGTCGTACGCGATCTGATCCTGCAGGCCGACGATCAGCTGCGCTATCCCACCGGCGGTGAGCTGCGTTCAATGGTGGAATTCCTCTCCACCGGCGCCAGCCGCATGGTGGTGG
>NZ_JBIPMN010000039.1:0-16181 GCF_044369115.1 Vulcanococcus sp. | reverse complement strand
GGGCTGGCCATGGCCGCGGCTGAGGCGAGAGACTGCCCCGATCCTGCCCCGGCGCCCCCCTGTGCTGCAGTTCTTCCCGTTGGCCTGGCTGTTGTTGGGCTATGCCACCGCCGGCGATGCTGCTGATGGCCTGCTCAATGGTCTGAGCATCGAGAGCCTGCAGCGCTGGACCCTGGTGTATCTGGGGATCTCCGCTCTGGCCTTCATCGTGGTCTGGCTGGTGGGTTACCTGCGCCGGCCTGGTTGAGCCGCCGGCTTAGGCCAGATCGATCAAGCCTGATCAATCAGATCCAGCTGCCGCACCGGCGACTGCTCATCGATGAAGCCATAGGCGGCAAACACCGAGGCATCGCTGTGGGTGATGTGCTGCCCATCGCTGTGGCGCTCCAGCACAAAGCCCTCGTTGGCCATCCTCCGCATCAGGGCGGCCGCTTCTTCAAACCGTGCCGCCATCGCCTCAAGGCTTGCGCAATCGGCGGTGAGGCCCGCTTCCTTCCAGGTGAAGTACGCCATCAGGGGAGCAGCACCAGTCCCAGCATTACAAGGATCAGGCTGATCAGCCAGAAGCCCACCACCACCTGCTGCTCGCTGGCACCGCCCAGCTCGAAGTGGTGATGCAGCGGCGCCATGCGGAACACGCGTTTGCCCTGGCCGGTGGCGGGGTTCTTGGTGGCTTTGAACACCCACACCTGCACGATCACCGACAGCGATTCCGCCAGGAACACCCCGCCCATCAGCAGCAAAGGCCAGAGGCTGTTGCTCAGCAGCGCCACCGCTGCCAGGGCCGAACCCATGGCCAGCGATCCGGTGTCGCCCATGAACACCCGTGCCGGGTGGCGGTTGAACAGCAGAAAACCCAGCCAGCAGCCGGCCATCGCGGCGCAGAAGCCCGCCATTGCCGGATCGCCCTCGTGGCCCCTCAGCATCAGCTGGATGCCCAGGCCGCTGAACACGATCGCGCCGCATCCCCCCGCCAGGCCATCGAGGCCATCGGTGAGGTTCGTGGCGTTGCTCTCGGCCAGGAATACAAACAGGCCCAGGGGCAGGATCAGGAGTCCCAGGGGCAGCACCCAGCCCAGCGGTAGGGCAATGAACGGAGCGAGCTGTTGATCCCAATGGGCCCAGGCCAGAAAGGCGATCGCGCTCAGCCCCTGCAGCAGCAACTTGCCGCGGGGGCTCAGGCCGGTGTTGTGGCGCTTGGTGAGGCTGCGCCAGTCGTCCACCGCTCCGATGGCCATGGTGGCCAGCGTGATCGCGGCCACCGCCAGCAGGCGGTGATCGGCCGGTGCCACCAGGCCGCCAGCAATCACGCCCACCGGCACCACCAACAGGCCGCCCATGGTGGGTGTGCCCGCCTTGCTCTGGTGGGCCTGGGGTCCTTCTTCGCGGATCACCTGGCCCAGCTTCAGCCGCCGCAGCTGCGGCACCCCCCAGGCGCAGATCACGGCGCTCACCACCGCGCTGATCAGCAGCGGTGGCGCCAGCTGTGGTGCCTGGCTGAACCAGTCGCACAGGGCGCTGAGCCCGAACAGCAACAAACCCAGCAACAGCGCCAGAGAGCGGCTGTTGCTGGGCATGGAGGCGATCAGCCTGGTGGGGGAGATCAAGGGGCTGAGGACGTCAGTCCTCCCAATCTTCCTCGCTCTGCTCGTCGGCGGCGTTGTAATCCTCTTTCTCGCCCATCAGCGCGGAGAGCTCTTCCTCCTCCACGGTGCTCACATCGCTGCTCGCGGTTTCCTCATCGGCCACGAGGCGGCCGCTGCTCTCCAGCCAGCTCAGCAGATCGGGCTCTTCCCGCAGGGGCAGCACCGGAGCCGGCTCGTTGCGGCCGTAGCGGGTGAGCGACGGGTTGATCCCATCCAGCTGGCTGAGGCTTGTGCTGAGGTTGCTGCTCATTGCTGACGGCTAGGGCTGCTATGGCGCGGACGGTGGCCGCTGGGCTTGCACCCCAGCATGGGCCAATCCGACATCCTATCGGAGTCTGCCCCCCTCTCTCAATGGCTACCCAGGCAAACCCTGCCTCGCCGATTTGGCGCTCCTTGCTGGGGCCCTGGCTGTTGGCGCTCGGCCTGAGCGCTTTGCTGGTGGCGGCCGGCTGGTGCTGGCCCACGCCGCTGTTGCAGCAGGCCTGGGCTCAGGCTGATCCCAGCCGGCCGGCCCTGTTGGCGCTGCTGCTGGTGCTGCTGCCGCCGGCCCTGATGGCGGCCCTGCTGCTCACTCGGATGCGGCGCCACCACGACAGGGGAGAATCGAGCGATTGCGCGCACGGAGAGCATTGATGGGCAGGGCCAAGAAGGCGGTGCTGGCCTATTCCGGCGGTGTGGACACCAGCGTCTGCATCCCTTATTTGAAGAACGAATGGGGCGTGGAGGAGGTGATCACCTTCGCCGCCGACCTGGGCCAGGGCGATGAGCTCGAGCCGATCCGCCAGAAAGCGCTCGATTCCGGGGCCAGCCAATCGATCGTGGGCGACCTGATCGAGCCGTTCATCACCGAATTCGCCTTCCCGGCGATCCGCGCCAACGCCCTCTACGAAGGCCGCTATCCCCTCTCCACCGCCCTGGCCCGGCCGCTGATCGCCCGCCGTCTGGTGGAAATCGCCCGCGAGGTGGGTGCTGATGCGGTGGCCCACGGTTGCACCGGCAAGGGCAACGACCAGGTGCGCTTCGATGTGGCCATCGGCGCCCTCGCCCCGGATCTGAAGGTGCTCACCCCAGCACGGGAGTGGGGCATGAGCCGCGAGGAAACCATCGCCTATGGCGAGCGCTGCGGCATCCCCTCACCCGTGAGCAAGAAGTCGCCCTATTCGATCGACCTCAACCTGCTGGGTCGCTCGATCGAGGCCGGGCCCTTGGAGGATCCCAACGTGGAGCCGCCCGAAGAGATCTACGCCCTCACGGTGAGCGTGGATGCGGCTCCCGATCAGCCCCAGGTGGTGGAGATCGGCTTTGAGCAGGGCAATCCCGTGAGCATCGATGGCGTGCGCCTCGATCCGGTGAGCCTGATCCGCCGCGCCAATGAACTGGCCGGCAGCCACGGCTTCGGCCGGCTCGACATGATCGAGAACCGGGTGGTGGGCATCAAGAGCCGCGAGATCTACGAAACCCCGGGGCTGCTGCTGCTGATCAAGGCCCATCAGGAGCTTGAGAGCCTCACCCTCGCCGCCGATGTGCTGCGCAGCAAGCGCCAGCTGGAGCAGCAGTGGGCGGATCAGGTGTATCAGGGCCTTTGGTATGGCCCGCTCAAGGACGCGCTCGATGGCTTCATCGAGCGCACCCAGCGCACCGTGAACGGCACGGTGAAGGTGAAGCTGCACAAGGGCAACGCCACCGTGGTGGGCCGCAGCAGCGTGAACAGCCTCTACGTGCCCGACATGGCCACCTACGACGCCGGTGATCAGTTCGATCACCGCGCCGCGGAGGGCTTCATCTACGTGTGGGGTCTCCCCACCCGTCTCTGGGCGGCGAGCCAGCGCTGACCAGCTGGGTTCCGTTCAGGCGGCGCGTGGGCTTCGGCGATCCGCCGCCCGGCCCAGGCGTCGCACCGCTGGGCGGCTGGGGAGCTGCGGCAGGGCGGGAGCGCTGCTCGCCTCAGCCGCCGCTGGGTTGAAGCGCAACCGCACTTCACCGGGTACTGGGGCGAGCATCTGAATCTGCTGGCGCAGATCGGCGTTGTCGTCGAGCAGGCGTTCCTGCCGCTCCAGCACCGGTTGAAGGCGCTGCTCGAACTTGCGCTCAAAGATGTCTGGCAGCTCCTCCAGCAGCGCTTCCAATTCAGCAATCTGCAGCCTCGCTTCGGCCAGCTTGCGCTCAGCACTGGCTAGAGCCAGCTGCAGCTGGTGTTCGCTCAGCTGGAAGGCGGAATCCTGAACCTGTTCGGCTTCAGGCTGCACTTGCGGCTGATCGGTGTTGGCGTCGTCCACCGTTGTCAGCCCAGCCATAAAAAACCGACCAAACCTTAACGAAGGTCTGGTCGGGATTCAAGCTGCGAGAAGCGGTTCAGGCTTCGCTGGTCTGCAGGGCAGCAGCGTCGCTGGTGGCCTGGGGTACGGGGCCGCTGCGGGGTGCGGGCAGGGGGCCGTCCTGCTTGACAGTGAGGTAGCGGATCACGTCTTCGGAGATGCGCATGGCCTTCTCCAGGGTGGCCACCTGCTGGCCGTCGCCGTTGTGGGCGAGCTGAACGTAAATGCCTTCCTTATGCTTGGCGATCGGATAAGCCAGCCGGCGCTTGCCGCGCATCTGGCAATCAAGCACCTCAGCGCCGGCTTCAGTCACCAGATCGCGGTACTTGGTGACATGGGTTTCCACCTCTTCCTCCGGGATGTCCGGACGAAGGATGTACATCGTTTCGTAATAGGGCTGTGACATGGCTTGCGCGATCCGACTTGGACGCCGAAGGGAACGGTGGCTGGTGGGCCGGAGCTGGGCCCCTGCTCTCCAGCGGCGGATCGTCCACCCTACAGCTGCATACGCACCGCTTCCGAGAGGCTCGGCACGTCAGCCTCCTTGCCGCGCACGCACTGCACCACGGCAAACACCAGCAGCACCAGCATTCCCAGGAACACGGTGTTGTCGAGGGTGCGGCCGGCGAAACCCATGTTGCGCAGCTGCAGCAGCTGGAAAGCCAGCGACACCACCACCAGCACGATGTCGAGCAGGATCGCCTGCAGCACGTTGAAGCGCAGGTAGTAGGGAATGCGCGGGTTGCGCACCACCGCCAGGAACAGCACTAGGAACAGCAGGAAGCCGCCGAAGGGCACATTGCGCTCCAGCATCAGGACTGGCAGAGCCGGCAGCATCAGCCACTGCAGGGCCGGGAAGAGGTTGTCGAGCGAGCCGGCAAAGGGCAGGGCATCGCTCCAGGGCAGCAGGTAGGCCAGCACCGCTAGCAACCGTTGCCACCAGGGAATGTTGCCCATCGCGTGCTCCTCAATGGCCAGAGGCTATGGCAGCTGCTCGAGCAGTGCCTGGCGCATCACCTCCACCGGCACATCGTTGCGCCCGCTCCAGAGCCGCAGGGCTGCAGCGCCTTGCTCCACCAGCATCTCCAGGCCATCGAGGCTGCGGCAGCCCCGGGCGGCGGCGCGTTGCAGCAGCCGGGTGGGCCGCGGGGTGTAGATGATGTCGTACACGCAGCAGCCGGGCTGCAGGGCAGAGATCTCTGTCTCGCTCAGCGGGCAGGCCTCGGCTGCGGCGGGGTTGCTGGCCGAGGCCATGCCCACTGGTGTGGTGTTCACCACCAGATCCGCTGCTGCCAGCGCTTCCGCCATCACAGGGCTGTTGCTGGCCCAGGGCAATGCCTGGAGCTGCGGTGCCCAGGCTCGGCAGTCGCTGAGGAAGGCGCCCAGCGCTTCCGGCCTGCGGCCCGCCAGTTGGATGCTGCCGAAACCCAGTTCCACCAGGCCTGCCACCACGGCCCTGGCGCTGCCGCCGCAGCCCAGCACCACCGCCCGCTTGCCGCTCCAGGCGGCCCCGCCGCGGCGCAGGGGCGCGCAGAAGCCCTCCACATCGGTGTTGGTGCCGTGCCAGCCGCCGCCCGTCATGGGCACCAGCACGTTCACCGCACCGAGCCGCTGCGCAAGCGGGCTGAGCTCACGGGTGAGGGCCGCCACGCTGTGCTTGTGGGGGATGGTCACGTTGAGGCCGCGGCAGTCCATGGCCTCGAGTCCCCGCACCACGGTGGCCAGCTCGGCGGCGGGAGCCGGCAGCGCTAGGAACACCCAGTCGAGCCCCATCGCCTGCAGCGCCGCGTTCTGCATGACCGGCGAGAGCGAGTGGTGCACCGGATCACCGAGCACCCCCACCAGCGCTGTGGTGCCGCGAATGCTGGGGAGGCCGCTCACGCTGGGTCGGGTGCTGTTCGGCAACCACACCTAGCCCTGACTGGGGCCTGCTGTTGAGGATGCCTCCAGTTCAGAGGACAGTCATGGGCAAGGTTGTCGGTATCGACCTTGGCACCACGAACAGTTGCGTGGCAGTCATGGAGGGCGGCAAGCCCACCGTGATCGCTAATGCCGAGGGCTTCCGCACCACGCCCTCCGTGGTGGCTTACACCAAGAACCAGGATCAACTGGTGGGTCAGATCGCCAAGCGTCAGGCGGTGATGAACCCGGAGAACACCTTCTATTCGGTGAAGCGCTTCATCGGTCGCCGTGTCGACGAGGTGAACGAGGAATCGAAGGAAGTGAGCTATGGCGTGGAGAAGGCCGGCTCCAATGTGAAGGTGAAGTGCCCGGTGCTGGGAAAGCAGTTCGCCCCGGAAGAGGTGAGCGCCCAGGTGCTGCGCAAGCTGGCTGAAGACGCCGGCAAATACCTCGGTGAGTCGGTCACCCAGGCGGTGATCACCGTTCCCGCCTACTTCAACGACTCTCAGCGCCAGGCCACCAAGGACGCCGGCAAGATCGCCGGCCTCGAGGTGCTGCGCATCATCAACGAGCCCACCGCGGCCGCTCTGGCCTACGGCCTCGACAAGAAGAGCAACGAGCGCATCCTGGTGTTCGACCTGGGCGGCGGCACCTTCGACGTGTCTGTGCTCGAGGTGGGCGACGGTGTGTTCGAGGTGCTCTCCACCTCCGGCGACACCCACCTGGGCGGTGACGACTTCGACAAGGTGATCGTGGATCACCTGGCCGACACCTTCAAGGCCAACGAAGGCATCGATCTGCGCTCCGATAAGCAGGCCCTGCAGCGCCTCACCGAGGCGGCTGAGAAGGCCAAGATCGAGCTCTCCAGCGCCACCCAGAGCGAGATCAATCTGCCGTTCATTACGGCCACACCCGAGGGCCCTAAGCACCTCGATCTCACCCTCACCCGCGCCAAGTTCGAGGAGCTGGCTTCCAAGCTGATCGACCGCTGCCGCGTGCCGGTGGAGCAGGCCCTCAAGGACGCCAAGCTCTCCTCCTCCGAGCTCGATGAGGTGGTGATGGTGGGTGGTTCCACCCGCATCCCCGCGGTGCTCGAGCTGGTGAAGCGCGTCACCGGCAAAGACCCCAACCAGACCGTGAACCCCGATGAGGTGGTGGCCGTGGGTGCCGCCATTCAGGGCGGTGTGCTCGCCGGTGAGGTGAAGGACATCCTGCTGCTGGATGTCAGCCCGCTGTCGCTGGGTGTGGAGACCCTCGGCGGTGTGATGACGAAGATGATCCCCCGCAACACCACCATTCCCACCAAGAAGTCGGAGGTGTATTCCACGGCGGTGGATGGGCAGACCAACGTGGAAATTCACGTGCTGCAGGGTGAGCGCGAGATGGCCAGCGACAACAAGTCGCTCGGAACCTTCCGCCTCGATGGCATCCCCCCAGCGCCCCGTGGCGTGCCTCAGATCGAAGTGACCTTCGACATCGATGCCAACGGCATCCTGAGCGTGACGGCCAAGGACAAAGGCAGCGGCAAGGAGCAGAGCATCTCGATCACCGGCGCCTCCACCCTCAGCGACAACGAGGTGGAGAAGATGGTGAAGGACGCTGAAGCCAACGCCAGCGCCGATAAGGAGAAGCGCGAGCGCATCGACCTGAAGAACCAGGCTGAAACCCTCGTCTACCAAGCCGAGAAGCAGCTGGGCGAACTGGGCGACAAGGTGGGCGCCGAGGACAAGAGCAAGGTGGAGGCCTCATCCGCCAAGCTCAAGGAGGCGATCGAGAAGGACGACTTCGACACGATGAAGTCCGAGCTCGAAACCCTGCAGCAGGCTCTCTACGCTGCTGGTGCTGCTGTATACCAGCAGGCTGCCGGCGCTGAAGGCGCCGCTTCCCCCGGCGGCAACGGCAGTGGCAGCACCGGTGCCGCGAGCGACGACGTGATCGACGCTGAATTCACCGAGAGCAAATAAGGCCTGCCGAGTTCTTGGCTCCTCCTCAAACCCCGGCTGCGGTCGGGGTTTTTTCATGGCCGCGCGTCAGCCAAAAAAAGAGACGGGTGTGAGCCCGTCTCGGAGGTTCTCCCTTGCCCGACCCGATTGAGGTCGTGTGCGGATGATGCCGCGGGCTCAGGGGCGCTGATGTGTTCGTTGGTACCAGTTGAACAAGCGTTCGTTTTCGCTGGCCTCAGCTGCCGATCTTGCCCACAGCTGCCTTGGCCTTTTCGATCACCGGGGCCGGCATGGTCACATAACCGAGGGTCGGGGCTTGGGCCTGAGCCTGCTCCGACAGCATGAAGTTGAAGGCCTTCTTGAGCAGCTCGGCCTTGGCACCGTTGCCGTTCTGGTAGGCCAGGATCCAGGTGAAGGTCACGATCGGGTAGCCCTTCATCGGGTTGGGGTTGCCGCCGATCAGGTCGGGGCCCAGGTCGATCGAAGCCAACGCTTCGCTCTCGCTGGCGCTGGTGGGCTTCACCACCTGCCCTGACCCATTGGTGAGAGCGGCGGCCTGCAGCTTGCCTTTCACATAGGCCGATTCCACATAGCCCAGCCCACCTTCCACCTGGTTGAGCTGTGCTGCCACCCCCTCATTGCCCTTGGCGCCGACGCCGGTGGGCCAGGCGACGGTTTTGGAGGTGCCGGGGCCGTTCTTCCAGGTGCCCGAGATGGCGGCCAGGTGCTTGGTGAAGTTGTAGGTGGTGCCTGAGCCATCGGAGCGGTGCACCACGGTGATCTTCTTGTCGGCGCAGCCGAGCTGGCTGTAGTTGGTGATCTTGCCGAGGAAGATGTCAGCCAGCTGCTGCTGGCTCAGCTTGAGGTCACAGCCGGCGTTGTTGTAGGCCACGGCGATGGCGCCGGCGGTCATCGGGATCTGCAGCACGCCGCGGCTCACCTTGGCGATCTCGTCGTCTTTCATCGGCGCATCAGAGGCGGCGAAATCCACCGTGCCTGCGGTGAACTGACGCACCCCGGCGCCGGAGCCCACCGATTGATAGTTCACGCGCACCCCCTGGCCCGCCAGCTCCTGGAACCAGCGCTGGTAGATGGCGGCTGGGAAGGAAGCGCCTGCCCCGGCCAGATTGTCGGCGGGGCCGCTGCCGCCACCCACCGAGCAGGAGGCCAGGCTCAGGCCAGCCGCCACTCCGGCGAGGCCGATGAGCACACGTGCGGTGGTGGTGCGTCGCATAGGGAGAGAAGGTGGCGAGGCCGGTATGGCCCAGTTTGACGTAGCGGTTGTGGGCCTCTCAGGCACCTGGCTCCCCCAGCTGCTGCAGCACCCAGGCGGCTGTGGCCGGTGCCAGCAGCACGCCATTGCGGTAGTGACCGCTGGTGAGCAATAGGCCTGGTTCGAGCTGTTCGAGCAGCGGGGCTGGGCTGTCGTCGGGCCGGGCGCGCAGGCCCTGCCAGTGGCGCAGCAGTTCGGCCTCGCGCAGCCAGTCGGGCCCATGGCCTCCGAGATGGCGCAGCTCGGCGAGGGCTTCCGGGCTTCCTGTGCTCAGCCCCGGCTCCACGGTGGCCCCGAGCCAGAGCCGCCCTCCAGGGCGGGGCACCAGGTTGATGCCATCCCAGCTCACGCTTCCCGGCCAGCGCTCGGCGTTGCAGCCTGCCGGCAACTGAAGCTCCAGCGCCTGGCCGAGCACTGGCCTCTGGGGCCGAGCGTGCCCGAGTGGCTGCAGCAGCTGCGGGCTGCCCAGCCCCGCAGCCACCACCAGCCAATCGCTGCGGTAATGGCCTGCATCGGTGTGGATCCGCCAGCGCTGATCGCCGCCGCTGCTTCCGCGTTCCAACCGCTCAACGCGGGCTGCCTGGGTGAGGAGCCCATGGCGGCACCCGTCGTGCAGCAGGGCCTGCATGGCCGGCAACGGATCGATCTGGCCGTCCTCCGGCGAGAGCAGGGCTCCGGCGGCGGCAGCCGGCAGGGCCGGTGTGAGCTCCCGCAGCGCATCCCGGCTGAGGAGCCGCAGCGGCAAGCCTTGCTTCTGGCGTTGTTCAGCCAGCCGCGCCTGGGCGAGCCACTCCTGCTCGTTGCTGGCCAGCTGCAGCAGGCCAGCTCGCCACGGGATCCCATGACCCCTCTGCTCCAGCAGCTGACGCCAGTGCTGCCAGAGCGCCAGGGATTGCTGCCGCAGCCGCCAACCCCGGCCGCTGCTGCGCCGGAAGATCTGTGCCATCAGTAGGCCCAGGGCCGCACTGCTGCCGGCCTGGCTCGGTTGGCCCTCGGCCAGGGCTGGATCGATCAGCTCCACCCGGTGGCCGTGCTGGCAGAGCAGCCAGGCCACAGAAAGACCCACCACGCCGGCGCCGATCACGGTGATCGACGTGGGCCGGCGGGTGGGCTCTGGTGGAGTGATCGTGATGGGAGAAACGATCAGGCCTGCTTCAGGTCGGCCTGCACCTGGGCCGGCAGCACCTGGGCGTAGAGGCCAAAGCCGCTGGCCACTTTGATGTAAGCCTTGCTCAGTTTGTTGGCATCCTGCAGGCGGGCGGCCTCATCGAGCTCAGCCAGGGCGTCTTTGAGGGCGTCGGCACGCTTGGTGGCTTCGGGGCGCTCAGCGGGCAGCAGGCGCTGGTTGATGTAGAGCATCTCGCGGCCCACTTCCTGCATCGGGCCGTGGATCAGGTTGCGGGTGAAGGTCCAGTCGCGCTCGTTCACCAGGGTGGCCAGCTCGGGCAGGCGGTCGCGCGCGGCCAGGAAACCTTCAGCCTGGCGCTCGATCACGGCGATGTCGTCGGCGCTGAGGGTGGGAGCCTTGGCATTGCCGCCGCTGCAGGCGGTGAGGCCGAAGCTCAGCACCAGGGCCAGGGCCACGAGGGCCAGGCTGCGCAGGGCGGATGAGAACCGGGTTGTTAGCGCGGACATCGTCTGAGCAGCCATGGGTTTGGAGCTTGATCCGGGGACTTTACCCAGGGGTTTTGGCCCTGAAGTGCTTGGCAGGGGAGCTGCAACGGGCTGTGGGCAATCAGCCGTCAGAATTCAGCCTTTCCCGGGCTGCGCCCCGCCTCGTCATGACGGCTGCCACGGCCATCCTTCAGATGATCTGCCCGGATCAGCCCGGCCTGGTGCGCGAGCTCTCCGGTTGGGTTGCCGCCAACGGCGGCAACATCGTGCATGCCGATCACCACAGCGACCAGGGAGCGGGTCTGTTTCTCAGCCGCATCGAGTGGCAGCTGGAGGGTTTCGGTCTGCCGCGCGAGGCGATCTGCCCCACGGCCAAGGCCTTGGCTGATCGGCTGGGGGGCCATTACAAAGTGAATTTTTCCGATTCCCGCACGCCGACGGCGATCTTTGTTAGCAAGCAGGATCACTGCTTATTGGATCTGCTCTGGCGCACGCGCACTGGCGAACTGCCAATGCGCGTGCCACTGGTCATCGGCAATCACCCTGATCTCGGTTCGATTGCGGAGGAGTTCGGCGCTCGCTTTGAACATGTGCCGATCAGCAATGCCAACCGTGAGGAGGCCGAAGCCCGGCACTTAGAGCTGTTGGCGGAGCACGGCATCGAGCTAGTGATCCTGGCCAAATACATGCAGGTGCTCACGCCGCGTTTCCTGGCGGCCTTTGACCCCCCGGATGCCTTCCACCAGGTGATCAACATTCACCATTCCTTTCTGCCGGCCTTCATGGGTGCGCAGCCGTATCATCGCGCCTGGGAGCGAGGCGTGAAGCTGATCGGCGCCACCGGCCACTACGTGACCGAAGAGTTGGATGCCGGCCCGATCATTGCCCAGTCAACGGTGAACGTGAGCCACCGCGATGAGGTGGACGATCTGATTCGCAAGGGCCGCGACACCGAACGCCTCGCCCTGGCCCGAGCGGTGCGTTTGCATCTCAAACGCCAGGTGATGGTGTATCGCGGGCGCACGGCGGTGTTCGAGTGAACTTGGCCCTGATGTTCGAGCGGCTCGATGGACAACGCCCCTCCGGTGCCGATCGTCTCGGTTGGCGATGTTTCCAGCTGGGGGTTTTCTTCCTGCCCTCCAGTGCTCTTTTTGCGGCCGTGTTGTTGTTTCCCGCGCTGATCAAGGGCAGCCTGCGACGGTCGTCTTTCAGTCGGGACCGGGTCAACCTGGTGTTGCTACTGGTGGCCGCTTTGATGGTTGTGGGTGCTTTGTCCCTCAGCCTTCATCCAGACGCATTGCCAGGCTATTCACCGGCTTTGGCTTGGGTGGGCCTTGGCAATTGGCTCCCCTTGTTCTGGGGTTTTTGGGGGTTCCAGCCCTACGTGGCCGATGCGCCAGCCCGTCGCCGTATTGCACTGGCAATTGTGGCTGGAACCGTGCCTGTGGTGGTAACGGGATTGGGCCAGCTCTGGTTGGGCTGGAGTGGTCCTTGGTCCATTCTTGGCGGCGCAGTGATTTGGCATGTGAAGCAGGGCGGCAACCCAACGGATCGTCTCGCTGGCTTGTTTGATTACGCCAATATTGCGGCTGCTTGGTTGTCCCTGTCTTGGCCCTTCCTTCTGGCGGCTTTGTTGGGGCTTTGTGGCGCAGCTCGGGTTTCTGTCAAGCGCAATGCTTTGCCCTGGCTGGTTGTTGTCTTGATGGTCGTTGCTCAGTGTGCAGCTCTGTATCTCACTGATTCACGCAATGGCTGGGGTGCTTTGGTGCTGGCGCTCCCGTTGGTGATGGGCCCAGCCGTATGGATTTGGCTGCTCCCTGTTCTTGCGCTTGTGGCATTGCCTGTGGTTTTGGCCACGCTGCCTGGCATCCCCGATGTGATTCAGGTGCCATTGCGAAGCATTGTTCCCCAGGAGATCTGGGGTCGGTTGAATGATTTCAACTCACAAGGTCGTCGTCCAGATCAGATCACTCGCTTGAGCCAGTGGAGCGTTGCGGCTGAGTTGATCGCTGAGCGTCCCTGGCTTGGCTGGGGTGCAGCGGCATTCACTGTGATTTATCCCTTGCGGACAGGTTTCTGGCACGGACACACACACAACATCTTGTTTGAACTTGCCCTCTCGCACGGTCTGCCGGCGGCACTGCTGCTGGTTGGCTTGGTGCTGTGGTTGTTGATCCGAGCGGTGCGTCTGGGCATGGCTCGGTCTCTCCTGTTTGACCGTGCTTGGTTCGCATCCGCGCTGATTCTTGTTGTGCTGCACGCCAGTGATCTGCCGATGTACGACAGCCGCGTCAACATCGCGGGCTGGATCCTGCTGGCAGGTCTGCGCTGCTGGAGCCGCTAGGCCAGCGCGTCCAGCTGGTGCTTCATCAAGGTGCTTTTGGGGAGCGGGCCTTCCAGGTGCTCCCAGGGCAGCACCCGCTCTCTGCTCCAGCTGGCATGAATCACTTCCTCCCAGGCGGGCGGCAGCGGGTCCGCGCCTGCGGCCTCGCCCTCGCGCACAGCCCGGTAGGCCTGTTTCCAGCCCCCCAGGCTTTCGTGGCGGCCGCGGGCTGCGGCGATCACCTGTGCCAGGCGCCGATCGCTGCGCGAGAGCAGGGCCTGGATCACGCTCCAGCCGTAGCTCTCCGGCCGCAGTTCAATGCCCTTGGGTTTGAGCCGTTTGCCGAGCAACTTCAGGCGCTTCTCGGCTTCGGGCCGCACCCCTTGCCACTGGAACGGGGTGTGGGCCTTGGGCACAAAGGTGCTCACCCCAAGCGATAACCGCAGCCCAGGCGTGGCCTTCTTCAGAGCCAGCAGCAGCTCGGCGGTGGCCTCCACGTCGGCCTCCTCCTCGCTGGGCAGCCCCACCATTCCGTAGAGCTTCAGGCCGCTCAGGCCGCCCTCCTTGGCGTAGCGGGCCGCGGCATAGATCTCCTCGGTGGCGAGCTTTTTGTTCACCACCTCACGCATCCGCTCGCTGCCGCTTTCGATCGCGATCGTGAGCGATTTGCTGCCCCGTTTGGCCAGGATGCGGCCCAGCTCCGCCGTCACCGTGGCGGCCCGCACCGAGCTCACGCTCACCCGCGTGCCCTCAAAGCGGTCTTGATCGAGCCACTGCAGCAGATCCGCAAACTGTGGGTGCTGGGTGACAGAGGCCCCCAGCAGCCCGAGCCGCTGGGTGGCGGTGAGGCCTTTCTCTACAGCTGGAATCAGGCCGTCGTCGAGGCTTGGGGTGCGAAAAGGCAGGGTGAGATAGCTGGCCAGGCAGAAGCGGCAGAGCTCCGGGCAGCTGCGCACCACTTCCACCATGTGGATGGAGGGCCAGGCGGCTTCCGGTGTGATCACCGTGGAGTGGCTGAGGGTGTTGCCGCGCCAGGTTTGTTTGGCCACGGTGGCCGGGATGCCGGGTTCGGTGGGCTCAATGGCCAGCAGTTCGCCTTTAGCGCCGTAGCGAGGGGCATACAGCGCCGGCACATAGACGCCCGGCACTTGGGCTAGCCGCCGCAGCCGCTCCGGGCGCGGTGCACTACGGCACTCCTGCAGCGCATCGATGAAGGCCGGCAGTAGTAATTCGCCATCTCCCAGCAGCACCACATCGAAGAAGGGCGCCAGAGGCTCGGGGTTGGCGGTGAGCACCGGTCCGCCGCCGAACACGATCGGGTCGTCGTCGCCCCGTTCAGCGGCCCAGAGGGGGATGCGCTGCTGCTCAAGCAGATCCAGCAGCACGGGGCCATCCAGCTCCCAGCTCAGCGACAGCCCGAAGAGATCGCAGTGGCGATGCGTCGCGTCGCCCTGGTCTGTGAACAGACGCCGCACATCCACATCGGCCCGCTGCGCGAGGGTGGCCCACACCACCTGGTAGCCCAGGCTGGTGATCCCCACCGTGTAGGTGCTGGGGAAGGCCAGCACCGCCCGCAGCGCCCCGGCCACGGGCTGGGCGGGCTCAAACAGCAGGGTTTCCTGGTTCAGGGGGGTGCCGAGTCAGCTCTTCATTCTGCGCTGGGGCAGGTGGCTGGAGACAGCGTGACAGTCGTCAATCATCAGTCAGGTCGTCATCGTCAAATTGTGCCAGCCACTGTTGGTGATCGTTCTGAATTAGCTGTTCGAGTTCGTCGTTGTCCATGAGTTCTCGGAAGGCGTAAATCGTGTGCCCTTTGAAGCGGCGTTTTCGTGTTAGGTCGAGGTGCCATGTTGTGCCGTCATCATTCTCTTTCTCAACGATCCAGATCTGGCAATCTTCCCGCTTCAGGACAGGAAACAGCTCCTGCTCCTGCAAGGGGTGATGTGGTTGCAGTTTGGCTTTCAGAAAAGCAATCGCATCATCGGCATACTCCAGCGGCACCATCTGCCATGGCTCGAGAATCTCCAGGGCTTTCGGTGGTGCCGGCTGCCACGGTGGGGCTGTGTCGACGCTGCGATGCAAGCGCCCCTCTGCTTTGAGCCAGAGATAGCGCTCATGGAATTCGCTCCATAGGTTTGGCCCCAACTGGACGCGGCCCACGAAGAGCCCATCGCAGAGGATCCTCCCGGCGAAGGGACATAGCCCGGTTTCCACGAGGAATCCGCGACCACCGAGAATGGCTCCAGGTTGTTGGGTCAGGCCCACGGTGCTGTAGGCCTCACTGGCTTCCTTGTTGAGGAAGATGGCGCCGCTCTTGAGGTCCTTGATGTGGATCCATTCGGCCAGTTTCATCTGGCTCAGGGCCTCAATCACCTCCGGGTCCACCGGGATGCTGTGCTCCCTGAGGTGCTGCATCACCTCGTCAAGCCGCTCAGGGTTGTCGAGCAGCTGTCTGCGAGCGTTAACCAAGCAGGTGGCTGGATCGCTGGCTGCTTGCTGCTGATTGATGGCTTGAACCGCGATGGCCACCCGTTCGTAGGTGGCCATGAAGCGGCGTGCGTCGTGGGGGGCAAGCAGCATGCCGGCCGCTCAGACCTCTGCCAGCACCTTGGCTTCCTCGTCGGCGCTCACCACCCGGCCGCTGTCTTCGAAGCCTTCGATCTGATCGAAGTTGAGGTAGCGGTAGAGCTCGGCGCCGCGGGGATCGATCTTGGCGGCGGCGATGGCCAGGTATTGCTCCTTGGTGGGGATGCGGCCCAGCTGGGCGCATACCGCTGCTAGTTCAGCGCTGCCGAGATACACCTGGGCGCCGTTGCCGAGGCGGTTGTTGAAGTTGCGGGTGCTGGTGGAGAACACCGTGGTGTTGTCTTCCACCCGGGCCTGGTTGCCCATGCAGAGCGAGCAGCCGGGCATCTCCATGCGCGAGCCGGCCTTCTCGAAGATGGCGTAGTAGCCCTCCTGCTTGAGCATCTCCTCGTCCATACGGGTGGGCGGACATACCCACAGGCGCGCGGTGTTCTCGCCCTGGCCCTCCAACACGGTGGCGGCAGCGCGGTAGTGGCCGATGTTGGTCATGCAGGAGCCGATGAACACCTCATCGATGCGATCCCCCGCCACCTCCGAGAGCATTTTCACGTTGTCGGGGTCGTTGGGGCAGGCCAGGAT
>NZ_JBIPMN010000037.1:0-16320 GCF_044369115.1 Vulcanococcus sp. | reverse complement strand
CTACCTCGCTCTGCAGGAACCGAATTGGATGCTTGTGCGTCCGGTTGAGATCGTTCCCGTGGAGGTGGTGGTGCGCAACACCGCCTTCGGATCGCTCTGCAAGCAGATGCCGATTGAGCCCGGCACACCCCTCGATCCCCCACTGCTCGATCTCTATTACAAAGACGACGCCTTTGGTGATCCCTTGCTCACCGATGCCCGCCTGGAGCGACTGGGGCTGTTGACACAGCAGCAGCGTCAGGAGCTGGAGCGACTGGCCATGGCGGTGAATACCTGCCTGCGCCAGTTTTTTGCCGGACTTGCGCTCCAGCTGGTGGATTTCAAGATCGAGCTGGGATTCACCGCCGACGGAGCCCTGGTGGTAGCCGATGAGATCAGTCCCGACACCTGCCGCCTCTGGGACTTGCAGGTGAGTGACGCCAGCGATCGCATCCTGGATAAAGACCGTTTCCGCCAGGACCTCGGGGGCGTGGTGGAGGCCTACGGGGAGGTTCTCAAACGGGTCCAAGGTGCCTGCCCTTCACCCCGTCTGGGCAAGTAAGTTCGGCGGAATTTGCGGCTCTGCCGCACTCCTGCTGTACCCATGGCCGCCACCCCTCACGGTTTGAGCCGCGCCCTGCGCCTCCGCGGCTCCCTCGGGCTGGCTTCGATGCTGCCGCTGGCGGCAGGCGTGGTGATGGCCTCGGCTCCTGCGTTCGCCCAAAACACAACTCCTGCACCGGCTGAGACGCCAACGGCGGCTCCCGCCGAGAGCAGTCCTCCAAGTGAGGCCCTCGCGCCACCGGCCAAGCCTGAGCCGAAGGTGCTGATCAGCGAGGTGGTGGTGAAGGGGATCGAGGGCCACCCAGAGCAGGAGCGGCTCGAGATTGCCGTCTACGACGCCATGGCCACCCGGCCTGGCACCCAGGTGACCCGTAGCGAGCTCCAGAACGACCTTTCGGCGATCTACGCCAGCGGCTGGTTCTCCGATGTGCGCATCCAGCCGGTGGATGGCCCTTTGGGGGTGCAGCTGGTGGTCACAGTGGTGCCCAACCCGGTGCTCACTGAGGTGGAGCTCGAGGGCATCGGGCCGAAGACCAAGATGCCTCCCACCCTGATCCCGGATATCTTTGCGGCCGATTACGGCAAGACCCTCAACCTCAACACCCTGCAGGCCCGGATCGGTGAGCTGCAGAAGTGGTATGCCGATCAGGGCTATTCCCTAGCCCGGGTGAGTGGTCCCACCCGGGTGAGTCCCACGGGGGTGGTGCAGCTGCAGGTGCGCGAAGGCAGCGTGGCCGGCGTGGAGGTGCAGTTCCTCAACAAAGAAGGCGAATCCACCAACGACAAGGGCCAGCCGATCCGCGGCAAAACCAAGCCCTGGGTAGTGACCCGTGAGGTGTCGATCAAGCCTGGCGACACCTTCAATCGCCGCCAGCTTGAAGAAGACATCAAGCGCCTCTACGGCACCGGCCTGTTCGGTGATGTGAAGGTGACGCTTCGGCCCGTGGCCGGCAATCCCGGTGAGGTGACGATCGTGCTCGGCATCGTTGAGCAGTCGAGTGGCTCCCTCTCCGGCGGTCTGGGCTACAGCCAGGCTCAGGGCGTGTTCGGCCAGGTGCAGCTGCAGGACAGCAACCTGCTGGGCCGGGCCTGGGATCTGGCGGTGAACTTCACCTATGGCCAGTTCGGTGGCCTGGGTGACATTTCCTTCACCGATCCCTGGATCAAAGGCGATAAGTTCCGCACTGCTTTCCGGGCCCGGGTGTTCTTCAGCCGGGAAGTGCCTCAGATCTTCCAGAGCCAGAACAACGGCACGATCAACACCGTGTCGGATGTGTCGAACGACTTTTTCAAGGCACCCTCCAACGCCACGGCCTACAACATTCAGAGCAACAACAACCCCACCGGCACCTCGTTCGGCTCGATTTCCAAGGCGCAGAAGGCTGACCCGAGCCTCAACTGGTTCAACCTCGACAACAACTCGATCGCCCTGCAGCGCATCGGCGGCAACGTTCAGTTTGTGCGTCCGCTCAACGGCGGCAACCCTTACAAGCGCGCGCCCTGGAATGTGGTGCTTGGCTTCAGTGGCCAGGAAGTCACTCCGATGAATTTCGGTGGTTCGGTGATGCCCTATGGCATGAACACCAACAACTACAAGAACGGCGAAACGCAGGTGAAGGATGTCATCTGCATCGCTTACAACTGCGCCCAGCAAAACCAGCTCGTGGGCCTGCGCGTGGCTGCCACGATGAACAACCTCAATGACCCGCGCAATCCAACGGCCGGCAACTTCCTCAGCCTCGGTACCGAACAGTTTTTCTCGGTTGGTCCGGATTCACCCACCTTCAACCGTTTACGCGCCAGTTACACCCACTACATCCCGGTGAACTGGCTGAAAATCTTCAAGGGCTGCCGGCCCAAGCCTGGTCAGAAAGAAGATTGCAAACAGGCCCTGGCCTTCCAGGTGACGGCTGGCACCAATGTGGGCAACTTGCCCCCCTATGAAGCCTTCTGTCTGGGCGGCTCCAACTCCGTTCGCGGTTACTACGACTGCGACCTGGGTGTGGGCAAGAGCTTTGGTGAAGCCACCATCGAATACCGCTTCCCGATCTTCAGCATCATCAGCGGTGAGGTGTTTGTGGACGGCGGCACCAGCTTTGGCAGCCAGCCCGACGTTCCCGGTAACCCGGGCGGCTTGTTGCTCAAGCCTGGTGACGGCTTCTCGGTGGGTACGGGTCTGATTGTTTCCACACCGGTGGGGCCGCTGCGTTTGGAGGTGGCTAGCCAAGACTTCACCGGCGAGTGGCGCTTCAACCTCGGTGTGGGTTGGAAGTTCTGAGCAGCAGCGTGACGATCTGGCCCAGCGATTATTCCCAGGCCTGGACCCTGGCGGCATCCGTGGAGCGCTCCGGGGTGGGTCTCCATAGCGGTGCCGTGGCCAGGCTTCGCTTAGAGCCCTATGAGCAGGCCGGCTACTGGGTGGCTTGGCTGGATGAACCAAGCATTCCTCCCCAGCGCCTGCATCCCAACCAGGTTTGCGAAACCCAGCTGTGCACGGCTCTGCAGCTGGATCAGCGCCGCTTGGCCACCGTGGAACATCTGCTCGCCGCCCTGGCGGGTGTGGGCATCAGCTCGGCGCTGCTGCTGGTGGATGGCCCCGAAGTTCCGTTGATGGATGGTTCGGCGCAGCCCTGGGTGGAGGCGATCGCCGAAGCAGGCCTCAAGCCTCTGGGCAGTCGTTCCTTTCTGCCGCTGCTGGAGGCCCCCATCACCCTGCAGCTCGGCCAGAGCTTTGCCACCGCCCTTCCTTCCGATTGCTTGCGGCTGGGGGCGGCTATCGAGTTTCCCCAGGCGGCGATCGGCCGACAGTTGTTCAGCATTGAGCTCACGCCCCAGGCTTTTGTGGAGAAGATCGCTCCTGCCCGCACCTTCGGCTTCAAACAGCAGGTGGAGCAGCTCTTGGCCGCTGGGTTGATCAAGGGCGGTGCCTTGGATAACGCCTTGGTGTGCGATGGCGAGGGCTGGGTGAATCCACCGCTGCGCTTTGCCGATGAGCCGGTGCGCCATAAGCTCCTTGACCTGCTGGGGGATCTCGCCCTGGCGGGGCTGCCCCAGGCCCAGGTGTTTGCCTTCCGCGGCTCCCATGGGCTGCACACGGCCCTGGCTGCCGCTCTGGTTTCTTCGAACTGACCCCCTTGACTGCCACCCCCTCAGCGCCGGCGCCTGTGCTCACCAGTGAGCAGATCCAGGGTCTGCTGCCCCACCGCTATCCCTTCGCGCTGGTGGATCGGGTGATCGAACACGAGCCTGGCAAGCGGGCTGTGGCGATCAAGAACATCACCTTCAATGAGCCGCAGTTCCAGGGGCACTTCCCCGGCCGTCCGCTGATGCCGGGTGTGTTGATCGTGGAGGCGATGGCCCAGGTGGGTGGTCTGATCGTCACCCAGATGCCGGATCTGCCCAAGGGGCTGTTCGTGTTCGCCGGTATCGATGGTGTGCGCTTCCGCCGGCCCGTGGTGCCGGGTGATCAGCTCGTGATCAGTTGTGAATTGCTCAGCCTCAAGCGCAAGCGTTTCGGCAAGGTGAAGGCTGAAGCGAAGGTGGATGGTGAACTGGTCTGCGCCGGGGAGCTGATGTTCTCCTTGGTGGACTGAGCGCCGCCGTGATGTCTTCTATCGCCATGGAACTCAGTGCGGGCGAAACCAGGATCCATCCCACGGCGGTGGTGGATGCGCGCGCGCAGATTGATGCAGGGGTGGAGATCGGTCCCTATGCGGTGGTTGGTGCCGAGGTGTCGATCGGTGCCGGCACGCGCATCGGTCCGCATGTGGTGCTGGATGGCCGGGTGACCATGGGCTGCCGCAACCGCATCTTCCCGGGTGCCTGCATCGGCGCCGAACCCCAGGACCTCAAATACAACGGTGCCTCCACCGAAGTGGTGATCGGCGATGACAACGCCATCCGCGAGTGCGTGACCATCAACCGTGCCACCCACGAGGGCGAGCAGACGCGGATCGGCAGCGGAAATTTGCTGATGGCTTACAGCCATCTGGGCCATAACTGCCTGTTGGGTGATCGGATCGTGATCGCCAATGGCGTGGCAGTAGCCGGCCATGTGGTGATTGGCGATCGGGCTGTGATTGGTGGAGTGCTCGGGATTCACCAGTTCGTGCACATCGGCACCATGGCGATGGTGGGTGGCATGAGCCGCATCGATCGCGATGTGCCCCCCTACGCGATCGTGGAAGGTCACCCGGGACGCCTGCGCGGCCTCAACCGCATCGGCATCAAACGCAGCGGTTTGGCCGAGCTCGATGACGGCGCCCAGGCCAAGCAGCTGCTACAGGTGTGGTCTGAGCTCTATCGCAGTGATGCGGTGCTGGCCGAGGCCCTCCAGCAGGTGCGCCGCCAGCCGTTGCTGCCGCCGGCGGAAACCCTGGTCAGTTTCCTGGAAGCTTCGATCGGTCCTGGCCGCCGCGGCCCGCTTCCTGCCGGTCGTTCATGAGACGACTGCTGATCAGCACCGGCGAGGTGTCCGGTGATCTGCAGGGAGGCCTGTTGGTGGCTGCTCTGCGGGATGAGGCTCAGCGGCGTCAGCTCCCCCTGGAGATCGCTGCCCTGGGTGGCTCGCGGATGCGCCAGGCCGGAGCGGAGCTCTTGGCCGACACCACGCCGATGGGCTCCATCGGCCTGTGGGAAGCGCTGCCGCTGGTGCTGCCCACCCTGCGGGTGCAGCGGCGTGTGGGCCGCTGGCTGAAGCGCAATCCCCTCGATGGGTTGGTGTTGATCGACTACATGGGCGCCAACGTGAGGCTTGGCCTCAAGGTGAAGCGGCGCCTGCCCAACGTGCCGATTTTCTATTACATCGCTCCGCAGGAGTGGGCCTTTCGCGTGGGCGAAGGCAGTTCCACCCGCTTGATCGGCTTCACCGATCGGATCCTGGCCATCTTTCCGGAAGAGGCTCGCTTCTACGCCGCTCGTGGGGCTCAGGTCACCTGGGTGGGCCATCCGCTGCTCGATACCCTCGCCGATCTCCCCAGCCGCGAGGCGGCCCGCGCCCAGCTGGGGCTCCAGGCCGGTGAACGGCTGCTGTTGCTGCTGCCCGCCTCGCGTAAACAGGAATTGCGCTACTTGTTGCCGCCCCTGGCGGCTGCTGCCGCCGAGCTGCAACGCCGCTGCCCTGGCCTGCGGGTGATCGTGCCGGCCGGGCAGGCTGCTTTTGAACCGGTGCTCGCGGAGCTGATCGCCGCGGCCGGGGTGCGGGCGGAGGTGGTGCCTGCCGCCCAGGCGGATGCGTTGCGCCCCACGCTCTGCGCCGCCGCGGATCTGGCCCTGAACAAATCCGGCACGGTGAATCTGGAGCTGGCCTTGCGGGGGGTTCCCCAGGTGGTGGGCTATCGCGTCAGCCGGCCCACGGCTTGGGTGGCCCAGCATCTGCTGCGCTTCCAGGTGGATCACATCTCGCCGGTGAATCTGGTGTTGCAGGAGCGGCTTCTGCCCGAACTGCTGCAAGACGAGCTCACGCCGGAGGCGGTGGTGCGGGAAGCGCTGTGTTTGCTCGATGACCCCCAGGCTCGCAGGCGGGTGGAGGACGGTTACCAGCGGCTGCGCCAGGCACTGGGTGAGCCGGGCGTCACCCGGCGTGCGGCTGCTGCCATCCTGGACGCGCTTCCTGCGGCTGCTTCCGTTTGATCAAGCGCACTGTTCCGGTTCTCTTTCCGGTTCTGTTGTCCCTGGTGTTGCTGCTCTGGCCCCTGGCGCCCGTGCAGGCCGCCGTGGAAGAGGCCGTTCTGGCCGGCGGCTGCTTCTGGTGCCTCGAGCACGATCTTGAAAAGCTGCCTGGGGTGTTGAGCGTGGAGAGCGGCTACAGCGGCGGCAGCCTGCGCAATCCCACCTACCGCCAGGTGAGTGGCGGCGGCACCGGCCACCAGGAGGTGGTGGAGGTGCGGTTCGATAACGCCCGGATCAGCTACGCCACTCTGCTGCGGGCCTATTGGCGCAATGTGGATGCACTGGATGGCGGCGGCCAGTTTTGCGATCGCGGCAGCTCCTACCGCCCAGTGATCTTCACCCAGGGTGAGGCGCAGAAACAGCAGGCTGAAGCGAGCCTCAAGGCTGCGGCTCGGGAGCTGGGCAAACCGGTTTCAGCGATCCGTGTACAGATCAAGCCCCTCAGCCGCTTCTGGCCTGCGGAGGGCTATCACCAGGATTACGCGGAGCGCAACAGCGTGAAGTACAACTACTACCGCTGGGCCTGCGGCCGCGATCGGCGCCTGGATCAGCTGTGGGGAGCCAAAGCCCGCAGCAGTGCGGCTTGGGTGTCGGCGCGCTGACCTGGCGGGCTAGCGATCTTGCGGCTGAATTCGGAGGAAAAGCTGAAGCCCTGAGGCGCTTCTTTGGGCTGTTTTTGAGTGGTGGAGCGGGTTTCCGCCCTTTTTTCTCTGAGCGGAGTCACTTAGCGTTGCCCTGACGCGAGCGCAGGTGTGTGTATGTATCTGCTGACCATTCGCGATGGTCTCTTGACCCGTCATATCGGTCCGTACGAGAGCCCGAAGCAGGCCTCGGATGATCTCGATCGGCTGCTGGAGCAGTTCGGTGAGCGCGCCCGCTGGCAGATCCACGCCCTGGAGGCTCCGCATGATGTTCTGCGGGGCTCAGGTCGGATGGCTGCCGCCGCCTAGGGCTTCTGCTGGCCCGGATAGCCCCGCAGCAGTCCGCTTTCCACCATCAGGCCCACGCCCGCCACGATGGCCACCAGGCTGAGGGTGCCGTACCAGAACCAGGGGCCATGGGCCTGGCCCAGCATCTGCAGGGTGCGGCGCTGAACAGCTTCCCCAAACAGGCACAGACCGGCGGGCAGCAGCAGCACCCCGATCTGTGCTTTTACGAACCAGCGGATCTTGCGAACGGCCATGAAGTGGAGCTGGGTCGATCGATGCGACCAGCCTAGGCGGGGCCCCCGGCCTGCACCCAGTTCACCAGGGTGCGCACGCCATAGCCCGTGGCGCCAGCGGGATCGAGGCCCCGGCCCTTATCGCTCCACACCGTGCCGGCGATGTCGAGGTGAGCCCAGGCCACCTCGGGAGCCACAAAGTCCTGCAGGAACAGGGCGGCGGTGATTGATCCACCAGGTCTGGGGCCGGTGTTCTTCATGTCGGCCAGGCCGCTCTTGAGGCCTGCGCGGTAGGAGGCGCGCAGGGGCATGCGCCAGAGGGTTTCGCCGCCCTGGGCGCCCGCCTCGATCAGGCCCTGGGCCAGCGGATCGCAGGGCGACCACAAGCCAGCGATCTCCTCTCCAAGTGCAATCACGCAAGCGCCGGTGAGGGTGGCCAGATCCACCACGGCATCGGGTTCCAGCTTGCAGGCGTACACCAGCGCATCGGCCAGGGTGAGCCGCCCTTCGGCATCGGTGTTGTTGATCTCGATCGTTTTGCCGTTCGAGGCGGTCACGATCGCACCGGGGTGAATCGCACCGCCGCTGATCATGTTTTCGCAGGCGGCCACGATCATGTGCACTTCCACGCCGGCGGGCTTCAGTTCGGCGATGGCACGCATGGCCCCCAGCACTGCCGCGCTGCCGCCCATGTCGTACTTCATCATGTCGATCTGGGATCCGGCGGTTTTGAGGTTGTAGCCGCCTGAATCGAAGGTGAGGCCCTTGCCCACCAGCACCAGGCGCCGATTCGCTTCGCCCTGAGGCCGGTAGGTGAGATGGATGAATTTGGGCGGTAGATCCGAGCCCTTGGCCACCGCCAGGTAGGAGCCCATGCCGAGCGCTTCGCAGTCGCTGCGCTCGAGCACCTTGAGGTCCAGGCCGAATTCGCGGGCGATGTCAGCTGCGGTGTCGGCCAGGGCGGCTGGGGTCACCACATTGGGCGGGGCCGCCACCAGCTCGCGGGCCAGTTCCACACCGCTGCAAACGGCGCGGCTGCTCTCCACAGCGGCCTGGGCGCTGTTGTCCAGCCCCAGCAGCTCCACCTGGCTCAAGCTGGGCTGTGGATCGGTTTCGCTCTTGAAGCGTTGATCGCTGTAGAGGCTCAGGCGCACCGCTTCAGCCATGGCCGCAGCGGCGGCCTGAGGGGCCAGGCCTTCCACCGGCATGGCCAGCGCGAATTGGCTGGCGCCGGCACTGGCCGCGTTCTTGCTGGCGGCCGCGGCAGCGCTGCGCAGCTGTTCTGGGCCGAAGTCGGCGGGCGCACCGAGGCCCACCAGCACCAGCAGGCTGGGCGATTGGCCGAGCAGATCAATGCTCAGGCTTTCACCCGGTTTGCCCTTGAAGCGGCGTTGTTCGAGGCGATCGGCTACGGCGGCACCGAAGCGCTCCAGCAGTTGGTTGCGGCTGGCTTCACCGGCTTCGCCAGTGAACAGGCCCACCGCTAGCGCTTCGCCGCTCCAGCTGGTAAGGGTGGCGGTGCTGCAACGGATCTCGGCGACCATCTCGGCGGTTCAGATGGCGGCGATGGTAGGGCGATCAGCCCAGCTCGGCGGTGAAGGGTGTGGCCCAGCGGCCGCGGGTTTCCTTGTTGAACGGCGGCAACCAGTGGCGGATCAGGGCCTGCTCTAGCGCCCGCCTCGGGCGCACCGCCACTGGCGCATCGCTCCAGAAGCGAATGCTCAGCTGGCTGCCCAGCCCCACCTGTTGAAGGGCGTCGCCATAGGCGGCCAGATAGCTCTTGCAATCGTGCTCGCCCTTCCAGCGCCGATCGGCCTGGGCCGTTTCCCCCACATAGAGCAGCAAGGCGCCTGGGAGGTGAGGCGGCCGATCGAGCACGAAGTAAAGGGCGGCGCCGGTGTTGCTGGCTTCAGGCCAGCGCCAGAACTGCAGGCTTTGAGGTGCCAGGGTCAGGGGATCCAGCCGCTGCACCGTGTCGGCTGGGCCAACCACGGCGCCATCAAGCAGGTTGATCTGGCCGGCCGCCAGGCTGCGCCCTTCGGCCACGGCAGCGAAGCGTGGTTTCTGGAAGGCCAGCAAGCGCTCCTGCCACTGGCGCAGCTGATGCTCCTGCAGGGGTAGCCCCTGGGGGGTGGCGCTGCTGCCGCCCAGCGGTTGGGCAAACAGATCGCCCTGACGGGGTGTGGGGCCCTTCACCATCCGCTCAAGCTGAACGGGGCAGTTGCGGACCGGCTGGCCCCTGGCCAAAGCGCACCTTACCGATCAGCTCTTCCACCAGGGAAGGCGGCAGCTGCAGGCGCTGATGGAGATCTGCCAGATCGTTGAAGGGGGCACGTTGGCGTTCGCGCAGCAAGCGCGCCCGCCGCACCGCATCGAGTTGCGGCAGCTCGCGCTCCAAGGCTGCAGCAGCTGCGTGGTTGAGATCCACCGGCCTGGTGCTGGCATGCAGCGGGGCGCCATCGCCATACCAGCGGAACAGCAGCAGCGGCTCCCAGGCTGTGGCCTGGCTGCGCGGGAGCTCCAGTAGCCGCTCGAGATCGTCGAGCCCGCTCAGTTGCACGCCACCGCGCTGCAGTCGCAGTAGTAAATCCACCTGAACCGGTGTGATGCCGGGCAGCCGCAGCCAGTCGTCGGCGCTGGCGCGGTTCACATCCAGGCGCCAGCCCAGGGCTGCTGCATGGCGCACCTCGCTGGGGTCATGCAAGCGCCGCTGCGGATCTTGGCGCAGCTTCAGCTCGAGTAAGTCGCGCTCCACGGCCTCGTCTGCGGCGGTTGCCTCCACGGCGATCGCCTCAGTAGGCGGGGCTGGCTTGGGGCGACGCGGCAGCTGCCCTGTGGCCTCCAGCAGGCTGCGGGCAAACGGATCGAGCCAGTGGCCACGGGCCATGGCGGCGGCGGCGGGAGCGGAGTTGCCCGACCTTAACGATCTTCCGGCCACTCCACCAAACCGAGGCGGATGCCTTTGATGGCGGCCTGCAGGCGGCTGCGGCAGGCCAGCTTGTGCAAGACCTGCGCCACATGGCTCTTCACCGTTTCCAGGCTGATGAACAAATCGGCAGCGATCTCCTGGTTGGTGGCATTGGCCGTTATCCGTTGCAACACCTCCACTTCCCGTTCGGTGAGCTGAGCCAGCGGTGCATCAGCCAGGCCGCAGTAGCCCTGGAAGTACTGCTGCTGCAAGCCCTTTTCCACGTAGCAGGCCCCAGCGCTCACGGTCTGTAGGGCCATCACCACGGTGCCTAGACCGATCTGGGATTCCAGACAGATGCCATCGCAGCCGGCCTCAAAGGCTCGGCGGATGGTGATCAGCCGCCTCGGCTGGGTCACCACCATCAAGGTGGTGGGTGCCGGCTGCAATTGCTTCGCTGATTCCACCAGCGATCCGCCATCACCCTGCTCCAGGAGGTCCGTGCAGATCAGCAGATCGGCTTCCTCGCTGCGCAGGAGATTCAGGCCAATGGCTTCGCTGGTGGTTGCACCCACCAGCGCTTCCGCTGGCTCCGTGGCATTCACGAACAGGCTCAGGGCCATGCGGCTGCCGATGCAGGCCACCAAGCGATGGGGCTTCACCAAGGCGGTGCTGCTGCGCACATGGCCCCGCACCTCATCGATCAGTGGTGTGTAGTCCACCGGGGGCACTGAGCGCTCACAGTTCCACTGTGTGATGCGCCGCGTGCGTTGTCAGCTGCTGGTGCCGGAGCAGATACGTGGATCCGCACTCGTCAGTGTTGGTGGTGGTCAGCAGAATCCTCCGAAGCGCTTGCGCCCTAACGCCATGGCCTTCTTCGACTCCGAGATCGTGCAGGAGGAAGCCAAGCGCCTGTTCGGCGACTACCAGCAGCTGATGCAGCTGGGGGGCGAGTACGGCAAGTTCGATCGCGAAGGCAAGAAGCTGTTCATCGAGCGCATGGAAGAGCTGATGGACCGCTACCGCGTGTTCATGAAGCGCTTTGAGCTTTCAGAAGACTTTCAGGCCAAGCTCACGGTGGAGCAGCTCCGCACCCAGCTCGGTCAGTTCGGCATGACCCCTGAGCAGATGTTCGAGCAGATGCAGCGCACGCTCGAGCGGATGAAGAGCGAGCTTGATAAGGAGGCCTGAAGCCCGCTGCCTACGATCCGCCCCTGAACAGCAGCGGCAGCGATGGCCAAGGGTGCGTGGGGATTGCCGCAGTGGATCGAGCGCGGCGTGGCCGATCTCTTCCCAGCCGGCACGGCTGAGGGGCCTGCGAAGGATCCTGATCAGCAGCTCGCTGCCCGCCTGGCGGAGGCCGAGCGCGATGGCCGGCCACTGCGGATCAAGCTCGGCATCGATCCCACCGGCTCCGACATCCACCTGGGCCACTCGATCCTGTTCCGCAAGCTGCGGGCCTTCCAGGATGCTGGCCATACGGCGGTGCTGATCATTGGTGACTTCACCGCCCGCATCGGTGATCCCACCGGAAAGAGCGCCACACGCATCCAGCTCAGCGCCGAGCAGGTGGAAGCCAATGCCGCCACCTACCTCGCCCAGCTCGGGCAGGGGCAGGACCCTGCCAGGGCGCTGCTCGATTTCGCAACCCCCGGCCGGCTGGAAGTGCGGCGCAACAGTGAATGGCTGGCGGCGCTGGATCTTCCGAAGGTGATCGAGCTGCTGGGCATTTCCACCGTGGGCCAGATGCTCGCTAAGGAGGATTTCGCCAACCGCTACGGCTCAGGCACGCCCATCTCCCTGCATGAATTCCTTTACCCCTTGCTGCAGGGCTACGACTCGGTGGCGATCCAGGCCGATCTGGAGCTCGGTGGCACGGATCAGAAGTTCAACGTGGCGATGGGCCGCGATTTACAGCGCCATTTCGGCCAGCGCACCCAGTTCGGGATGTTGCTGCCGATCCTGCCTGGCCTAGATGGTGTGCAGAAGATGAGCAAGAGCCTGGGCAACACCGTGGGCCTCTCAGACGACCCGCTCTCGATGTATTCCAAGCTCGAGAAGGTGCCCGATGCGGCGGTGGAGGAGTACCTCACCCTGCTCACCGATCTCGATCTCGACGCCCTGCCCGCCAACCCGCGCGAACGCCAAAAGGCGATGGCCCTGGAAATCACCCGCCAGCGCCACGGCGACGCGGCGGCTCAACAGGCTCAGGCTGATGCCGGCAGATTGGTGGCTGGTGCCAGCGGCAGCGGTGCCGCGGATGCGGAGGTGCTGGAAGCCTCGCTGGCGGAGGTGAACTTCCCGGCCAGGGCTTTTTATCTGCTCAGTGCGGTGGGCATCTGCGCCAGCAGCAGCGAAGCGCGCCGCCAGATCCAGGGCGGCGGCGTGAAGCTCGATGGCGAGAAGCTCAGCGATCCCAACCAGGAATTCACCGCCGCCGCTGAGCTGGAAGGCAAGGTGCTGCAGCTCGGGAAGAAAACCTTCCGGCGGTTGGTGGCGTGGTGAGGGGCGTCAGAGCGATCTGAGCACCGCCAGATCGTCGGCATCCAGTGGCGTGGGGATGCCCTGCTCGAGCAGATCGGCAAAGCCGCCGTCGCTGCTGAGCACCGTGAGCAAATAGACGCGCTCGGGCCCTGGATTTTCGAGGTCGTGCAGGGCTTCTTCCGGCACCACCACAACGTCGCCGCCGCTGGCGCTGATCGAGCGATCACCCACGTGGAACAGCACCGTGCCCCGCAGCACGAAAAACAGCTCAGCCCCCCGGTGATGGCTGTGGGGCGGCACCCGATCGCAGGGATCGTGCACCTCGAGAAACACCGTGCACCCACCGGATTCCGGCCTGTTGAGCAGCGCCAGACGGCAGTGGTCGTGGCTGCTCAGGCGATAGCCCTGCAGCTGCTCGGGATGCAGGATGCGCGGCAGCATGGGGCCATGGGAGCGTGAGCTTCATGCTGCACTCCCTCAAGGGCAGCCTCCAGCATGCTTCGTAGCCTGAGATCTCGTCAGAGAGCCGGATCCAGCGTGAACAGGTCTGCCGCCGATCGGATCATCGTGGCCCTCGATGGCATGGCTCCTGCGCAGGCCCTTGGTTTTGCGGCGGCGGTGCCTGAGCTGTGCTGGGTGAAGGTGGGTCTTGAGCTGTTCGGGGCCGGCGGCCCGGATGTGGTGCGTCAGCTGCGCGATCAGGGCAAGCGGGTGTTTCTCGATCTCAAATTCCACGACATTCCCGCCACCATGGCCGGCGCCTGCCGCAGCGCGGCGCGCCTCGGTGCCGAGCTGATCACCGTGCATGCCTGCGCTGGCAGCGAGGCCTTGCGGGCGGCTCAGGATGCCGCCGTGGATTCGGCGACCGCCGCGGGGCTGCCGGCTCCCACGCTGCTGGCGGTCACGGTGCTCACCAGCTGGGTTCCAGCTCGTTTTGCCGCTGAGCTGGCGATCGAGGAGCCGGTGGAGGCCTACGTGCCCAGGTTGGCTGAGCTGGCTGCGTCGTCTGGAATCGGCGGCTGTGTGTGCTCGCCGCTTGAAGTGGCGTCGTTGCGTGCTGCCCACCCTGAGCCGTTCGCCCTGGTGACCCCAGGGATTCGGCCGGCGGGTGCCGCCCTGGGTGATCAGCAGCGGGTGATGACCCCGGCTGAGGCCATCGGCGCTGGTTCAAGTCAGCTGGTGATTGGCCGCCCGATCACGGCTGCAACCGATCCGGCCACGGCATTTGCAGCCTGCTGCGCCGAACTGTGCGGCTAGGCCGCCAGGCTGCCCTCGGGAACGAGCTCGGCGTAGAGCTGTTCAAGTTGGTCGATGTTGCGGCTCAGGGTGTAGCGCTCCAGGGCCCGCGCGCGGGCGCGGCGGCCCAGCTCTGCGGTGAGCACCGGTTGATCACGCAGCACGGGCAACAAGGTGCGTAGCTGGGTGGTGACCCCCTGGGTGCTGATCACGATGCCGGCACCGCCCTCAAGCACCTCGCCATCCGCTCCGGCGTCGGTGGCCACGCAGGCGGTACCGCTGGCCATCGCCTCCAGCAGTGCCAGGCTCAGCCCCTCCACCAGCGACGGCAGCAAAAACACCTCCGCCAGCTGTAACAAGGCCACGCGCTTGGCCTGATCCGGTTCATGTCCCCACCAATGCACGCGGCACTCGGGGCCAAAGTTCTGCATCAGCGACTGGCGCACAGGCCCATCGCCCACGATCACCAAGGTGCAGCCTTCCGGTTGCACCAGCCGCCAGGCCCGCAGTAGCGCTTCCACGTTTTTCTCGGTGGCGATCCGGCCCATGTAGAGGAACACGCGCTGGCCGGCAAAGCGCTGGCGCAGCTCGAGCAGGTCCGCGGATTCCGGCATCGTGCTGGGAGCCCATTGCTCGGGATCCACCCCGTTGGGGATCACCGCCAGGCGGTTGGCCGGCACCCCCAAGCGCAGCAGCACATCCGCCTGCAGATCCGAGAACACCACCACCCGGTCGTAGCGGGCCAGCGACGGGGCGTAGAGCTGATACGTGAGCTGTTGGGTGCCGGAGCTGAGGTTGCGCAGCGCCGCATCGAAGGGGGGATGGAAGGTGGCCACCAGTGGCAGCCCCAGCTGCTGGCATAAATCCGGCAGGCGGAAATCCAGGGGCGACAGGGTGAGACTGGCGTGCACCAGATCCGGTTGCAGCCGCTCCAGGGATTCGCGCAGCTCCCGCTGCGCTCCGGGCGAGGGGATGGTGTACACCTGGGATTTCACCAGGTAGGGCAGCGTGACCTCCGGGTTGTCGCCTGCTCCGCCCGTCAGGGTGGCGACCGCCTCCTCAGGGCTCTTGCCAAGACCTGCCGCCGGGGTGTCGAAGTGAATGAAGCTGATCTCGTGGCCGCGTTGCTTCAGGGCTGCCGTGGTGCTGAGCCCGTAGGTGACGTTGCCGCAGAACGGTGATTTCTTGCCCAGCCAGGCGATGTGGGCCACGCGCGGGCAGTGTCACCAGATACCAAAACTAGCAGCGTTCCCAGGGGCGCTCGAGCAGCGCTGCCAGAAGAGCCAACCCCGCCAGCGCCCACAGAACCGGCAGCAGTCCGTAGCGGCTCACCACAGCACCGGCGAGCACCAGCGGCAGGCTCAGAGCGATGTTGATCAGGTTGTTCTGTAGGCCAAACACCTTGCCGTGCATGGCTTCTGGGGTGTCCTCCTGGATGGTGGTCTGGGCGGGGATGGCCAGGAGCGCAGAGCCCACGCCAAGAACGGCGCACAGGGTGAGGGTGGCGCTGAGGTTGCCCCGCAGCTGGCCGAGCAGCACCAGGCTCCAGGCGATCGTGCCCAGGCCGGCTGAGGCCAGCCGGCGCCGGTTGAAGCGATGCCCCACCTGTGCCACCGCCACAGCGCCCACCGCCAGGCCGATGCCACTCATCGCCAGCAACGTGCCGAACTGGGTGGGGCCCAGCTGCCGAATGGCTGAGGCCAGGCTGATGGCGAGCACATACAGCGCGGCCAGCAGGCTGTAGAGCAGCACCAATTGCAGTAGCGCGCTGCGCACGCTGGGGCGTTCCCGCAGCACCTGCAGTCCGTCGCGCATCTCCTCCCACACGGTTTGCTCGCGCTCCTGGCGTGGCGTTTCCTCCACCCGGATCCAGGCGATCGAGAGCGCGGCTAGGCCGTAGCAGAGCGGTAACAGAGCGAATTCCCCGTTGGGGATGCCGATGGCGCCTAGCCCGTACTTGAGCAGCCTCAGGATCGGGTCTCCCAGGGCGAAACCCACGATCGTGGCGCCCATGCTCGTGGCTTGGTACAGCGAATTGGCCGCCAGCAGTTGGTGGGTGGGCACCAGCATCGGGATTGCTGCCTGTTCCGCCGGTGCAAAAAACTGGGTCAGCACCGATTCCAGGAAGGTGATCACCAGCAGGGCCCAGTAGCCCCAGCTCAGCCCCAGCCATTCGGGGCCTGGGATCAGGCTGAGCGGCGCCAGCAGTGCCAGCACGGCGCGGATGCCGTTGCTGGCCACCATCACCTCACGCTTGCGCCAGCGGTCGGCCCATACCCCCGCCACCAGGCCCAGCAGCATGGCCGGGATCGTGTTG
>NZ_JBIPMN010000036.1:0-16335 GCF_044369115.1 Vulcanococcus sp. | reverse complement strand
AAGACCCCCAGGCCCGCATCAACCTCAGCCTGGCGATGCTGGAAACCAACGCCAAGGGCGTGCGCGAGCACATCGAGTGGGTGCTGCGCGTGCGGGCGATGGCACCAGAGCTGGCTGAAGAGCTGGATGGCTCCATGGCCGATGGCCTGGCCCGCCGCCCCGACTGGCAGGCCCTGCAGAAGGTGCAGGCTTGGCTCAAAGGTTGAAGCCGCCCGGCAGCGATCCAAGACCGATCCTGCTGCTGAGCAACGGCCATGGCGAAGACCTCAGCGGTGCCCTGATCGGCCAGGCCCTGCAGCAGAGAGGGCTGGCGGTTGAAGCCTTACCGCTGGTGGGCCACGGCCGTGCCTACAGCCAAGCCGGGATCCTGGTGCGTGGACGCACCCGCGAGTACAGCACCGGCGGCCTGGGGTACACGAGCCTGTTGGGGCGCATCACGGAAGTGGTGCAGGGGCAGATCCTCTATCTGATCAGCCGTGTGCTGCTGCTGCTGCGCATCGCCCGCCGTTACCGGCTGATCCTGGTGGTGGGCGATGTGATTCCCGTGATGGCGGCCTGGCTCAGCGGCAGGCCCACAGCCACCTACTTGGTGGCCTACTCCAGCCACTACGAAGGCAAGCTGCGGCTGCCCTGGCCCTGCACGCCCTGCTTGCGCCAGCGCCGCACCGTAGCGATCTACAGCCGTGATGCCCTCACCGCCGCCGACCTCACCGGCCAGCTGCAGAGGCCGGTGCATTTTCTTGGCAATCCCTTCTTCGATGGTGCCCTCAGAACCAGCGAGCCGCTGCAGGGCACTCCCCAACAACGGCTTGGGCTCCTGCCGGGCAGCCGCCTGCCGGAAGCACTGCACAACCTTGAGCTGATGCTGCGGGTGCTGGAGCGACTGCCGGAACCGCTGCGGCCGGCCCAACGCCTGGGGCTGCATGCGGCCCTGGTGGGCAAGCTGACGCCGCAGGAGGTGGCGCCGCTGGCCAGCCGGCTGGGGTGGAAGCTGCAGCTGGAGGGGGATGACCGCTGCTGCCTGCAGCGCGGACCGCTGCTGCTCCAGCTGGAGTGGGGGCGCTTTGCGGCGGTGGTGCAGCAATGCGATCTGCTGCTCTCGATGACCGGCACGGCCGCCGAGCAATGCGTGGGGCTTGGTAAGCCCGTGCTGCAGCTGGTGGGTGATGGCCCTCAATTCACCGAGAACTTCGCGGAAGCCCAGCGGCGGCTATTGGGGCCAGGGATCTTCTGCGCCGCTGCTCAACCGGGCAGCGATGCACAGCTTGATGCCACAGCGGCGCTGCTGGAGCAACTGCTGGAGCGGCTGCGGCAGGAGCCGCTCTGGCGCGGCGAGCTGCAACAACTGGGCCGTGAACGCATCGGCAGCGGCGGCGGGGCGGTGAGGATGGCCGCTGATCTGCACGCCCATCTGGATGGCTGAACCCAGCGCCAGCCCCCTGCCCCTCGGCCAGCGGCTCAAAGGCTGGATCGACACGCTGCTGGTGGTGGATGTGTTTGTGGTGATCGCCGGCGCGATCTGGTTTGGCGTGGCCGTGATCTGCCACAGCCGCAAGATTGAGGCGCCGCTGGATTGGTTTCAGCGGCTATGGGAGCCGCTGTTCACACCGGCGATCGGCCTATTGATGGGGGCCGCCATCCTCAGCGGTGTGCTGGGCTGGGCGATCAACTGGTGGCAGAAGCGAGCGCAGCGCTGAGTTCGCCGTAGCGGAAGCCAAACCCCTGCTCTTGCAGGCGCTTGGGCAGCACCTTCTGGCCTTCCAACACCACCTTGGCGCCATCGCCAAGCAGAAGCTGCAGCAGGGGCCCCGGCACCGGCAGCAAGCTGGGGCGTCCAAGACAACGGCCCAAGGCGGCGGCGAAGGCGCCCATGGTGCAGGGCTGCGGCGCCACGGCGTTGTACACACCGCTGTAGGCGCCATCCATGAGCGCGGTGCTGATCAGCTGGCAGAGGTCGGCGCGGGAGATCCAGCTCATCCACTGCTGACCGTCGCCAATCGGGCCACCGAAGCCCATACGGAACACCGGCAGCATCTTCCCGAGGGCGCCGCCATCGCCGCCCAGCACAATGCCGATGCGCAGGATCACCACGCGGCAGAACGCATCAGCGCCATGGGCTTCCTGCTCCCAGGCCGCACACAGCCGGCCGAGCACATCGGTGCCGGCGGAGCTGGTTTCGCTGAACTCCTGGCTGGCGCTTGTGCCGTAGTAGCCGATGGCGGAGCCATTGATCAGCACCCCAGGGTGCTGATCGGCCGGCAGAGCGGCCATCGCCCTCACCAGGGCGCGGGTGGTGTCGATCCTGCTGCTAAGGAGCAGCTGCAGGTGCTGGGGCGTCCAGCGTTTCTCGGCGATCGGCTCACCCGCGAGGTTCACCACGGCCTCGGCCTGCGCCAGGGCCTGCCGCAGCTCCGGCAGCTCCCAGCTGGCGGCCCGGGAGGGATCGGCCTGGAGCCGCTGCAGCCGGGGGTGCTGCACGAGGGGCAAGGGCTGGCTGGCACGGCTCACCAGGGTGAGGCTGTGGCCGGCCTCCAGCAGCTGCGGCACCAGGGCACGGCCGACAAACCCACTGCAGCCCACCAGCAGAATCCGCACGCTCTTAGCTCCCAATCACCGGCCAACGCTAGGGATGGGCGACACTCACCAGGCCGAGGCGGCGGGCCAGGGGATTGAGCAACGCCCCCTGCATCACCAAACCCAGCAGCACCACCGCCAGGGCAAAGGCAGGCATCGCAGCTCCCCACAGCACATCCGAGGCGGCGGCCTGAAGGGCAATCGCCACGGGCACCGCACCGCGCACGCCAGCCAGAGCGGTGAACTGACAATCGGCGCGGCTGAAGCCGGAGCGCAGCAGCAGCAGGGTGACCACCAGCCAGCGCACCAGCAGCAGCACACCAAGCAGAACCAGGGCCGTGGGCAACAGCACCACCACATCAGTGGGCTGCACCACCAGCCCAAGGCAGAGAAAGAGCATCAGCTCGGCCAGCTTGGCGAAGCCGGCCTGGCTCGCCTCCAGCTGCACCTGATCCACCCCTTCGCTGTTTCCGAGCACGAGGCCCATCACATAGGCGGCCAGCAGCGGGCTGGCCCCCGCCAGTGCCGATCCGCCGGCCACCAGCATCAGAGCGGCGAGCGCCATCACCGTCACCTGGCTGGCTTGCAGCGGATGCCGGCGCCGCTCAAGCAGCAGCGCCGCCCCCTGACCACCCAGAAAACCCAGGAAGGCACCCAGCAGAAACTGGCGCACCACCTCCACCAGCAGGGGGGCAATGGCGGTGTCGTGGCTGTGGGGCAGCGCCAACGCCAGCCCGGCCAGCACCACTGCAATCGGGTCGTTGAAGCCCGATTCACACTCGAGCAGATCCAGCAGCCGCTGGGGCAAACGCTGTCGCAGTGGCCGCAGCAGCGACAGCACGGCCGAGGCATCGGTGCTGCAGAACATCGCACCCACAAACAGCGCACCCGCCAACCCGATGGCGTGCTGCCGCCAGGGCAGGTGCTGAACCAGCAGCACCACGAGCGCCAGAGCACCAGCGGTGAGCAGGGAACCGAGGGTGGCCAGGCGCATCGATGGCACCAGCACCTGGCGCATCTGCTGCCAGTTGGCCGCCAGCCCGCCAAAGAACAACACCAGCACCAGCGCCACCTGGGCCAGCTGATCAGCCTGGGCCAGGTTGAGCAACGCCGCCGGCTGAGCCGGGCCGGGGTTGATGTTGTTGTCGATCAGCAGCCCGAGCACCAGCACCAGCAGGATCCCGGGCATGCGGATCTGGGAGGCGATGTCGTCGAGGAAGAGGGCAAGCAACAACAGGCCACCGAAGAGCACCAGCAGCAGAGCCAGGCTTGGGGGCACAAAACCAGGTGCGAGGAGCGGGCTCTAGCCTGCCTGGCAGCACGCAACAGCGCCATGGCTGAAACGCCCGCGGCAACACCCGAGGCCGCCGCCAAGAGCACCATCAAAAAAGGCAGCCTGGTGCGGGTGAACCGCAGCGCCTACGCCAACAGCCTCGAAGCCCAGGCCAGCGACACCGTGGCGCCCGACTACATCTTTGAAGGCCCTGCCGAAGTGCTGGTGATCAAGGGCGATTACGCCCAACTGCGCTTCCGGCGCCCTGTGCCCGATGTGTGGCTACGGGCTGATCAACTGGAGAGTTTTTAGCGCTTGATCATTGGACGGACTGTTAAGGCCTGGGCACACCCAAAGCGGCACAGACCTTCCGCCCAAGGACCTCACCACCGCCAAGACTCCTGAAGCCAGTACTGGCATTAAGGGAGATTCGAATTCTCCTCAGACAAGCTGCTGCGGGAAAAATAAGGCGAGGAAGTAGATGCATACCAGCGGAACCATCCATTCATGCAATCGGCGCTGGCGAAACAGACCGAGGGCGATCGACACCGGCAGAAACACAAGATTGGTAATGAAGGCCACCGATGCATGCGAATGAGGCGGTGCTCCCAACCACCACACACCACCCGAGGCCAGCGCGTTGAAAGCGATGGCGCCCAGTGCATACGTGCTGAACAACCACCAGTAATAGCGCGACTGCTCGGCATAAAACCGCCGAAGATCCAGGCCTGATGCTTCATCGGGCAAGGCAGCACACGCGAGGAGCACCAGCTGAAAGAGCTGCACCAAAAGCAACAGGAAGAAGCCGAACTGCTCCCAGGCCTCCGATTGGCCGAAGTGATAAAACTTCCACCAGAACCGAAGAATGGCGAGGGTCGCCAGCCCTGCTGCGAGGGGGGAGAGCCAGTCCCAGCGCACGCGGCGGCGCTCCCGCAACAAACGGTGGGCGCTGGTAGCCAGATCAGAGAGGGCCACGCCAACCAGAACCGACACCAGAACCAGTAAATACTCAAATTCGCTCATCCGTGATCACCCCACCTCACTGGGCCCTGTAGCGATACACCTGAGCCTGTTCTCGCACCACCAGGGTGCGAGCGGTGGCATCAGTGGGAACAAAGGTCAATCCATTGAGACCGGCATCCACAATCACAAAGGCCAAAGAACCATCCTTCTGGGTTCGCGTACCCACAGTGCTGACAAATCCGCCAAAGTCGAATCTGGTGTTCCCGTGCTCGCGGCGCACATGCAGCCAACCCAGATCAGGGCTGTAGTAACGACTAGCCAACCACTGGGACGCCCGAGGATCGGCCGGTAGAACCAACCCCGCCAGTGCCAGCTGGCGCTGAGCCTGCAGCCCTGCAGCCTGCTCACGCAGGAATGCTTCCGCTTCAGGCTGGATCGGCAGCAAAAGCTCCAACAGTCGCTGCTGCAGCAAACGCGCCAAGACGAGCCCCTGATCGCCGTTGGTGAGCACCACGGCGCCAATCCGCTGCTGCGGCAACCAAAACAGGAGACTGGCGTAGCCAGCGGTGGAACCGGTGTGGAGCAACACCGGTGAACCGAACGCGTGATCAATCTCGAGCGCCAGGCCATAGAAACCCTCAGGGGCCACGCGCACCTGAGGTAGCGAACGGGCATGCAGTGCCTGTTGCGAGAGATAGGGCGCCCCATTCGGCAGCTGCCCCTCACGCAACTCCAGCGCCACGTAGCGGAGCATGTCGTTCACGGTGCTCCACACACCTCCTGAGGGGCGTGCGGTAACCACACTCCGGTTCAAGGCGGTGTCAACGGGCACGAGCTGCGCCTGCCCATCAAACCCGTGGGGCCAGGCCAGGTTGGGCCGTTGCAACGCGTCGTCGAACGAGAGTGTGGTGGCCGTCATTCCCAGCGGAGTGAACAGCTGCTCCTGCATGGCGCGGTCGTAGGCAGCACCGAGCTCAAGCGCAGGGAAAGCCACACGGCCCGCCAAGAAACCTGCCACGGCGGGAAGTTGATTGCTGTATTGAAACGTTTGCCCTAGCGGGCGGCTGGGTTGCCAGGTCGCAAGGCTGGCCAGCAAAGCGGCAGGCGTACTGCCCTCGAACCCTAGGAAGAGAGGCAAATCGCGTCGTGGTAGGCCACTACAAGCACACAGCAGATGCCAAACCCGCAAGCGCTGCTGAAGAACTGGATCCGCCAAGCGCAGCTCCGGCAGTAGAGCCTGCAACGGCGTGCTCCAGCTGAGCTTGCCCTGGTCCACCAAGCGGGCGAGCAAGAGGCTCGTCAGGGGCTTGGTGGTGGAGCCCACCATGAACAGCGTGTCGGCATCCGGCGCTCCTGTAGCCCCCAAACGCCGATGCCCAAAACCCTCTGCCAGGAGGATCTGATCGCCCTGGATGATCCCCACAGCAACACCGGGAACCTGCAGCTTCTGGCGCGCCTTCTCTACGAAGACGCGAAAGGCGGCAAGCTGCTGAGACTTCAGGAGCCGTGTGGGAATCGTCTCCGCCATGCCAGGCGGGCCGAGGCACAGCGCTGCCAAGAACAGGAAGGCCAGCGCCTGAAGCCTTAGGGCCACGGTGCCGCTGATCAGCTGCCTCTCATGATGGTTCGATCGCAAACAGCTGTCAGCCCACGCAAGCAGTTAGATCTCCAAACGGCGGCGCTCCTCGTGCAAGCGTGTGCGGCGCTGTTTGGCTTCGCGAAGCATTTCGCGGCCGTCGCGGAGGTAACTGTCCACGTAACCCATGGTGTAGCGCTCGAGCTCTGTGAGCGCATCCTGCACTTGCGAGAGGCAGTGATACACGCTGAGGCTGAAGCCCTGGGCAGAAGCGGGAGCGGCCATGGAGCGATAGAGCGCTTCCACCTTCTCCATACGGCCCTGGCTCTGCTCGAGGAACGAGCAGAACGCCTCCATCAACTGATCGTCGTAGGGATCAGCAGAAAGGGCGCGCAGCTGGGCCGGAAAGGGATTGATCACCTGGGCCAGCAGGCGATCGATCGGGCTATACACCTGCTGCAACCAGGCGAGCAGCTCGGCATCGCCGCGGGCGGCCTGGGCCGTGGCCTTGCGAGCAGCGCGCCCAACAGCGGCGGAACGAGCTGACCCTGCAGCCGCAGGGGGATGGGCCCGATCGTGCGCCGTGCGCCGCTCGGCGTCGCCGAGCACTTCCCACGCCGCATTCAGCTCCAGGATCCGATGCTCATCGCCGCCGGCATCGGGGTGGTGCTGCTTCACCAGAGCGCGATAAGCAGCCTTGATCTCGGCCGCACTGGCTGAGGCAGCAACACCGAGCACCTGATAAGGGTCGCGATCGGAGGACGACTTGGGCAAGAGCAAGCGAAGGCGACTGCCATCCTCGCGTTCGAGGTGGCCCCATCAGCGGTAGCGCAGCACCTGCTTGCATTAAAAAAGCCCCCCGCCGAAGCGGGAGGCTGAGGCTTTTGGTGTGTGAGTGAGCGCGAGGAGCGCGTGAGGAGTGGCGTTTGATCAGACGATCAGAACTTGAAGCCCACCTGAATCACACCACCGAAGGCGTTGAAGGTTTCGCCTTGGGGGGTGTTCTGGCCAGCGGGGCGGCTCTGATACATCAGGGCGGGGGTCACGCTGATGTTGTCGGTCACCTGGAAGTTGTACCACCACTCCCAGGTGTAGTTGCCGTCGTAGGGGGTGGCGTCAGAGAAGGTGGAGGTGGTGAAGGGAGCCTGACCCACAGCCATACCGGCGGAGTTGCCCTTCACGAACACGTCGTTCCACTGCAGACCAACCATCCAAGACTGGGCGTTCTTGGTGTCGTAGACGTTGCTGGCAACGTCATAGCCATCGTTGAAGGTGGTGATACCCCAGCCGGCGCTGATCGAAGGCACGATGCCGCTCTTGGAGGGCTGCCAATAGCCGTTCAGCGCGAAGCTGTTGGTGGCGGCACCACCGTCGAGCGTGGCGCAGGACACGCGGGAGGCGGCGTAGGTGTAGGCGGTACCCGAGCGGATGTCAGAACCGCACTGGCCGTAGCGGTAGGCACCGGTGAGGGCCCAGCCGTTACCGGCACCACCCAGCTGAGCCAGGAAGGAGCCACCGCCAGCATCGGTGGCGATACCACCGGTATTGGGGTTGCCGTCTTGGGCGTTCTTATCCACGTAGTTGATACCAGCAGCCAGGTAGGGCTGGCCCTTCTTCACCTTCTGCTTCCACACCAGGCCAGCACCGGCACCAGTTTCCTTGTTGTAAACACCGGACGTACCGAAGGTGCCGTAGAGGAAATCACTGATGTTCGACTTGTAGGCCGAAGGAGTGATCGCGAGCATCTCGGTGTTACGAACGCGAGCACCGAGGGTGGCCTTCAGTTCCTTACCCACAGGGAAGGTGTAAAAGAGACGGTCAACATCGACGATGTTGGCGCCGGCGCTCGATTCGAAGGACTTATCGAGCTTGGTGATCCGGTATTGGCCACCATCAAAGGCCGACTGGGCAAAGTTGCCGGCACGCAGGCGGGTGCGCAGCAGGTCTTTACCGGTAAAGCTGGTGTCGAAGTTCAGGCGAACGTCGTAGTTGAAGGTGAAGGCGTTGTAGAGGGGGCCCTGGGTTTTTCCAGGAGCCTTGCCGGGGCCGTAGCTACCACCAGCGGTCTTGGCAGTTGGAGCCTGGGTTTCGGCAGCCGAGCCGCCGTAGGTGTAGGCGCCCAGGTCGAAGGTGGCTTCACCACGCAGCTTGGTGGTGGTGGAGAACTGGGTGGCTTCCAGTTCACCCACTTTGGCCTCGAGGCCATCCACGCGACCCTTGAGCACGGCGAGTTCCTTTTCAAACTCGGCCATCAGGCGCTTGAGCTCGTCGGTCACTTCGGTGATCCGATCGAGGCAGGCGTTCAGCAGGGCGGCCGCTTCAAAGCGGGTCATCGCACGGCTGCCGCGGTAGGTGCCGTCGGGATAGCCGGCCACGCAGCCGTAGCGCTCGATCAGGTTGCTCAGAGCCTGATAAGCCCAATCGGTGGGCTGCACGTCGGAGAACTGGGTGATCGAGGTCACCTGGTCGGCGCTGGCGCCGTACTGGCTGACGCCAGCGATGTTGAGATCAGCGGCGGATGCGGCCACAGGAGCCATCAGGCCCAGGGCAGCAGGCGCCAGAAGAAGCTTCTGGAACAGTTTCATGGTCCTCACACCAATTGAGGGAGCTCAGGCACTAGTCCTGAGTTGAGCTGAATGTATCGGCTGAACACGTCCCCAGAGGAACCGATGAGCACGGCAGCAGGTGTCTTGCGATACATGAAAAAGCCCCGGCATTGCTGCCGGGGCTGAAGGTGAGAACGGTGTGTGAGAAGTGGAGCTCGAGTGTGTGAGAAGTGAGCTCTCTGTTCAGATCAAATGATCAGAACTTGAAGGTGGTTTTGATCAGGCCACCGAAGTTGGTGAGGGCAGCGCCGTTCTCACCAGCGGCCACGCGGGCAGCATTACCAATCGCACCCAGAGGGTTGCTGAGGTAGAAGATCGCGGGAGTCACACTGATGTTGTCGGTGACTTGGAACTTGTACCACCATTCCCAGGCGTAGTTGCCGTCGTAGGTGCTCTTCTGACCATCCTGGCAGAGGTCTCCACAGGAAGTGATGAAGGTGGGCTGACCCACGGCCATACCAAGAGCATTGCCCTTGATGAAGGCGTCATCCCACTGCAGGCCCACATACCAGCTCTGGCTGGTGGCGCCGTCGTAATCGAAGGCGGTGTCAGCCTGGTTGTAGGAGTTGATGCCCCAGCCCACGCTGATCGAGGGCACCCAACCACTGGTGCTGGGCTGCCAGTAGGCGCTCACACCAACAGAGTTCACAGAGTCGAACAGCTGGCCCGTACCACTGCCACCGAGCACTGCCAGGGGGGTGCCGGAAGCAGGGCCAACACCATTGCTGTAGTTGTAAACAGCAGCAGCGCCCCAGTTACTAGCAGCGTAGCCGATCTGCACGGTACCGGTTTGAGCAGCAGCATCGGTGCCGATGCCGCCTTCGTTGGGGTTGCCGTTCTGAGCGTTACCCGACACATAGTTGGCGCTGAAGCTCCAACCGTTGTCTTCGTACCAAATACCTGCGCCGGCGCCGAGGTTCAGGTTATAAGCACCGGGAGCACCGCCGTAGGTGAAGACGTCGAGAACGGTGTCAGCGGGGTACACGCTGGGCCACATGGCCAGCATGTCGTCCTGACGGACACGGCCACCGAAGGTCACGGTGACTTTGTCGCCAACAGGGAATTGATAGAAGAGGCGGTTGATGCCAACGATGTTGGAGCCAGCTTCACCTTCCTGGAAGGCCACTTCCAGCTGGTTCAGGCCCAGGGCAGCTTCGTTGGTGCCGGTGGTGATACCACCGCCAAAGGCGGAGCTACCGAAGTTGCCAGCGCGCAGGGTGGTGCGCAGGAGGTCCTTACCGGTGAAGCTGGTGTCGAAGTTCAGGCGAACGTCGTAGTTGAAGGTGGTTCCACCTTCTTGGGTAGCAGCGGCGTCACGCACAGCATCAACGCTGCCGCCGAAGCTGTTGGCACCCAGCACGAAGGTGGCAATACCTTTCAGCTTGGTGGTGGTGGAGAACTGGGTGGCTTCCAGCTCAGCAACCTTGGCCTCGAGGCCATCCACACGGCCTTTGAGCACGGCGAGTTCCTTTTCGAACTCTTTCATCAGGCGCTTGAGCTCGTCGGTCACTTCGGTGATCCGATCGAGGCAGGCGTTCAGCAGGGCGGCCGCTTCAAAGCGGGTCATCGCACGGCTGCCGCGGTAGGTGCCGTTGGGGTAGCCGGCCACACAGCCGTAGCGCTCGATCAGGTTGCTCAGAGCCTGATAAGCCCAGTCGGTGGGCTGCACGTCGGAGAACTGGGTGATCGAAGTCACCTGCTCCTCAGAGCCGTACTGGCTGACGCCAGCGATGTTGAGATCAGCGGCGGATGCAGCCACGGGAGCCATCAGGCCCAGGGCAGCAGGCGCCAGAAGAAGCTTCTGGAACAGTTTCATGGTCCTCACACCAAAAGAGGAATTGGGCGCAATGCGCCGTGTGGCCATCCTGCAAGCCACGCCACAGGCAACACAGCGCTCCTGTGCCACAAACCGCAATGGCATGTAGCCGCTGATACCAATGCAGACGCAGGCGCGCCTCACGCAGACTTCTCCTGATTCGCCGCCCCACCGCTGCCTGTGTTCAAGCGCTCGCCCTGGCTGTGGTGGCTGCTGCTCGCTGCCCTCTGGCTCGTCGCCACCGCCGCCGATCGCGCCTGGCTGCATGCCGATCAACGGCTGCCGGCCTGGGATCAGGCCGATTACCTCAACAGCGCCATCGACCACGGCCGCGCCCTCGGGCTGCTGCAGGGCGGCGGCTGGCCCGGCTGGCGGGGGCTGCTGGATCTCTCGCCGAAGATTCCGCCGCTGGCCTCGCTGGTGAGCGGCACGGTGATGGCCGCGGCCGGCGAGAGCGCAGATAGCGCCAGCTGGGCCCTGAGCCTCTGGCACGGCCTGCTGCTGCTGGTGATCGCTTGCTGGGGCCGCCAGCTGCTCTCCCCTGGCTTTGGCCTGCTGGCCGCTGCCCTGGTAGCCATGGCGCCCGCCCTCTCCAGCCTGCGGGTCGACTTCACCCTCGACATGCCCCTCACCGCCAGCTGCAGCCTGGCCCTGTGGCTGCTCTGGCGCTGGCAGCGGCGCGAGCGCGGGGGCCGCTGGGGCCAGGCGCTCGCGGCCGGCGGGGCCATGGCCGCAGCCTTGCTGATCAAACAAAGCGCCCTGCTGGTACTGGTCCTGCCCGCCCTGTGGAGCTTCGGCCAGGCCCAGGCGCAGCCCAAGCGCCGCTGGCAGGCCTGGGCGGCCCTGGCCCTGGTGCTGGCTCTGCTGCTGCCCTGGCTGCAGCAAAACTGGATCACCACCCTGGGCGGCACCGAGCGCGCCGTGATCAGCTCCGGCGCCGCCGAAGGCGATCCCGGCAGCCTCGATCCGCGCAGCCTGATTTGGTATCCGCGGCTCTGGAGCCAACAACTGGGCGCCGCCAGCCTCGGCGCCGGCCTCGCGGGCCTGGCCCTGCTGGGTTGGCAGCAGCGCGGCCGTTGGCGCCAGCGCTGGCCGGCCGGCTGGGCCTGGCTGCTGGGGGTGGCGATCAGCGGCTGGCTCTGCACCAGCCTCAGCCCGAATAAAGATGCGCGCTACATCGCTCCGGTGCTGCCGCTGCTGGCACTGTTGCTGGCCCGCGGTTGGTGGGCCCTGGGGCAATGGATCGCCGAGCGGCGCTCGGCCCGCTGGGCCGGCGGCGCCCTGGCTCTCGGGTTGCTCAGCGCCGGCGGCATCGAAGCCCAGGCCAGCTGGAGCCAAAGGAATCACGAACCACCCTCCAGCGTGGTGGCAGCGATGGAGAGCCTGCGCGCCCGGGTGGGTGAGGCACCCACCACCCTGCTGATCAGCGGCAGCAGCCCCGATCTCAATGAGCACAGCCTCACCCTGCTGGGCCGCCAACAAGGGGGCCAAATCCTGGTGCGCCGGCTCGGGCGCAATCCCGGCCAAGAAGCGCTTGCCCTAGAGCAAGGGGAATGGTGGCTGCTGGCCAGCGGCGACCAGGGCACCACGCGCCCCTCTGCCCGCGCCCTGAGCCGTGCCGTGCGCCGCGATGGCCGCTACGAACAGGTGCAGATCTGGCCGTGGAACAAAGGCCGCCAGCTGGAGCTATGGCGCCGCAAGCCAGGGGTAGCGGCCCCAAGCAGCTTCCAACAGCGCTTCATCAGCCTGGCCCGAGGGCTGGAGCAGGGGCCCCGAGGCCTGCAGCCGCTGTTTGCAGCGATCGGCCCCTGGCACCTACTCGATCCGCGCTTCCGTTACCAAGCGGAGGTGAAGCAATGGGCCGAGGCTCAACTCCAGCGCAACCCCAGCGATCGTGATGCGCTCTGGAGCCTCGCCCTGCTGGCCGTGCTGCACAACAGGCCGCTTCAGGCCGACCACTGGTTTGCCCGCCTGGAGATGCTCGAAGGCCCAGGCCGCTGGCCCAGCGCCTATCGCAGCGTGGTGCAGCTGGCCGGCTGGCGCAGTTGCAGCGCAGCCCGGATAGCTGACATCCAAGCCGGCGATCGCGACGCCGCTTCCGTGCTGCTCGCCCTCCGCGACCTCAGCCGCAGCCTCTGCTTTGATCCGCGCGGCCCTCTGGCCCTGCGCAACAGCCTGCCGGCAGCCGTTCAAACCGTGTCTGATCAACTGAAACAGCCATGAACCAACGCCTCAGTCCAGAGCAACGGGTGTGGTTGGCCGCCGGGGTGTTCACCCTGGTGGGCTGGGTCCTGCAGTGGTGGAGGCTCCACAGCCTGGCCGCCACGATGGATCAGGGCATCCTGTTTCAGGTGCTGTGGAACGGGCTGAGCGGCCATCCGTTCGAAAGCACGCTCTCCTCGCAGCTTTCCACCAACGTGGTGCACGGCGGTGAACTGCCCGCTCTGGGCTACCACCGCCTCGGCCAGCACTTCACCCCCACCCTGGCCCTGTGGATTCCGCTGGTGGCGCTGCTCGGCAAGTGGGCACTGCCGATGCTGCAGGTGGCGCTGATCGCCGCAGCGGGCCTGGTGCTGCATCGCATCGCCTGCCGCCGGTTGGCACCGGATCTGGCAGCGATGCTCACCCTGGCCTTCTACGGCGCCAACGCGGTGATCGGCCCTGCCCTGGGCAATTTCACCGACCTCAGCCAGCTGCCCCTGTGTGTGTTCGTGCTGCTGCTGGGGCTGCTCGAACGGCGCCTGACGCTGATCCTGCCCGCTGCGCTGCTGATGCCCCTGATCCGGGAAGACACCGGCGTGGTGCTGGTGGGGATCGGTGTGTGGCTGCTGGTGCGCGAGCGCGCCCGCTGGCCCCTGGCCCTGGCCCTGATCGCCTGGGGAGGCGGCTGGGTGGTTCTGGTGACCAACGTGCTGATGCCGATGTTCAGCCACGACAATTCCCGCCGCTTCATGGTGGAGAACTTCGGCCAATACCTGCAGGGCCAGGAGCAGGCCAGCAGCCTGGAGGTGGCGGCGCTGGTGCTGCAACAGCCACTGGTGCTGCTGCAGGAGCTGGTGAGCCCCCCGCGCGAGACGCTGCTCTATCTGGCCGGCCAGGGACTGCCGCTGCTGTTCATTCCCTGGATCGCCCTGGACAGTTGGCTGCTGATGGGCCTGCCTTTGATGGGGCTGCTGCTGGCCCAGGGCTCGAACAACCCTCTCTCGATCAACATCCGCTACACCTATCTGGTGATTCCTGGCCTGTTCGCTGGCACCACCCTCTGGTGGCAACGACACCAGCCGTTGTTCGCCTCAAGGCGGCTGCGGCGCATCTGGGCAGGCTGCATTTTGCTTTCGCTGCTGCTCACCCTGGGGAGCAACCCCAATCGCAGTCTGTCCTGGATCATTCCAGACAGCGTCAATCCCTGGGTGTACAGCAGCCCCTGGAAACAATGGCAACACGCCCAGCAGGTTCATCAGGCTCTGGCCCTGATCCCCGCTGACGCGAGCGTGGCCGCCGGGACCCAGCTGATCCCTCATCTGGCCGCACGCGAGGTGCTGATTCGCTTCCCGGATCACCGGGCCTATCAGAACCGTGATGGGAAGGTCTTTCCGGTGGACTGGATCGCGGTGGATCTCAACCACCAGACGCGCTACGCAGCTGCTTTTCCACAGGAACGTCGCGCCCTACGCAACAGTATCAAGCTGCTGGAAACGCTCAGCACCGAAAACTACCGCGTACAGCGCGTGAGCGATGGCTTGGTGCTGCTCCAGCGCGGCGGAGTGGTTAATCCAAAGGCTCAGCAGCAACTGGATCAGCTGCTGCTCCAGGCGAAGCAGGGCTGAAGGCCCACTGGCGGGTGTGAAGGAAGAGTCCAACCGCCATCAGCAGTTCGATGCCTTCCTGATCGTTGCGGATGCGCTCGGCGTGACTGATCCAGCTCAGATCGAAATAGGTGTAAAACAACGCCACAAAGAGGAAGTAAAGGCTGAAGCGCCGTGCAGGCCAGGCCTCGATGCGCGGCATCCAGCGCCAGCCGGCGTAGCCAAAGAACAACCCCGCCGCAATAAACGACACGTGCAAGTAGTTCTGCACCGCCGGAAGGTTGTGGATGTTGGTTTCCTTTTGAGCATTCACGCTGCGCAGCGCTTCCACTCCCCAGCCATGGATCCGCTCTCCCCAGCTGATTTCCTCGGAGGCTACATAAAACAAAAACAGCGTCAGCAGCAGCCAAGCCAGCCACTGCAGCGAGCGCCACTGGCGGCGGCGCAGCCACACCACGCGCAAGCTGCACACACACGCGCCGGCATAGGCGGCGAACTGCAACCACTCCGCAGGGCCGTCTTCGCCGGTGGTCCAGGCTTCAAACACACCAAACGGCAGGAAATACACCAGCCCGTAGAGCACAAGCATGTAGAGCAGCGGCGCCAGATCGACCGCCGGAGTGAGGCTGCCCCAAGGCGTATGCACCGTGCGTGGCTGATGAACGGGAGCCATGCAACAACCTCAAAAACCGGTCCCAACCTTAAGGCTGCGTTAACAAGGCAGATGCTTTGCTGATACTCAGCATTCACGCCCGCTTGATCGGGCCTGCCCGATGAGCCCGCCCTCGAGCGCCGCATCGCCGCCCAGCCTCTGGGTGGTGGCCGCCTGCTTCAACGAAGCCACCGGGATTGGGGCGTTCATCCGCGCGATCGAGACACTGGGCGTAGCGGAGCAGCTCCTCCTGATCGACGACGGCTCCCGCGACAACACCGCCGTCGTGATCCGGAGCGAGATCGAGGCCCGCCGGGAGCAGCCTGCAGCCTTACCGATCAGCCTGATCGAGCTCACCCGCAACTTCGGCAAAGAAGCGGCGATGCTCGCCGGCCTGGATCAGGCCCGCGGCCGCTGCGATGCGGTGGTGCTGATCGATTCCGACCTGCAGCACCCGCCGGAGTTAATCCCCGAAATGGTGCGCCTCTGGCAGGAGGGCGCCGAGATGGTCACGGCGATCCGCAGTGGGGCCGATCAGGAATCCACCCTCAAGATCCTTAGCGCCTCGGGCTTCTATTCCCTGTTCAACCGCCTCACTGATTCGGTGCAGCTGGTGGATGGCGCCGGTGATTTCCGCCTGCTCAGCCAGCCGGTGGTGCGCGCCCTCACCGACATGCGCGAGGGCACCCGCTTCTCCAAGGCGCTATTCCCCTGGACGGGCTTTCGCAGCGTGGACATCAGCTACGACCGCCCCCAGCGCAACAACGGGGCCACCACTTGGAACGCCCGCCGGCTGTTCAGCTATGCCCTCGATGGCATCTTCAGCTTCTCGGTGCTGCCCCTGCGCATCTGGATCGGCGTGGGCACGGTGATCTCGCTGATCAGCCTGGTGTATGCGCTGTTTTTGGTGATCAGAACACTGCTAGATGGCATCGATCTGCCGGGCTACGCATCGCTGATCGTGGCGGTGCTGTTTCTCGGTGGGGTGCAGCTAATTGGCATCGGCATCCTCGGGGAATACATCGGCCGCATCTTTGAAGAGAGCAAGCGACGGCCGCCCTATCTGGTG
>NZ_JBIPMN010000034.1:0-16714 GCF_044369115.1 Vulcanococcus sp. | reverse complement strand
CGAGCGCTTCCGCGAGGAAACGGTGGAGGAGATGCAGCACGCCGAACGGATCGTTCAGCACATGCTGCAGCTGGGGGTGGCGCCTGCCGCCTCCCAGCTGCAGCCGGTGACCCACGCCCCCGACCTCGTGGGGCTGCTGGAGCAGAACGCGGATCTGGAACAGCAGCTCGTGGATCACTACGACGAAGCCACTCGCTTCTGCCGAGTGATCAACGACGACGCCAACGGTGCCTTCTTCCAGGCCCTGCTGGAGGACGAACAGCATCACAGCAGCGACCTGGAAGCCTGGCTGCAACAGCTGGGTGGTCGCCGCCGCCGCGGCTACGCCCGCTACGGCGCCAGCACTGCCACCCGCCGCGATCCCCGCGCCCGGGCCAGCTTCTGAACCCTGTTTAGAGTCCGCCCCCCACAGGTCACCGCTTTTTGAGCGACGCTCTCCCGCTTCCGCTGCAACTGATCTGGCTGGTGCCGCTCTACGGCTTCAGCGGCATGCTCCTGTCGCTGCCGTGGGCCACAGGCTGGATCAAACGCAACGGGCCTCGGCCTGCGGCGTATCTCAACCTGCTGGTGACCCTGCTGGCTGTGCTGCACGGCAGCCTGGCCATCTCCGAAGTGGTGGCGATCGGCCCGCAGCACCTCGACTTTCCCTGGTTTCAAGCAGCTGACCTGAACCTCAGGATCGGCTTTGATCTTTCGCTCACCAATCTGGCGGCGCTGGAGTTGGTGACCACCATGAGCCTGGTGTGCCAGGTGTTTGCCCTCGGCTATCTCGATAAGGAGTGGTCGCTGGCTCGCTTCTACGCCCTGGTGGGCTTTTTCGAAGGCGCCATGAGTGGTGTGGTGCTGAGCAGCAATTTGTTTATGAGCTATTTCCTTCTGGAGATGCTCACCCTCTCCACCTATCTGCTGGTGGGCTTCTGGTATGCCCAGCCGTTAGTTGTGACGGCGGCGCGTGATGCGTTCCTCACCAAGCGCGTGGGCGATGTGCTGCTGCTGATGGGGGTTGTGGCGGTTTCGGCCTGGGCCGGTTCGATGGAATTCGACGACCTGTACGTCTGGGCAGCTCAGGCCCGCGAACAGAATCTGATCACGCCCCTGGCCGGCACTCTCTTGGGCCTCGGCCTGATCGCGGGGCCGATGGGCAAGTGCGCTCAGTTCCCCATGCACCTCTGGCTCGATGAAGCCATGGAGGGTCCCAACCCGGCGTCGATCCTGCGCAACTCCGTGGTGGTGACCTGCGGCGCCATCGTGCTGCTCAAGCTGATGCCGGTGGTGGCTGTTTCACCGATCGCTACCGAAGTGCTGCTGGTGGTTGGCAGCATCAGCGCCATCGGCGGCGGCCTGGTGGCCATCGCCCAGGTGGATCTCAAACGAGCCTTCAGTTATTCCACCACTTCCTATCTGGGGCTGGTATTCATCGCTATCGCCCTGCAGCAACCAGGCCTGGCGCTGCTGCTGCTGTTTGCCCACGGCCTGGCCCGTGCCCTGCAATTCATGAGCGTGGGCAGCATCATCGCCACCACCAACTGCCAGGACCTCACCGAACTGGGTGGCATCGGTACGCGCATGCCGGCGACGGCCACAGCTTTCCTGGTGGGCAGCGCTGGGGTGGTGGGCCTGCTGCCGCTTGGTGGCTTCTGGTGTTACGGCCTGCTGGTGGAAGACTTCCGGCAGCTGGCACCGGCCTTTGCCGGCATCTTCCTGATCACCAACCTGCTGGCTGCCGCCAATGTGACCCGGGTGTTTCGATCGGTGTTCCTGGGGCCTGCCCTGCCTAAAACCAAGCGCACCCCTGAAGCCAACTGGCTGATGGCCCTGCCGATGGTGAGTCTCACGGTGATTGTGCTGTTGCTGCCGGCGATCATGCAGCGGATCGATCCAGTGCCGGGGATCACCGCCTTCTCACTGCCGGTTGCCGCGGCTGTAGTGGGCAGCGGCCTGGTGGGCGTTCTGCTGGGATCGCTCACCCCCTTGGACGCGTTCTGGTCTCGCTCCCGCCAGCCCGGTGTGCGCCTGGTGCAGGATCTGCTCGCTTACGACTTCTACACACCCGAGATTTACCGCCGCACGATCGTGAACCTGGTGGCCTCGGTGGCACGCCTCACCCGCTGGTTTGACATTCAGGTGATTAAAGGCGGCGTGGATGGCATCGGGCGGCTGTCAATGGCCAGCGCCAACAGCCTCAAGCTCACCGTGAGCGGGCAACTGCAGAGCTATCTGCTCACGGTCCTGGTGGCGGTGGTGCTGTGCATCACGGCCCTGCAAGCGGTGCGGGGCGCCAGCTAACGCCATGCTGCTCTCTTCCCTGCTGCTGATTCCCTTCCTGGGTTGCCTTGCCCTGTTGGTGTGGGCCGGTAACCCCACACCGGGGCGCCTGCGCCAGATCACGATCGTGATGCTGGTGGCGCAGTTGATCCTGAGCCTGGTCACGGCTGCTCAGTTCGATCCCATGGCGCCGGGGCTTCAGCTGCAGGAACACCACAGCTGGGTGCCGGGCATCGGCCTTGATTACGCCCTGGGGGTCGACGGCCTTTCCCTGCCGCTGGTGTTGATCAACGCCGCGCTCACGTTGGTGTCAGCGGTGATCACCCGCGACATCAGCAAGCGTCCGCGGCTCTACTTCGCGATGCTGCTGCTGATCAGCGGAGCTGTGAATGGCGCCTTCCTGGCCGACAACTTGCTGCTGTTTTTCCTGTTCTACGAGCTGGAGCTGATCCCGCTCTGGCTGTTGATTTCGGTGTGGGGCGGCGTGAACCGTGCCTATGCCGCCACCAAATTCCTGATCTTCACCGCCGTCTCCGGGATGCTGATCCTGGGGGCCTTCCTGGGGCTCTCACTCCTCACCGGCACGGTGGATTTCAGCCTCACACCGGTGCTCAGCGAACGGCTGGCCATGGGCTCTCAGCTGTGGCTGCTGGGGGCGATCCTGATCGGCTTCGGCATCAAGATCCCACTGGTTCCCCTGCACAACTGGCTGCCCGATGCCCACACCCAGGCCTCTACGCCGGTGTCGGTGCTGCTGGCCGGTGTGCTGCTCAAGCTTGGCACCTATGGCCTGTTGCGCTTTGGCTTGCAACTGTTCCCCGAGGCGTGGGCGCGCTTAGCGCCCGCCCTGGCGATCTGGGCCGCCGTTTCCGTGCTGTACGGATCCCTCGCCGCCATCGCCCAAACCGATATGAAGCGGATGGTGGCCTACAGCTCGGTTGGCCACATGGGCTACGTGCTCTTGGCTGCCGCCGCAGACACACCGGTGAGCTTGCTGGGCGCCGTATTCCAGATGGTGAGCCATGGCCTGATCTCGGCGCTGCTGTTCCTGCTCGTGGGCATCGTGTACCGCAAAACCGGCACCCGCGATCTGGAGGTGTTGCGGGGCTTGCTCAACCCGGAGCGGGGCCTTCCCCTCACCGGCTCACTGATGATCGTGGCGGTGATGGCCAGTGCGGGGCTGCCGGGAATGGCCGGCTTCATCTCCGAGTTTCTGGTGTTCCGCGGCAGCATCGCGGCCTTCCCGCTCGCCACACTGCTCTCGATGGTGGGCTCAGGTTTAACGGCGGTGTATTTCCTGCTGCTGGTGAACCGGGCCTTCTTTGGCCGTCTGGCGATCACACCTCCCAGTGGCGATACCACCGCCGATGCACACCTGGACGTGCAGCTCAGCTCCGTGGCTCCCCGCGAAACGATCCCGGCCCTGGCCCTGGCCGCCGGAATCGTGTTCATCGGCCTGGTGCCCAGCAGCCTGGGCACTTTGAGCGAAGTGGCCAGCACCGCCATGGCCAACCTCACAGCAGGAGTGGGCTGAGATGCCGGTTGTTTCCCAGGATCTGGTTCGAGCCAACCTCGCCATCGACCAGGCGGAGGTGAAGCGCCGGCTGCTCGCTGGTGAAACCCTGCTCACCGATACGCCCGATCACGTGCTGGAAGTGGTGGGCGTGCTCGAGAGCTATGGCGAGGTGCTTGATGCCTACAGCATCAACCTGATTTATCAGGCGGAAGAGCAGTTCCTCAATCCGTTCCCGATCTTCAAGTTTCTCGACGGCGATCTCAACCCGGCCAAGATCTGGCGCCATCTCAACCACGACCGCATCAATTTCGAATATGCGGAGTACTGCCAGAAGGCGATGTTCTGGCATGCCACCGGTGGCATGGATGCTTATCTCGATTCGCCGGAGTTCGCGGAGAACTGCCGCCGGATCATCGCCGCCAAGCGGCGCCGCGATCCGTTGCTGGCGCTGCTCAACCCCCTCTTCCCGGGGTTCCTGCCTGAACTGATCCGTTCAGCCGCCACCACCCATGCCCTCGGCCAGTTCTGGCGGGTGATGAGCGATCTGTTCCTCGATCTGGCCGCCGCCGAGCGCGAGGGGCTGGTGCGCAGCATTCCCGAGGTGGTGGACTTCATCAAAGACGGATTAGTGGCCGCCGCGGCCAATCCGATTCAGTACAGCGTGGACATCCACGGCGAGCGCTTCTGGGTGCTGCCGCCGGAGGCGGGCCTCACCTTCCTGGTGGATGTGGCCGTTCCCTACGTGGAAGCCGTCTTCCTGCGCGGCATGCCGTTCCTGGGCACCGTGAGCTTCAACGCCCAGGCCCAGCAGATCTCCCCCGATCAGGCCAAGTTCACCTACGGCGCGCTCTATGCCGATCCGCTACCGAGCATGGGCGCCGGCATCCCCCCCAGCCTGCTGATGCAGGACATGTACCGCCACCTGCCGGAGAAGTTGCATCAGTGGTATCTCGCACGCACCCGGGGCGAGGGCGATGTGCGCGTGAAGATCTGCATGAGCTTCCAGAAGTCGATGTTCTGCGTCACCAATGCCGCCATCAACGGCACCATGCCCCACCCGCTCTCCAGTAGCGATGCTGCTGCCCAGGCCGCCAACGCCGCCTACGCCGAAGCGTGGGCGCAGCGGCTCGGCATCGCCCGAACAGATTGCCTGGGGGCGTAAGTTCGACCTCATGGATCACCAGTGGAACCCCCGACCCAAGCCCGATCGCGTGGAGTGGCTGGAGCGCCGCGTTGAATTCGAGGATTACGCCAGCAATCGCGCCTTTCTCGATCGCCTCAACGACTTCTGTGAAGCGCAAGGCCGCTATCCCGACATCAGCTTCGGGCGTACATACGTGAACATCACCCTGCGGGCGGAGGGGGAAGCGGCGGCGATCGGCGAGGCTGACCACGCCTTCGCCGCCGCGATCGATGGCCTCGTCTGAGCAACAGCCCACCGGCTCCGCTCCCGACGACACCCCTGTGAACCTGCAGGCCGCCTATGAAGGGGCCCAGGTGCAGGATGTGCTCGAGCAGCTCGATCAGGAGTTGATCGGTCTGCGGCCGGTGAAAACACGCATCCGTGAGATCGCCGCGCTGTTGGTCGTGGATCGCGCCCGGAAGCAGGTGGGGCTCTCCACCACAGCGCCCAGCCTGCACATGTCGTTCACCGGGCGGCCGGGCACCGGCAAAACCACGGTGGCAGCACGGATGTCGCAGATCCTGCATCGTCTGGGCTACGTGCGCAAAGGCCATGTGGTGACCGCCACCCGCGATGATCTTGTGGGGCAGTACATCGGCCATACGGCCCCAAAAACCCGTGAGATGCTCAAAAGAGCCATGGGCGGGGTGCTGTTCATCGATGAGGCCTACTACCTCTATCGCCCGGAAAACGAACGCGATTACGGCGCCGAAGCGATCGAAATCCTGCTGCAGGTGATGGAGAATAACCGCGACGATCTCATGGTGATTTTCGCTGGTTACAAGGAGCGGATGGATGTGTTCTATCAGAGCAATCCGGGCCTCTCCTCGCGGGTGGCCAACCACATTGATTTCCCCGATTACAGCGCTGAAGAACTGCTGGCGATCGCGCGCCTGATCCTGGCGGAGGAGAACTACCGCTTCAGCGAGGAAGCCCTGGCCGCCTTCGCCGACTACATCCAGCGGCGGATGCAGCTGCCCTTCTTCGCCAACGCCCGCTCGATCCGCAACGCCATCGATCGCGCCCGCATGCGCCAGGCCAACCGCCTGTTCAACCGCATGAACAGCAGCGGGCTCACCAAGCTCGATCTGATGACGATCGAAGCCGACGACATCACTGCCAGCCGCGTGTTCTCCGGTCAGGTGGAAGGGCTTGATCCCAGCGAACCGATCACCGGCTGAAGCTTATTTGGTGCGGCGCCGTGAATCGATCTGCAGCAGATCGCGCACCTGCTGCACCTGCCGCCCGAGCTGCGGATCGGCGCCCAGCTTCTTGTCGATCTGCTCAACGGCATACATCACGGTGGAGTGATCCTTGCCGCCGAATTCATCACCGATGCGGGGCAGCGAAAGGTTGGTGCCCTGGCGCATCAGATACATACCCACCTGGCGGGCCTGACTCACAGCGCGCTTGCGGCTGGGGCTCTTCATCTCCTCCACACTCACGCCAAACACCTCCGCCACCTTGCTGAGCACCTGGGCCGGCGTCACCTCCACCTCCACACCGGCGGGATCGAGCATCGGCGCAACCGATTCCACCGTCATCGGCAGGCCGGTGATCGAGGCAAACGCCACCGCCCGGGTCAGCGCACCCTCGAGTTCACGGATATTGGAGGTGAAGCGGCCTGCCAGGTACTGGATGAGATCGCGCGGCAGGTTCACCCGCTCGTGTTCTGCTTTTTTGTGCAGGATCGCCATGCGGGTTTCCAGATCCGGGGCCTGGATGTCGGCGATCAGACCCATCGAGAAGCGGGAGATCAGGCGTTCCTGCAGCCTCGGGATCTGGGAGGGGGGGCGGTCGCTGGCGATCACGATCTGGCGTCCCGCTTCGTGCAGCGCGTTGAAGGTGTGGAAGAACTCCTCCTGGGTGTATTCCTTGCCTTCGATGAACTGAATGTCATCCACCAGGATCAGATCGGCGGCGCGGTAACGATCGCGAAATTTCTGCATGCCGTCCTTACGGATGGCCTGAATCAGATCGTTGGTGAAGGTTTCAGTACTCACATAGGCCACGCGGGCCTCGGGGTCGATCTCGAGCCGGTAATGGCCAATCGCCTGCATCAGGTGGGTCTTGCCCAAGCCCACACCACCGCAGATGAACAGCGGGTTGAATTCACGACCCGGCGCCTCGGCGACCGCCAGCGCCGCCGCATGGGCCATGCGGCTGTTGGGCCCCACCACGAAACGGTTGAACACGTAGCGGGGGTTGAGGCCGGGAGCGAGCTTGCGGGGCGCCTCACCAGTGGGCAATCGCTGAGCGACAGATGCATCAGCTCGCGGCAGCGACGACTCCCCCACCGGGCTTGCTTCACCTGGTGCGACAGCCGCCTGAAAGCCATTGCCATTGAGCCCCTGAGCCAGATCCGGATCCGTGCCGGCCTCCACCTGCACGCTGATGGTGCGACCGGCGATCTCGCTGGCCACAGTCGCAATCGTGACCAGGTAGTTCTTGCGCAGCCAGCCGCAGGCAAAGGCGTTCGGCGCGATCAGCTGAAGTTCAGCGCCGTTGAAGCCGGCGCAGCGTGCTGGCCTGATCCAGGTTTCGAAGGTGGGTTTGGAAAGGTTGCCCTGCAGCGCTTCCTGCACCTGACGCCACAGCGTTTCCCCTTGCTGCACCGCCACTGAACCCCGCCGGGCCATGAATATAGGGGCAGTGCCCAGACGGGACCGTTGCCGATGATGCGCCTCACAAGCCGCCCATCCCTGCTCAGCGCGCTGCTGCTGGCAGGCCTGCTCAGCGCCTGCAGCGGAGGACTGCCAGGGCGGCGTGGCGGCGACCCCACCCGCGTGAGCGACGCGCCGCCCAGCGCGGCGCTGCAGCCGGGCAACAACTTCATCGTGAACGCCGTCGACAAGGTGGGGCCCGCAGTGGTGCGGATCGACACGGTGCGGCGGGTGGTGAATCCCCTCGGCGGTCTGTTCGGCAGCGGCCCCTCGATTCAGCAGCAACAGGGCCAGGGATCGGGCTTCATCACCCGCTCCGATGGAGTGATCCTCACCAATGCCCACGTGGTGGAAGGAGCCAGTGAAGTGGGGGTGACCCTGCCGGATGGCCGCAGCTTCCGCGGCAAGGTGCTGGGCAGCGATGCCGTCACCGATGTCGCCGTGGTGAAGGTAGCGGCGGCCGGGTTGCCGGTGGCCCCGCTGGGCGATTCCGCCAAGGTGCGGCCCGGTGAATGGGCGATCGCCATTGGCAACCCCCTCGGCCTCGACAACACCGTGACCGCCGGCATCATCAGCGCCGTGCAGCGCACCAATGCGGTGGGCGAAGGCCAGCGGGTGCCCTACCTGCAGACCGATGCCGCCGTGAACCCAGGCAACAGCGGCGGCCCCTTGATCAACGAACGAGGCCAGGTGATCGGCATCAACACCGCCATTCGCCAGGCGCCCGGCGCCGGCCTGAGCTTCGCGATCCCGATCAATCTCGGTCGCCAGATCGCCGCCCAGATCCTTGAGAGCGGCCGCGCCTCGCATCCCTACATCGGTGTGCGCCTGCAATCGCTCACCCCGCAGCTGGCCAGGGAGGTGAATGCCACCAACGCCGAATGCCGCCTGCCGGAAATCAATGGTGTGGTGGTGGTGGAGGTGATGCCGGGCAGTCCCGCCGCGCGGGGTGGACTGCGCTCCTGCGATCTGATCGAACGGGTCGGCAACACCGAGGTAGATAACCCTTCTGAGGTGCAGGTGGCGGTGGATCAGGGCCGGGTGGGCGAGCCGCTCAGCGTGCGGGTGCAGCGGGGTGAGCAGCAGCTCAACCTGCAGGTGAAACCGGCAGAGCTGCCGCGCCAGAACTGAGCGGATGCCAGGCGCGCGGAGCCAGCTAGTTGTGCTGGCGCGCTGGCCCGCGCCAGGCCGTTGCAAGCAACGCCTGGCGGCCAGCTGCGGCTCCGGCCGGTTGGCGGCTGCGATGCAGCGCCGGCTCAGCTGGCACACGCTGCAAACGGCGGCCACCGCCGCCCACCGCTGCGGCGCGGAGCTGCTGCTGTCGGCCTCGGGCCTGGGACCGCGGGCCGCGCGCCGCTGGGGAGATCAGCTCCAGCGCTCGATGGCGGTTCCGCTGCGGTTGGCTCTGCAACGGGGCGGCAACCTGGGCTGCCGCATGCATCGCCAGCTGCAGCAGGGCTTCGCTCAGGGGTTTGAGCAGGTGCTGCTGATCGGCAGCGATCTGCCAGATCTGCACAGCGCCGATCTGGAGCAGGCCTTTGCCCTGCTCGAGCAGCACGATCTGGTGCTCGGCCCAGCCGCAGATGGCGGCTACTGGCTGATCGGGATCACCCACCAGGGCTTTCGGCGCAGCGGTGCGGCCCTGTTCAGCGGCATTCCCTGGAGCAGCGATCAGGTGCTGACGCGCAGCCTGGCGCGGGCCGCTGAGCGCGGGCTGGCGGTGGGCCTGCTGCGGCAGCAGAGCGACCTCGATGGCCGCTCTGCCCTGGAACCCTGGCTGCTGCTGCAGCGAGAACGACTGCAACGCGATGGATGATGCCTGCACGCGAGCACGCCGCCGATGAGCGCACCGCCCCCGAAGCTGGCCCAACGCGAGGCCTGCGGATGGCGAGAGCATTCGAGACACCATGACGTTCCGGGCTGATCTGATCGGCCGGCTGCTCTTTCTGGGCTTTGTGAGTGCTGAGCGCATCGGCGCCTATGTGGAAGAGCCCTTCAACCAAGACGGCAGCAGTTTCTGCGTGCCGATGGATGTGGTGTGCCGCACCATCAGCGCCGACCTCCTCGATCCACAGCACCCGCTCGCCATTCTGCCGATCAGCAACGATCCCAGCCTCTGGTCATGAGCGGTGCTTCCCTGGCAGTGGTGGTGCCGAGCTTCAACGAAGCGGCGCGCCTGCCTCTACTGCTGGCCGATCTGGCGGCCGGTCCGGCCGGTCTGATTGCGGAGCTGGTGGTGGTGGATGGCGGCAGCCGTGATGGCACGGCCCAGCTGGCAGGCCTAGGGGGAGCTCAGGTGATTCACACCACGGCCAGCCGTGGACGGCAACTGCAGCGCGGCGTGGCGGCCACAACCGCTCCCTGGCTGTTGCTGCTGCACGCCGATGCCCGACTCCAACCGAGATGGCCCGAGGCGCTGCAGCGAGCGATGGCAGCGCCGGAGGCGGCCTGGGCCTTCGATCTGGCGGTGCAGGGGCCAGGGCTACCGCTACGACTGCTCGAGTTCGTCGTGCGGCTGCGCAGCCAGCTGCGGCAGCTGCCCTATGGCGATCAGGGATTGCTGCTGCCCCGCGCACTACTGGAGCGTGGCGGCGGTATCCCACCGCTGCCGTTGATGGAGGATCTGCTCCTGGTTCAGCGGCTGCAGCGTCTGGCTCCGATCCGCCGGCTGGGATGCCCGCTGCAGGTGAATGGCCGCCGCTGGCAACGCCAGGGTGTGCTGGCTACGGCCTGGCGCAATGCCCAATTGCGGCAGGCCTGGCGACGGGGCATGAGCCCTCAGCAACTGGCTGATCGCTACTACAGCAGCGAAGGTGCAACACCGCTGATCTCGCCAGAATGTGATTGAGCCAGAGCCGGGCAAACGAATGGGGGCGTCACCAGTGATGCCCAACCGCTGGCTGCGCCGCGTTCGCCGCGAGTGGCAGTGCCAACGCCGCGATCACCCACCAGGCTGAAGCTCAGGGGGCGTACCAAAAGGCGCAGCGGCGCTGCTGAGGCTCTAGCTCCCAGCCTTGGGCCCCATAGAATTGCACCACGCCGGGGTCGGCGAACAGGGTCACCCGCTCCACCTGCTGAGCGCGCAACAGATCGATCACGTAGGTCATCAGCTGCTTGCCGAGCCCCACCCCCTGATACAGGGGGTGCACCGCCACATCCCACACGGTGGCCTCGATCACCCCATCACCGGTGCAGCGGGCAAAGCCCACCAGGCGGGGCAGCCGTGGATCATGCCGCCATAGGCCCACCACCAGCAGACTGTTGTCCAGGGCTTTGCGCACGCGCCGCAGAGGACGGCGGCTCCAGCCCACCGCATCACAGAGCTGTTCCAGTTCGTAGAGATCAATCTCCCGCTGGGTGCTGAGCACCAGGCTCAGCTGGGGGTTCGGGGTGGGGCACAGCCGGAAACCCTGCCCGTAGAGGACATCAAGCTCGGTGGGGGGAGAGCTAAGCATTGGCATGATCTTCTCCCACTCTGGCCAAAGCTGATGCAGGCTGGAGACCCTTCAACCACCGGAAGCCCCCTGGAGCGCTCCCCCCTGCTGGTGTGTGTGCACGGCTGGCTGCTCTCAGGCCGTCTGTGGCAGCCCCTCACCGAAGCGCTCAGCCCCGATTGGGAGTGCTGGACACCAGACCTGCCGGGCTTCGGTCGTGCGCCGCGGCCGAGGGGTCTGCAGCCCAGCCTGGCCAGCTACGGCCGTTGGTTGGCCGAAGCCGCTCTCGAACAGGCCGGTGAACGCCCAGTGGTGTTGGTGGGTCATTCACTGGGCGGGAGCCTTGTGGTGCATGCCGCGCCTCATCTCGGCTGCCAATTGGCAGGCGTGGTGCAGGTGGCCTCGGGTGGCGGCGTGTTTCAGCCGCGGCCCTTCCGCATGGTGCGCCGCGGTGGCGCCGCCTTCCTGCGCTGGCGGCCGGGCTGGCTGGCGCAGCTGCCCGGCACCGAGGCGATCCGCAGCCCGCTGGTCGCGGAACTGCGGGCTGCCCGCGGCCTGCTGGCTTCGAGCATGCAACGGGGCGCCGTGCGCCAGCTGCCAGGCCTGGTAGCCCAGCTGCAGGTGCCCAGCCTCTGGCTGGTGGGCAGCCGCGACACCGTGATGGAGCCCCGCTACGTGCGCCATCTGGCGGGCTACAGCCCCGAGCATCAAGTGGAGGTGCTGGAGGGAGAAGGGCACCTACCGATGCGAACAGCACCGGTGCCCATGGCCGCCCTGATCAACACATGGCTGGAGGAGCAGGGCTGGCCGCGCCGATCGGCGGAGGTTCAGAGCCTGGCCAGCCCGCGCTCCTGGAGTTCGGCCAGCTGCGCGTAAAGGCCACCGGCAGCCCGCAGGGCAACATGACTGCCCTGCTCGATCAGCCGGCCCCGCTGCAGCACCAGGATGCGATCGGCCGCTTCAACGGTGGCCAAGCGGTGAGCGATCACGATGGCGGTGCGATCGCGCAGCAGCCGATCGAGATCGCGCTGCAGGGTGGCTTCGGTGGAGGGATCGAGAAAGGCGGTGGCCTCATCCATCACCAGCACCGACGGGTCGCGAATGGCCACCCGCGCCACAGCCAGCAGCTGGCGTTCGCCGGAGGAGAGATTGCCGCCGCGTTCGCGCAGTTCTGTGTCGAGCCCCTGGGGCAGGCTCTGCAGCAGCGGCTCGAGGCCCAGCTCCTGGCAGAGGCGCTGCAGGTCGCTGTCACTGATGGCCGCATCGAGGCGGAGGTTATCGGCCACGTTGCCGCTGAACAGGAAGGTGTCTTGCAACACAACGCCCAGCCGCTGGCGCAGGGTGGGGATGGGCAGTTCGCGAATGTCGATGCCATCGAGCAGGATCCGGCCCTGCTGCGGTTCGTACAGGCGGCAGAGCAGACGGATCACCGTGCTCTTGCCGGAACCGGTGGGTCCCACCAGGGCCACGTGCTCCCCCGGTGCGATGCGGAAGGAGAGGTTGGTGAGGATCGGATCATCGGAGCGGTAAGCGAACGACACGTTGTCGAACACCACCTCACCAGCACTGCTGCGCATACCGCCACTCAGCAAAGCCGCTGCAGAGCGCTGCTCCTGGGGCAGCTCCTGAATCTCAATCGGCTCTTCCATCAGTTCGCCGATGCGCTCCACCGCTGTGAGGCCGCCCTGGATCTGGGTGAAGCGCTCAGCCAACTGCCGCAGCGGGTCAAACAAACGCTGGGAATAGAGGATGAAGGTGGTGAGTGTGCCCAGGCCCATGGCCCCTGCCGTGACCATCCAGCCCCCCAGGGCCAGCACCAAGGCAATCGCCCCGAGCGACACCCACTCGATCAGGGCAGAGATGGCCGAGTCATAGAAGATCGTGCCGTTCACCGCCTGGCGATAGGCCTCGGTGGTTTTGGCAAAGCGGGAGGAGTTGTAGGCCTCGCGGCGGAACATCTGCACCACCTCGAGCCCCTGCAGGTTTTCCTGCAGATCGGCGTTGAGCTGGCTGAGCTCTTCGCGCACCCGGTAGTTGGCCTTGCGGTAGCGGCGCTGCAGCCAGAGCATGGTGAGCGTGACCGGCACCTGGGAGGCCAGCAGCAACACGCCCAGCCGCGGCTCGATCGCGATCATCGTGGCGGCGATCACCAGCAGGGTGACCAGATCCGCCAGCAAGCCCACCGCGCCGCTGCCGAACACCTCCGCCAGGGCATCCACATCACTGGTGAGGCGGGTGAGCAGCTTGCCCACCGGCGTGCGGTCGTGGAAGCGCAACGAGAGATCGAGCGCGTGGGCGAACAAGTCGTTGCGGATGCGGGCCGTGAGGCGCTGGCCTACCGCCTGCACGTTGAAGCTTTGCAGGCCCTGCAAGCCAAGCCGCACGAGCACGGCCACCAGCAGCAACAACACCAGGGTGCGCAGCTGCTGCGCCAGAGACATCGGCTCCAGCCAGGCGAGCACCGGCTCCTGGCGCAGGGCAGAAATCGCCTGCCCCACCAGCAACGGCTGCACCGCAGCCGCACCCGCCACCGGAATCAACAGCACCAGGGTGAGCAACAGGCGCCGTCGATCACGGCCCAGGTAGGGCAGCAGACGCAGCAGCCGTTGCCGATCGAGATGGGCCATCAGGCCGCCGGCCGGCTGGATACCGCCGCGATCTGATCCACGATCCCCTGCAGCTCGCCGCCATCCAGACGCAGCGACAGGGGATGACCCACCAAGCGCGCGGTGGAGTGGAACAGGTCTTCAATCGCGATCAAGCCGTTCTCCACCAAGGTGCGGCCAGTGGCCACCAGATCCACAATCGCTTCACTCATGCCGGTGATCGGCCCGAGCTCCACGGAACCAGCGAGGTGGATCAGCTCCACCGGCAGATCGAGGGCTTCGAAGTACTCCTCAGCACAACGGGTGAACTTGCTGGCCACGCGGCAGTGGGCCGGCAGATCGGCAGCGCGGCGGTAGGGGCTGGTGGCCTTCACCGCCACGCTCATGCGGCAACCGCCGAAACCGAGATCCACCAGGTGGGCCACCGGCAACTGGTGTTCGCGGAGCACGTCGTAGCCCACCACCCCGAGCTGGGCCTGGCCGTAGGCCACATACACCGGCACATCCGCGTTACGCACCAGCAGAGCGCGGGCCCGGCCACAGGCGCTTGGCACCATCAGCTGGCGGTTGCCGGGCTCCAGCACGGCGGCGAAATCGAGCCCGGCGGCGGCAAAGCGCGCCACGGAATCCTTGAGGAGGGCTCCCTTGGCCAGCGCGACGGTGATCATGGGAGGCAGCCTGAACCGGGACTTTAACGATGCAACAGGCCCTCACCACGGCCCCAATCGCCGAGCGGGTGTCGCTGATCCCGGTGCTGAACGACAACTATGTGTTCGTGTTGCATGGCGCCAGCCCCGGCCTGGCAGTGGTGGTGGATCCGGCCGTTGCCGAACCGGTGATCGGCTGGCTCGAGCAGCAAGAGCTTGAGCTCAGCGCGATCCTGCACACCCACCACCACCACGACCACATCGGCGGCACGCCGGGCTTGCTGCAGCGCTGGCCCGAGGCGGCCGTGATCGCCAGTGGCGCCGATCAAGCCCGCATCCCGCTGCAAACGCTGGCGGTGCAGGGTGGTGATCAGCTGGAGCTGCTGGGTCGCTCCGTTGCAGTGCTGGCCGTGCCAGGCCACACCGCCCATCACATCGCCTTCTATTTGCCACCAGCCGGGGATGACGGCGGCCATCTGTTCTGCGGCGACACGCTGTTTGCCGCGGGATGCGGCCGCCTGTTTGAAGGCACACCGGAGCAGATGCACGCCTCGCTGCAGGCCTTAGCTGCCCTACCAGAGGCCACGCAGGTGTGGTGCGCCCACGAATACACCGCCGGCAACCTGCGCTGGGCGGCAGCGCAGGAACCCGGTGATGGCGCCATTCAGCAGCGGCTGGCGGCCGTGGAGGCGCTCAGGGCCAGGAATGAACCCACCATTCCCAGCAGCATCGGCCTTGAGCGGGCCACCAACCTGTTTGTGCGGGCGGCGGATGCCGACAGCCTGCGCCAGCTGCGCGGCAGCAAAGACCTTTGGAAGGGCTGATCGCGCCGGGCTGAATCAGAGGGGAGCGGTGGCGGCGGCAGCCACCAGATCCACACCAGCGGGGAACAGCCGCACCGGCTCACCCGCCCGCAACCGCAGCCGGCAGCGCTGACCGCGGTTGTAGTCGTGCTCGAGCGGCAGCCGCAGGCGCAGCCTGCCTTGGCCGCATTGGACCTGATACAGCCATTCACGGCCAAGAAATTCGCGACCCAGCACCCAGGCCTCGGCGTTGTCATCCGGGGTGAGCAGGATGCCCTGGGGGCTCACCAACACCTGCAGATCTCCTGTCTCCGACGGAGCAGGAAGCTGCACGCCTGCCGGTGCTTCCAGGGCGCCGAAGGCCGTGGTGAGAGTGCTGCCCTGCCAGCGGGCGGGGAGCAGGTTGCTCTGCAGCACGAAGCGCCCCACAAAGGCTGTGGCCGGCGCTGCCACCAGGTCTTGGGGGCTGGCGCACTGGTGCAGATGGCCGGATTCGAGCACCGCCACCCGATCACAGATGGCCAGGGCTTCCTCCGGATCGTGAGTCACGATCACACCGCTGGCGCCGCAGCGCGCCAACACGCCGGGGAGCTCAGCCCGCAGCCGCAAGCGCACCTCCACATCCAGGTTGGAAAAGGGTTCATCCAGCAGCACCAGCGAACAGCCAGGCGCGAGGGCTCGAGCCAGGGCCAGACGCTGGCGCTGGCCGCCGGAGAGCTCATGCGGGTAGCGATGCTCCAGCCCTTTAAGGCCAAGCAGCTCCAGCAACCAGGCGGCGCGGCTGCTGTCCTGCCCGCGGCGCAACCCGAAGCAGGCATTGCGCCAGGCATCGAGGTGGGGGAAGAGGGCGTAGTCCTGAAACACCATGCCCACGCCGCGCCGCTCCGGCGGCAACCAGCGGTGCGGGCCGGCCACCTCCTGACCGCCGATGCGCACCACACCGCGATCCGGTTGCTCAAAGCCTGCAATCAGGCGCAGCAGCGTGGTTTTGCCGCAACCGGATGGCCCCAGTAGGCCCACCAATTCACCGGTACGGAGCTGGAAGTGTATATCACGCAGGGTCCAGTCGCCCGTGGAAGCCGCACCGCTGTAGCGATGCCACAGCCCATCGAGCTCCACCTGGGGCCGCAGCGGCAACTCAGGGTTGGACAGCTCGATTCGCATCAGGCGCTCTGGCCATAGGCTCAGCGCCCATCTTCCCTCCAGCATGACCAGCCCCACGATCGAAGCCGTGACCACGAGCGCTGCTCCGGCGCCCGTGGGTCCTTACAACCAGGCCGTGAAGGCTGGCGGGGTGCTCTATTGCAGCGGCCAGATCGCCCTGGATCCGGCAACGGGCGCGATGGTGGGCAGCGGCGATGTGGAGGCCGAAACCCGTCAGGTGCTGAGCAACCTCAAAGCAGTTTTGAACGAAGCAGGCTGCACCCCCCAACAGGTGGTGCGCACCACCGTGTTTCTGGCCGACCTCGGCGATTTCGCCAAGGTGAATGCCCTCTATGCCGAGGTGTTCGGAGCCGGTGTGTCGCCGGCGCGGGCCTGCGTGGAAGTGGCGGCCCTGCCGAAGGGCGCCCGCGTGGAGATCGATTGCATCGCCGTG
>NZ_JBIPMN010000181.1:0-5011 GCF_044369115.1 Vulcanococcus sp. | reverse complement strand
CCAGGCACGGTGCTGAACGAGGCGGGGATGTAATCCAGCAGTGCGCTGTTCTTCACCGACTCCCAGTGGGTGTCGGCGATCGAAAGATCGGCCCGGGAGCTGTCGGTGGAGTTGTTGGCCAGGCCGGTGATCACATCCACCACCGAGCCAGCAGCTGCTGGGCGGGTGATGATCAGTCCGGAGCGGAAATCCGGAAGGCCGTTCTGGCGTAGCACCGCATAGGCATCACTCCCGTTCCAGACCCGATTGGCCTCATCACTGGAATCGAGCAGGATTTGGTCGATCCGGCTGGTGAGATCGAACTGATAGAAGGCCTGGTTGATCTGCTTGTTCAGTTCGCCTGCATCGAGGCCGATGTTGCGGTTTTCATCGAGGAACACCTCGAATTCACCCATCAGCGGGCCGCCGGTGATTGAGTTCACCTTCACCGACCAGGTGCGCGGCTTGAAGAAGGGGATCTTGAGGCTCGCCAGCGTGCCGCTGAAGGGCCAAGCCTCAAAGGCAAACTTCAGGTTTACGCCCGCACCGATGGTGTTGTTGAGCACCAGCTGATCGGTGCGGCCTGTGCCCACAAACGGCAGGGGTAGGTAGCCGCCCACAACCGCATCGGCGGCGATCGGGCTGAACAGTGTGTTGTTCACCAGCGAGGGATAACTGGCACTCACCAGATCCAGGCTCTGGGGGATCTCAATGCCCGTGTAGACCTTGCGGAATTCATCCAGCCATGTGGTGCTGTCGAGCCCCGCCACCGGCAGCGCCTCATTCAGCAGGCCATATTTGAGAATCGGGTCGTTCCACGCATAAGCCACAAAGCTCTGCAGGCTTTGGGCCGCTTCGGTGTAGGTGCCCACCAGCCGCATCTGCTCGAGCACCACCGAGTCGGGCTCGCCCCGGCCCAGGCTGATGTCGCGCAGGCCCTGCACCACCAGCGAGGCCTGATCCGGCGACCAGGGGGTGAGGTCGCGCACGATGATCTGGCGATCACCGCTGCCGGCGCCGAACAACGGCACCATCGGTGCGTGGATCACCGTGCCGATATTGAGAGGCTTGAAGTTGTTGTCGACGAATTGGAAGTAGTTGCTGCCTGTCGATGGCGGCATGCTGCGAATCAGTTCCAGCACGGCAGCCCCGTAGGGCTGCTTCACCCCGTAGCTCACATAGTCGGAAACGGCGCCTTCAAAGCCCAGGGGCGTGACGGCCTGGCTTGTTAACCCAGCAAACAGCTGGGGATTGGGGCTGGCCGTGGCGGAGAGCTCAACCGGCGCATTGAGGTTGCCGTAGAAGAGGCGATCGCCGTCGCGGAAAAAGGCCAGCGGCACATAGTCACCGCGGCTGAGGAAGGGCCGGCTGCCGCCGAAGAAGGAGGCCAGCATGCCGGCCGAGCTCAGGGCCTGGCTGCCGGAATAGAGCTGAGGATTGAGCAGTTCGTCGCCGTGCAGCACGACGCCCAGCTCGCTGCGGGCGCCGGCGGTGAGCGAGAGGTGCAGGTTGTTGGCGCTCTGGCCCGCCTGGCTGGAGAAGAACAGCTCCGGTGTCTGGTTGGTGGGCAGCAGCTGCAACGAGCCCGGCAGCAGATTCAGGCTGCTCTGGCCTGCCAGTTGCTGGCCCCAACCATTGCCGGTGACGGCCAGGTTGAGGCTGTTGGCATCGATGAAGCCCATGCCGGAGCTGGCATCCAGGCTGTTGAGCCGTCCGCGGCTGAGGGGATTGGCGGCGGTCCAGATCCAGCCGAGCCCGCCCAGGCTGCCGCCGCTGTTGAGGCTGGCGGTGGCCTGCTGGGACGCCGTGAGGCCGCTGCTGCTGTGGGCGCTGAGCTGCAGCGGCGCCACATTGCCGGCGTCAAACCAGTGGTACACCCCATTGGCATCGGCGATGCGCTCGCTGGAGAAGTAGCGCAGCACCTGGGTGCCATCGGCATAGCTGTAGCTGGAAGCCAGTGCGCCGCCCAGCTCGTTGGGGCTGAAGCTGCTCTGGAGCTGGTTGCTGAGGCCCTTGGCGGTACCGGTCACCAGCAGAGCCACGTTGCCGCCGGCCACCAGGTCGTCGCGGGTGTGCAGCTCGGCGGTGCGCAGCACGGCCCCGGGCAGCTGGCGGTAGTCGGCATTGGCCGCATTCACCAGGCCGCCCCAGTTGCCGATCAGGGAATCCTTCTGGTCGGTGGGCTTGTAGACCACCGAGATCCCTTCCGGCACCAGCCCGGTCAGGTTGTACACGCGGCCCGAGCTGAGCACGGCCTCCGGCTTGCTGCGATCGGCGCTGGTGCGGGTGTAGGCGTCGCCGTCGTAGTTCCACACCATGGCGTTGCCATCGGCATCGCCCACCACCACAAACACCGAACCTGAGCCCCATTCCCGCAGGTGGGCTGTGAGTTGGGCGGCGGAGGCGTATTCAATGAAGGATGTGCCGCGCACCGTCGCCAGTGAGCTGCCGGGCCGACCGGTGCTGAACAGCCCCTGGCTCGACTTCTCGCCAAAGCCCAGCAGGGCCTTGAGTTGGGACTCCGTGCGGGCGCCGCTGGCCCAGGTCTGGGCTGCGTCGAGCAGGTTTTGGCTGTTCGCTACAGCGCCGTAGCCCTCAATCGGCAGGCGCAGCGCGTTGCTTGAGGTGGCGTACACCTGCTGGATCGGATCGAGCAGCGAGAGGTAATAGGCCTTCTGCAGCGAGGTGCTGCTGGCGCTGAGATCGAGCCGTTTCTCCAGGCCAAGCTGCAGGTCGCGGTTGCTGCGGGCGGTGCTGCTGGCGCTGCCCCACTGGTTGTCGCCAGCAGCGGCGCTGCCCTGGCGTGTTGTGAGGCTCACGCTGGTTGGCAACACCTCCCGCAGGGCGCTGCCGGGGGCGGCCTGGGGATCGATCAGGTAGGTAACCAGTGCCCTGTCGCTGTTCCAGGACGCCACCACCAGCTGGCCGTTGATGGCCACCAGATCGGGCGCGTGGGTTTCACCTTCTTTGAGTGTCAGGCCGCCGAGGGTGGCGATGTCGAGCCAGTCCTGGCCGTCGAAGCTGCGGGCGGCGATGCGCACGCGCCCATCGGCGCCGATGTACGACTTGTAGGCCTGATCAGCGATCGGGTCGTGGGTGAAGCGCATCACCCCCTGCACCGCGCTGGCGAGGGTGCCGCTCTGGCTGGCTGAGAGGTGGCTGCTGCTGCGGCCCTCCATCTGGTGCAGCGCCAGCTGCACCGCCAGGGGAGCGTGAGGGTTGAGGTTCTGGGCGATGCCGGCGCTGCGGGTGGCCTTGTTGCTGCTGGTGAGGAAGGCCAGGTCGCTGCGTTCGGCCAGGGGCTGGAAGGCGGCTGGCATCAGCCACTGCACGGCGCCGGAGGCCAGCTCGTTCGACCAGGCGGTGGTGGGCGCCTGGCGCAACACGGCGCCGGCGTCGGCGGCTTTGGTGTAGATCGCGCCGCCCCGCTCCACCCGCGGGGCGCCGGCGAAGGTGACCTGGGGATCGGTTTCGCCGCTGTCGCTCAGCCGCAGCCGCAGTTCGCCGTTGCGGGCCAGCTCCAGCAGCCGCTGTTCATCGGCTGTGGCGCCAGGGCGATCCATGTGCACCAGCGCCAGCTGCAGGCTGAGGGTGCCGCTGTTGTGCACATAGCGGTCGGGATCGGGCTGGGCTGTTTCGCGGTAGTTGAACCCAATCGATTCCACGCTCCCATTGGCCAGCCGCACGATTGGCTTGCCATCGAGGGTGTCCACCACATTGCCGAGCAGGCGCCAGCGGCTGCCGTCGTAGAAGTGCAGATCAAGCTCAATATTTTTACCTTCTGAGATCAGGTCAAGCTCAATTGAGGCGAAGTTGGTGGTGAGTTTGGGATTGATCTCGATGTATTTTGCCTGGGCTAAGCTGTAGTAGAGATAGTTGTCAACCGCAGCTTCGTCGTTATTCTCCTCGTAGCGCAAACGGAAGCGATCGGTGGGGGCGATCGTGCTCTTCACGTCGCTTACAGAGCGCACTCTCACCACGCTCTGCATGGCGGCAATGCGTTCCTCAAGCGCCTGGGCATCAGCCAGCGCATAGGACACGCGTTTGGGTATGCCGTTGTCGACCACAAGGCTCAGTAGGCGCCCCAGCTCCTGATCACTCAGGCTGGGGTACTGCCGCTTGAGAGCATTGCGCAGAGCGTTGCTTGCCGGCGAATTGAGGAACTTGGCATCGGCAAAGAACAGATCCACCCCACGGGGGGTGACGAGGCTGGAGCCAGCCACACTGATCCAGTCGATGCGATCGATCAGTTGATCGCCGAGTTTGGCGAGCAGGGTTTTGTCGTAGCTCACGCTTGAGCTGCCGATCAGTCCACGCAGATTGAGCGGTTCGATCTGCAGATTCAGCAGCCAGGAATTGCGGCCATACGCCTCGTCAAAGCTGCCAAACCGACTGTCGTCGAGCGAGTTGCGTGCAAGCAGGAAGTCGTAGTTGTGATCAAGATCGAGTCGCAGCGAACCCAAGGTGGGGTTGTAGTTGTAGTTGCCGCTTGCTCGTTCGCCATAGTAATCACTGAATTTGATTCGTTGTTCAATCCCCTCGTCGCTGCCTTCGATTGTTCCGTCTGGGCTAACGATTTGACGTTCGGTTCCCAGCTCATAGTCAAAGTAGATTCCTAGTCGACCCGAGATGTTGTAGTTTGGAATGCCAAGAACAAGGCCAACATAGGGCTCCAGACTCACTTCTAGAGAGTTTTTCGAGAGGTCTGTGCCAAGCCCTTCTTTGGTGGCTTTTCCAACAAGTACTGCAATCTGTTTTGTCTTTTCGCTGCTACTCAGGCTGCTATCTTTCTGAATCTCACTGATCTTGCTGCCGAGAGCTTCTAGGTCTTCTGCTGTTAGGGTTGAGATCAGGCTGAGCCCGAGAGCCAGGCTGGCATCCAGCCCGAGCATTGCGCTAACCAGCGGAATTCCCGTTGGAATCGTGATTGAGCCTTCGAGCTCAAGTTCCGCTTTCGCATCCAATGAAAAGAGCGACAGCAGGTCTTCTGTCAGGTAGCTTGCTAGGAACTTTGTTGGCTCATAAATGGCTG
>NZ_JBIPMN010000180.1:0-5012 GCF_044369115.1 Vulcanococcus sp. | reverse complement strand
AGACCTCCAGGCTCCCTGGTTCTCAGACGAGGTCTGAGACCGCCACACCTCTTTGAGGCCCGACTGTTCTATCAGGATTGGGCCGCCATGAGCGCTTGTCAAAGCACGTTTCTGGTGTCAATTGTTGACTCGATTCGGGAGAAAATCTAAAGAGCTTGGCGGTCAGGCTTAGGCTCGCGTTCGTCACGCCAATCACCGCAGCCTTCGCACTTCGGGATCGTCTGTCGTTTTTTCAAGCAGACACTGCAAAACCATTGCTGGGACAGCTTTCTTGCCTGTGCCAAGAATAGACGCAAGTTGATTGATGGTCCGATTGAAATTCTGTCTGCAGGTCCTCAAGTCGGGTTTTCAGATCAACGCCGTTCGCTGGTTTATTCAGCTTGCGCATAGTTTTGATCTTGCACGCGCAATGCGGTGATCGCCGAGCCGGTAGAGATGGCTGGCTCCAGCACAATGGGTGTCCCACGCCAGCCAGCTATGCCCAGCAATGTGAGCGTCATGCGTTGCATTGGGGAGATGCGGGGCGCCCTGATTTTTTGCTCGCCGACCCGACCTCGGGGCATCCCCAGTGGCCGCGTGCAGATCATCGACGTCTTCTCGCTGCAGATCGCCACGGGTTACACCCGCGATCCTCAAGGCCGGTTGCTGCTGGAATCCCAGCCCTCTCTGGCCTCTGGGCGCAGCTGGTCGCCAGCCAAAGCCGCGCAGTTGATGCGTAACGATGTGCGGCCTCACCGCTGGGTGGCTTTGGAGCTCGACAAACGGGCCTGGGGTCTGTTCTGGGCTGGTGGTGGTCTGCAGCGATGCCGCCAGCTGCTCGCCGATCGCGTCACAGAGACAGAAGCGTGCTCGGCATTGGTTCCAGCCACACCAGAAGCGTTGCTCAAGCTGGTGCTGGACCTTGGAATCGATCCTGCTGATCAGCCGCCAAGCCAGCCTTCATCCAGGCGTGGGTTTGGCTTGTCGGCAACGGCTTGGCCATCGCATGCGATTCACCCATGGTCAGTTGTGGCATGGACCTCATTGGTTTGGCTGATGATTCTGGGCATCACTGCTGCCGGCTTTCTCTCGGTGCTGGAGCGGCAGGACCAGAAGTTGCAACTGCTGTTGGAGCGAACAGCGCCGGCTGCATCACAGCAATGAAGGCTTGATGTCAGCCACACGCTGACCATCCCACTTTCGGGGTCCCACTTTCGGGGTCCCAGTTTCGGGGTCCCAGTTTCGGGAGGTCAATTACACCCAGGCCCACGCATTGCTCAATGGCCTATGGGCAATCGAGACAGCTTCCATCAACAACGGGGGGCAAATGAAGCCTTTTGAGCCGTAGCTATTCAGACGGCGAATAGTTCGTGACAAAAGGATTGCAATGAGACCACGATGAGTCGCAGGGGACAGCACTTTGCATCCAATTGCATCCATCGCCTCTCGATCATGTCCGTCCTGTTTCGCAAGCCTCAGCGCATTTCGATCACGGTCAATTACCGCCTCTACAAACAACTGCTGGAAAGCTCTGACCTGCAAGGCCGCTCGGTCTCCAACTTGGCCGCGTACCTCTTGGAAACCGCTCTGGAGCACATCCAGAGTCAGCTGGCTGAGCAGCACACCTCAGCGTCAGCTGCCATACACCGCCAGTCCCCGCTGCAGCCAAGTGCGATGCTCAATCGCTAGGTCAGCCGGGCTTTCGATGCGGATGCCGGCGCCAAAACCAAACAGCCAATTGCGCAGGTCCACATCACGGGCCACGGTCCACTGCGGCAGATCCAGCTCCACTGGATAGGGATGCGTATCTGCCGCAGAGCCGGGTTCGAGCACATGCGGTGCCTTGGGGTGGTTCCACCACGTGTCACCGGGCAAAGCCTTGCTGTAGCGGGTGTGCTCAAGCGGATAACGCTGCAAGCCTTCACGAATAAAGGCAAAACTCCAGCCCTGGCAGCAGAACCGCAAGGTCAGCATCGCTTTGGCGCGTGTCTTTGGCGTCGGGGTGCACAGCTGCAACTGGCTGTTGAGGTCGTCACCGAAATAAATGCCACCGCTCAAGTGCAGCAATGTCTCCAGGCGACTCATGGCTTCTGCATGGGCCTCATCGTTGCGGCGGTAGCCCCGTTCGCTACGACGCAGGGCCAGCCGGTCGATCCGCTCGCAGCGGATCAGGCCTACGCCCGTGCCGACGCTGTCTTCCTCAAACACCAGATACCAGCCGATGTTGTGAAACAGCAGTTGCAGTGGCCAAGCCCGAAAGGTACCGCTGGGGCTGTCGGCATAGGACGCCACCGAGGCGTAGCGCTCCAGCTCCACCCGTCGACGTTCGACGATTGCGGTCTCCAAGCGTTCGGCCTGGCGCTCAGCCGCCAAAGAATCGGGCCGCACCAGGTCACTGCTCACGATCGAGCGATTGGCAAAGGCCCGTACTGGGCTCGTGATTTCAGTGTCGATTCCTCCCCAGCTGAGTCGTTGCTCCAGCTCCACCAACAAATGCTGAGCGCTCGGATCGGCTAGCCGTCCGGCGGCCTGGCTCACAACACCATGGATCTCGCGCAGACGGTTGGCCGATAGCAGCGCTGTGCCAATGGCATAGCCATGGCGCACGTTGTCATGGCGTGAGCGAAAGCCGTAGGGCGTGAGCAGCTTCTCGAGGTCTTTGCGCAGGGTTGCCGCCTCCCCAGGCAGATAGGCACCGGGGATGGCTTCGATTTGATTGATCAGGTGCTCAGGCAACGGCGTACCCGCAGCACGGTCAAACGGTTGTTGCAGCACATGCCGTAGCAGCGTGAACACGCGAGCGAACACCGGCGCATCGCCCAGGGGCAGGTAACCACCGTTGACGCCTCCATTCCAAAGCTCATCGCTCTTTGGAGCCCTCACCGCTGGGGGAGGCTTGATCGGTGCTTGCTCCGGCTCAGAACTGCAGAAGCCGTTGGCTTCCAGCCAAGCCAGATCAGCACGAATGGCAGCGGCATCGCCGTAGCACTCGCCATGCAGCCGGCGCAGGTAGGCCGCCGCCCGATCGGCCAAATCACCCTCGGGAAGGGGTGAGACGATCGCCTCCAGCTCGGCCCTGTTGGCGGGGTCTGCAGCCTCAAGTTCGGGGTAAGTGGTGAGTAGCCGCAGCAGATACAGCAAACGCTCGACATCAAGCAGTCGCGAGTAGCCATGCAGCGCAAACCGGTTCTCACGGTTGCGGGCCGAGCGAATGCGGTGATCGAGCCGGGCCAGCTCATCGCGCAGCAGCGGCTCCAGCTCGCGGACATGTGTGGGTACCACCGCCACCACTGAGGCCATGCCTTCTGCCCGGGTGGGGCCAAATACCGGATCGGCCAAAGCGGCGGCCATCTCACGGATCACCGGCTCGGGCACCAGCCGCTTGCGAGTTTGGTTCCACTGCAAGCAGGTTGAGAGCGGCGTGTAGAGCCACCAACCGATCCATTCCACCGGAGCCGGGAGCACAAGTGCCTGGGTGATCGCCAGTCGCCAGGGCCGGCGGGCATGGGTGGCATCAACGATCACCGGAATGCCAGCGGCGATTGAGTCGCGAATGCGCTGATGCAGCCGGGCTTCGATGTCACTCCAAGGGCCCTGCACGGCGGCATCGCCAAAGATCTCGCTGCGCACCACATCGGTGGAGAGCACCACCGCACCGGTGAGCTCGGCCAGCACCCCGGCCAGGGTGGTTTTGCCGCTGGCGGGCGGGCCGATCAACAGGTGGCAGCGCAAGGGAGAGGTCATGCTCCCCAGCCTGCTTGCTGGCGCCAGCAACGGCAAGCTTTCATGCGAAGAAGCAAGCCAAAGCGACTGCACCAGCTTGCTTGGCTGATCTGCTTTTGCTTTTTCGCAGCAAGAAAGCCGTGTTTTGCCCCTGTCGTTTGGAGGCTGCCTTCAGTCCAGCCGGGGAGGCTGCCGATGACATCCATTCCAAGCACCGTTCCTACAGACACGCAGTCGTACCGGTTGCCCGAGCTCTTGCACGACATCCGTCTGCTTGATCTGCTGGAGCTGAGTGGCACCACCGTGCAAGCCAGCCAGTTGCTCAACCTGAGCCAGCCCACAGTGAGCCGCCGCTACCGGGCCCTGGCCAGCGACTTTGGCCTCAACCGTGACGCGCGCGTGCGCAAGCGCTGCCGTTTTGGCACCAGCACAGCCATGCGGTTGCTGCGTCTCGGCTCCCGTGCCCATCGTCTGGATGCAGGGGTAGCGCGTGTCGGAGCCGACCTCTTGCACCATCACCTTCTGGAAGGGTGCGGATGGCTGCTGCCAACACCCGTGCGGTTTCGCCCTGTCGGCGAATGGGCAGAACTGATCCATCAAGGTGTCCTCGATGCTGCCTTGATCTCAGGCCTGGAGTTGCATGCCGTTAAAGAGAGCGAAACCTCGGGCCTGCGGTTGCTGGAGCTGGGTGCGCTGAACCTTGCCCTTGCGATCCCCAAATCTTTGGACCCCGCAGCGATCTCAGCCGTGCTGGCTCCCCATCGCGGGCTTGCCCCAGGACTGCACAAGGCGCTGCTGAATCGTGGCCTCAAGCTCAAAAGCATCGGCAACAGCTGCAGCACTCCTGCCCGCTGGATCACGCGTCTGCATGAAACGCCACTGGCTATCGCTCTCGATCCATGGGCATGCCGTGCAGGGCAGTGGGCGCATGACTTCAAGCCGGTTGCACTCAGCACGGCATTGCCCAGCCCGCTCTGGCTGTTGTTGCCCTACACAGAGGGGCTGCCGCCTGTCCTGACGCACACGCTCGAGCATCTGCAGCACCACCCAGCGCTGTTCCATCAGGAGGCGCGATGATTAGACCCAATACACGTGATCTATGCGCTATCTGCATAGCTGCTGAGGCTGCGCATCAAGTTGCTGCAGTTCTGCTGCGCAACCCAGCGGTTGCACCGCACACTTGGTCAAGGGCCCCTCACTCGCCCTGATGCCGGAAGCAGCTTTACAAACCACTGCGATCCCCACTGCAGGGGCGGTCGTCCAATGCCGCAGCCACCGCTGGCTGGTGGAAGAGGTGGAGCTCGCCGAGC
>NZ_JBIPMN010000033.1:0-16805 GCF_044369115.1 Vulcanococcus sp. | reverse complement strand
GCTGGATTATCCGTTGCCAGAGGCGCTTACAGGCTTGTCCCTTAGGGCAGTGCAACAGAAGCGGGCGCGGTTGTGTTGAGCTGGGGCCTGTGTTGCGTCGGCCTTGCGCGGGCCTGCTGGGGATGCTGGAGCTTCAGGTTCTGCTCAGTGGTGATCGGCTGCAGCACTGGGCCTTCGCGCTGCTGATCAATGCGGCGCTGATCGCCATGGCCCAGCGCCTGCCCCTGCTCACGCGCTCGGGTTGGGTGCATGCCGGCATCTTGGGCACGCTGCTGCTGGGCAGCTTGGATTGGCCTGGCTGGTGGGCTGTGGTGCTCTACCTAGGCCTTGGCTCGCTGGTGACCCGGCTTGGCTTTCGCCGCAAGCAGGCCGAGGGGCTGGCGGAATCGCGCGGCGGCCGCCGCGGCCCCGAAAACGTGTGGGGATCTGCCGCCACCGGGGCAGCCCTGGCGCTGCTCAGCCTGCTGCCATCAGCGCCTGTCACCTTGCTGCAGCTCGGGTTTGCCGCCAGCTTCAGTGCCAAGTTGGCCGATACCTTCGGCAGCGAGATCGGTAAGCGATGGGGCCGCCACACCGTGCTGATCACCACGCTCAAGCCGGTATCTCCCGGTACCGAGGGGGCGATCTCCCTGGAAGGCACCGCCGCCAGCCTGCTGGGCAGTGGCCTCATGGCGCTGGTGATGTTGCAGCTTGGCCTCTTGCAAGGTGCAAGCGCCTGGTGGCTTGTCACGTTGGTGGGTTTGTTGGCCACCCTGCTGGAAAGCCTGATCGGTGCGGGGTTGCAGCAGCGCTGCGTTTGGCTCAGCAATGAGCTGGTGAACGCGCTGCAAACCACGATCGCCGCCGTGGTGGCCATGGCGGCGGCGGAGTGGCTGGGCTTGGGCTGAGCCCTGGGGCTTGGGGCTGACCTCCTCAGTGGCTCAGCAGGGGATTGAGCTGATGGCGCAGCTCGAGCAGCAGGCGTTCACCGCGACGTTGCATGGCCTTTGGGCTCAGGCCACTGCCCTGGGCGAGCTGCCGCCAGGTGAGGTTCTGCAGCAGCCGCGCCAGGATCAAGCGCCGCTGTTGGCGCTCGAACCGGCGCAGAACACGCCAGAGGTGCCGCCGCTGCTCCCAGCCGATCACCCGGGCGTAGCGCTCGTGCACGCGGGTATCGCGCAGCTGCTCCACCAAGGACGAGAGCTCGCCATCGTCATCAAACTGGGGTTGCTCCAGGCTGGCCAGTTGCAAGCTGCGCCGCCGCGCCAGGGCCAGCTCCCAGCGCTCGAGGCTGCAGCCCAGCTCAGTGGCGAGGGCCGCGGCGGGCAGGGGGTGCAGGCCCTGCTGTTGGCGCTGCACCTGCAGGGCCTGGCCCCGCCGGTAAAGATCCAGCAGGTGATGGCTGCCGCTGATGGGGTGCGAGCGATCGCGCAGGTAGTGGCGAATCGCACCCCGGATCCAGGGCACGGCGGCGGTACTGAGACTGAGGCCGCGGCTGGGATCAAAGCGCTCCACCGCTTTGATCAGCCCCAGGCAGCCTTCTTGGCTGAGGTCGTCGAAGCTGTGGCCGCTGCGTTGGGATTCCTGGCGCGCCACCCGCCACACCAGCGGCAGGTTGGCGTGGATCAGAGCGTTGCGGTTTGCGGTGCTGCGGCACTGCTGGTAAGCCGCCATCAGGGCGGCATTGCGCTGGCTGAAGTCGGCGCGGGGCTCGAAGGAGTGCATTGGGCATGGAGCGGTTGCGTGTTTTCACGCTCGTTCGCCTCGGCCGGTGGCTGCCTCCCCTTGCCGGTGGATCATGGCTCCCCCGGATGAGGGAGGCCCCTCTGGCTGGCCTTGTGCTCAGTGGCTCACGCTGGTGATCCCGAGCGGTTGCAGATCGGCCCACTCCAACAGCGCCGGCCAGTGGCGCACGCGCTCATACACCTGGCGGTGCCCCTCATTGTTGAGGTGGATCCCGTCGCTGCAGAGCCATTGCAGCCATGCGGGGTCTTGCAACAGTCCGTTCAGCAGGGGCAGGAACGGCACATCCGCTTCCAAGCAGGCCTCCTCCAGCAGCGCTTCGTAGCGGCGCACCTGCTCGAGCTGGTACCAGAGCACATCGGCGTAAGGCATCACCGCCTCATCCACAGGCGTGAGCCCCACCACCAGCACCGGTGCGAGCGTTTTGGCCTGAATGAGCAACTGCTGCAGACCAAACAGAAAGCCATCAGCATCCAGCTGCGGGCGGCCATCCACGCGGCCGACGCGGGCGGAATCGTTGAGGCCCATGGCCAGCAAGACCCCCTGGGGGTGTTGGCGGCGCAGTTCGCCGCGGCAGCTCACCTCGCTGCGAAGCCGTGCCGCCACGCGTTCCAGGCCATCGCCGCGCACCCCCAGCGGATAGAGCACGGGGCCATTGGGAAGCCCCATCCAGTGCCGCCGCAGGCGTTCGCACCAGCCGCCCTCCTCCGGATCACCCCAGCCCACCACGCCGCTGTCGCCCAACACGATCAGCTTGCGGGGGATCGGAAGACTCATTGCAGCAGCAGCCGTTGGCGGGCGCGGTCGCTGAGATCTTCCCCCAGCAGGGTGAGCGCCGCGTACGCCACCAGCAGCAGCAGCAATTGATCAAAGGCAAAAGCGCTCAGGCTCTGGTTGAGCTGGCTGCCGAGGCCTGTGCCCGCCACCAGGCCCACCACCACTGTTTCGCGCAGGATCACATCGGCGCGGTAGGCGCCGTAGGCCAGGTAAGAGCGCGCCAGGCCGCTGAACCGTCCGTAGAGCACAGCCAGGCGTGGGCCGGAGCCACTGCAACCCAGGGCCTCCTGCCGCTGGGGCCCGGCCGCTTCGTAGCCCTCCAGCAACAGGCGCCCCAGGATTCCGAGGTTGTGAAAGCCGAGAGCGAAGGCGGCTGTGATCACCCCGGGTTTAAGCACAAACAGCAGCAGCAGGGCCGTGAGCGGCGGCGGCCACAGCCGACCGATGGCCCAGATCAGCTGCAGCAGGCGTTGCCCCCAAGGCCATGGGGCCATCAACAGCAACAGCAACGGTGCCACCCCCACCGCCAGCGATGCGGCCAGCAGCGTGAGCAGCACTGTGTTGAACACCAGCGAAGGCCAGGGCAGGGCCAGGGCTTCTTGCCAGCCGCCAGGGGCCAAGGGTGGCAGTGCCTGCCAATGCAGCAGTGCTGCCGGTTCGATGGCCAGGGCTCGTCCCACCCCGAACACCAGCGGCACCAACAGCAGGCCAGCAAGCACCAGCTCCCGGCCCCGGCGCCCCACGCCGGCCGCCCGCAGGCTGAAGCGGCTTGGCATGCCCCAGCGCCGCCGCAGGGCTCCGATTACCGCCTCCAGGCTCAACATCACTGCCAGCAGCAGCCAGAGACCACTCCACAGTTCGTGGAACTGCAGCGATTGCAGGGTGAGCATCAGCTCATTCCCCAGGCCTCCAAGGCCAAACACCCCCAGCAACGTGGCACTGCGCAGGGCGCATTCGAGCCGGTAGCCGCCGTAGCTGATCAAGCCTGGCAACAACGGTGGTCCCATCGCCGAGAGCAGCGCTGCGGGCGGGGCCGTGCCGGCGGCCATGAGGGCTTGCAGGTTGCGTTCGTTGAGGCTGTCGAGCAGATCACTCACCACCCGCGCCACCAGGGCCCCGTAGGGAATGGCGATCGCGATCACGGCAATCACCGGTTGCAGGCCAATCACCTGCAGGAGCAGCAGGCCCCAGATCAGTTCATGGATCGAGCGCGGAATCGCCAGCAGACGCCGGATGCCTTCGGCCGGCCAGCTGTGGCCGATCAGGGTGCGCCAGAGCAGCCGGGAACTGGCCAGGCCTGCGGCAATGCCGATCAGCAGGCTCGCGCACCAGCCCAGCAGGGCCATGCCTGCGGTCACTCCCAGGCCCCGCAGCAGCGACTCCAGCACCACTGGATCTGTGGAGGGCTGCACCGCAGCCAGCAGAAACTGACCGATCAGATCCCAGCCGCCGCCATGCACCAGCCCCGGCAGCAACACCAGCAGCGGCAACAGCACCAGCGCGGGCAACAGCAGCAGCAGTGGCGCAGCGGGTTTCATCGGGCGAGGCTGGGCTCTGCGATGCCGGCGTAGAGGGCTTCAAGGTCTGCGCTTTGGAGCTGCGCCACGGGGCGGTTCCAGTTGATCTTTCCCTGGCGCAAGCCGATCACTCGATCGAAGCCCTGCAGCAGATCGGGCCTGTGCAGGCTCAACAGCAACGCCCGCGGCGCAGCGGCCTGGGCCAACAGCAGCTGCAGCAGCTCCTGCGCCAGGCGTGGATCAAGGCTGGCCAGCGGTTCATCCGCCAGCAGCAGCTGCGGCTGCTGACGCAGCAAGCGGGCGATGGCCACCCGTTGCCGTTGGCCGCCCGAGAGTTCGCCCACCGATTGGCTGAGCAGATGGGGGTCGAGATCCACCTGGCGCAGCGCCTGGGCGCAGGCCTCGCTCTCCAGGGGCAGGAGCAGGTTGAGCAGTGCCCGCGGCCAGCCCCAGCTGGCTAGTCGGCCGCAGTTGAGGTTCTGCTGCACGCTGAGCTCTTCGATCAGGCGCAGGTCTTGCCAGAGGGTGCCGATGCGGGCCTGCTGGCGGCGCCGGGCCCGGGCGCTGCGTGCCCGCCGTTCGCCGCTCCAATGCACCTCGCCCTGGGCCGGTTGCAGCAGGCCATTCGCCACTGCCAGCAGAGTGCTCTTGCCGGCGCCGCTCGCCCCCAGCAGTGCCACCCGCTCACCAGCCTCAAGCCGTAGATGGATGCCCTCCAGGCGGGGGAGCTGCCGGCCTGGCACTGTCACGTTGCGCAGCTCCAGCACTGGGCTGGGCTGGCTTACGCTCGCGTTGAGGCCGGGGTTGCTCATGGCTTCCCACTGTGCCTGCCGGCCTAGAGCGTGCTGAAGCGGAAGGCCAGCAGCGCCAGGATCAGCCCCACGAGCATCAGCTCGATGATGTCGGGCCCGCGGGGATTCATCAGCGGCTCTCCTCCCCTTCGATTTGCTTCACCGAGGGCAGGGTGAGGGCCAGCACGAGCAAGGGGATCTCCAACCAGAGCACGCCATTACCCAGGGCGATCACGGCCAGGTCGATGGCCGCCAGCGAGCGCAGGAACAGCACCCACACATCGTCGCCCTCACTGCAACTGCGCTGCCAGAGCAGCAACCCGGCCACCACCAGCACCAGATCCAGCAGCAGCGTCATCGGGACGTGAGGGGCGCGGGCGAGGGGCGCACAGGTGCCCCACGATCGGAATGCCCCTCGATTCTGCTGCCTGCTGGCCTCAGACGCCCGGGATCAGCGGATCTGGCCGACCTGGCGCCCCACCTGTTCGATCCGGCTGTAGGCACTGGCCTTGGCACCGGTGAACTGCTGCGCCCCGAACAGGCTGAGGATCTGCTTCTGCTCTGGATCGCTCGGCCGCCAGCTCAGAATCGCCTTCTGGATTCGGTTGGTGAAGCCCTTGCCGAAGCGCTTGTCGAGATCGGGCTGAGCGATCCAGTGGTAATCGGGATAGCCCGGTGTTTTCCAGATCGCCATCACCTTGGAGCGGTTGGCCTTGCCGTTGTGGAGGCTGGAGCGCCACACCTGTTCGTTCACAGCGCCGGCTTCGTAGGCGCCGCTTTGCACGAGGGCGATGGTGGCGTCATGGCTGCCGCTGAAGCCCGGGGCGCCGCCGGCGAACTGATTGGGTTTTACCCCGGCCTGGCCGAGGAAGTATTGCGGCATCAAGCGGCCGGAGGTGGAGCTTTCGGAACCGAAGGTGAAGCGTTTGCCCTTGAGCTGGCTCAGCCCCTGCACGTTGGTGACCGGCTTCAGCCCGCTGCTGGTATTGGCGATGAAGATCGTGTGGAACGAGGCGTCGATGTCGCGCTGGGCGAGAACTTTGGCGCCGGGCTTCTGCAGGCGGGCCTGCACGCCTGTGAGACCACCGAACCAAACCAGATCGAGGTTGCCGGTGCGGAAGGCGCTCACCGCTGCGGCGTAGTTGGTGACGGGCACATACTGCACCTTCACCCCGAGTTGTTTGCTCAGCTCATTGGCCACGAGCCCGTAGAGCCGGTTCAGCTTCTCCGGCTGCTGATCGGGAATGGCACCGATGCGCAGCACCGGTTTGCTGCTTTGCTGGGCCTGCACGGCCGGCAGGGGAGCCAGCGCCGGACTGAGTGCGGGAAGGGCCGCCGGAGCTAGGGCCAGGCTGATGCCGGCCAGCACGGCGGCCGAACGTTCTCGGCCGCGTTGGGGGAATTTGAACATGCTCAGATGCGGAATCAGTTGCGGTATCACCGCAACAGTTGCTCCCTGATTCTCCCTGTGGGCTGTTCAGTCTGGGCGGGCGCCTAAAAGCTTTGGATGAAGCGCTCCAGCCGGCGGAGCCCTTCCTCGATGGTGCTGTTGGCGGCTGCGCAGGAGAGCCGGATGCAGCGGTCATCGCCAAAGGCAACACCGGGTACCACCGCAAGCCCGTGCTCATCGAGCAGTCGGTTGCAGAAGGTCATCGAGTCGATGCCGGTGCTGCTCACATCCGGGAAGGCGTAAAAGGCACCTTCAGGAGGAAGCAACTGCAGCCCGCTGATGGCCTGCAGACCATCGCTTAGCAATTGGCGGCGCTCATTGAACTGCGCCGCCATGGCGTGCACGCAGTCGCGGGAGCCTTCGATGGCAGCGAGGGCTCCGAACTGGGCAAAGCTGCACACGTTGCTGGTGCTCTGGCTCTGCAGGGCGATGGCGGCCTTCACTACATCGGCATGGCCAGCCAGCCAGCCGATGCGCCAGCCCGTCATCGCCCAACCCTTGGCGAAGCCATTCACGCTGAACACCCGTTCGGCCAGATCCGGCGCCACAGCCGCCAAGCTGTGGTGTTGATGGCCAGGGGCCAGCAGGAATTCGTAGATCTCATCGCACACCACCGCCACCTGGGGATGGCGGCGCAGCACTGCGGCGATGGCCTCCAGCTCCTGGCGGCTCAGCACCATCCCCGTTGGGTTGCTAGGGCTGTTGAGCACCAGCAACTTGCTGGCCGGTGTGATGGCGGCCTCCAGCTGAGTGGGATTGAGCCGGAAGCCTTCAGCGGCGGAACTGGGTAGCAGCCGCACGGAAGCACCCGCCAGGCGGGCGATCTCTGGGTAGCTCAGCCAATAGGGGGCGGGCAGCAGCAGCTCGTCACCGGGGCCGAGCAGCACCTGAAACAGGTTGTAGAGCGCCTGCTTGCCCCCGTTGGTCACCAGCACCTGTTCGGCGCTGGTGGGCACCTGGTTTTCGCGGCTCAGTTTGGCGGCGATCGCCTCCCGCAGGGCTGGCTCACCGGCAGCGGGGCCATAGCGGGTCTGGCCGTTGCGCAAGGCCGCGGCCGCGGCCTCACAAATAAAGGAAGGGGTGTCGAAATCCGGCTCGCCGGCGCTGAGGCTGCAGATGTCGTGGCCTTCGGCCTTGAGCGCCTTGGCTTTGGCGGCGATGGCCAGGGTGAGGGAAGGCTGAAGAGCCTCGGCCCGGGCGGACAGCGTCATGTTGCGCTGAAGGGTGCGCTGAGAGGGCGGGCGCAGCATCGGCGCAGCGACGAAAGGGGCAACGCCGCGGGGCTTTGCCGGTGTGGTGTTCATCCTGCCGTATTCCGTATCCGCGCAAGCGTTCAGCGCACACTGTTTGGTAGTGGCCAGCCTGGTATTCACCGTGTCTGATCCGGCCTTGTTGCATCTGATGAAGCCGGTGGCGGCGGCCTTGGTGCTTGCCGCCGACGACCCTGAAGCTCTTGCAGCGTTCTATGCCGCCTTGGTGGAAGTTTCCGCTTCGCCGGGTTTCAGCACGGCCCATTGGCGTGTGCAGCTGCCGGGGATGGGTTGTCTTGAGCTGTATCGCCCGAGCCGCCAGCGGCCCTTGCCACAGGGGCGTGGACGGCTAGCGGTGTGCCTCAAACGGCCGGGGGATCGCGATGCGCTGGAACTGTGGATGGAGCAGGCGCTGGCGCTGGGTGCCCAGCGCTGCGAAGAGCCGCGGCAGGAATCCTTTGGCTGTGAAGTGTGGCTGCTGGATCCCGAGGGCAATGGCCTGTTGCTGCTGGTGAGCGCTGCATAAAGTCGCCGCCATGACGATGTTTCCGCCCACCACCACCAGCCTGTCGGCGGGCGAGCAGGAACAGCAGCTGGCGCGGGTGGCTGAGGCCTGCGGCGGTTGCCGGCGCTGCGGCCTGGGCAGCAGCCGCACCCAGGTGGTGGTGAGCCGCGGCAATCCCCAGGCCCGGCTGATGGTGATTGGCGAAGGGCCTGGCGCCCAGGAAGACGAGCAGGGCAAGCCGTTTGTCGGGCGCTCCGGTCAGCTGCTCGATCGGATGCTCGAGAGCGTTGGCATCGATAGCAACCGCGATGCCTACGTCTGCAACATCGTGAAGTGCCGCCCGCCGGAGAACCGCAAGCCCACAGCGCTGGAGATGGCGGCCTGCCGCCCCTGGCTGGATCAGCAGATCGCGCTGGTGGATCCGCCCGTGATCCTGCTGGCTGGTGCCACGGCGGTGGAGGGCCTGCTGGGCATCAAGGGCGGGATCACCAAGTTGCGGGGCCAGTGGCGCCGCGGTGAGGGGGGCAGCCTGGAGGGGCGCTGGTTGATGCCGATCCTCCATCCCTCCTATTTGCTGCGCAACGCCTCCAAGGAGCGGGGGTCACCCAAATGGCTCACCTGGCACGACCTCCAGGATGTGCAGCGGCGTCTGGCCCAATTGACCGCTTCGCTGTGACAGGCTTGCGCCAACCTCTTCGGCCCTTGCGCGCGCTGCTGCCATGACCGCCTCTCTGGCTTCCGATCCGGTAACTGAGGCAGCGAACAATCCCCGTTACGACACGGTGATCCGCCGCCGCAAGACCCGAAGCGTGCGCGTCGGCGATCTGTGGATGGGAAGCGATCACCCGGTGGTGGTGCAGTCGATGATCAACGAGGACACACTCGACGTCGAAGGCGCCACCGCCGGCATCCGCCGGCTGCATGAGGCGGGTTGCGAGATCGTGCGGGTCACGGTGCCGTCGCTGGCCCATGCCAAGGCGATGGGTGAAATCCGCCAGCGGCTGGAGAGCACCTACAAGCCGGTGCCCCTCGTGGCCGATGTCCACCACAACGGCATGAAGATTGCCCTGGAGGTGACCCAGCACGTCGACAAGGTGCGGATCAATCCGGGCCTATTCGTGTTCGACAAGCCCGATCCCAACCGCACGGAGTTTTCCGATGCGGAGATTGCGGCGATCGGTGATCGCATCACCGAAACGTTTGAACCGCTGGTGAAGTTGCTGAAGCAGCAGGACAAGGCTCTGCGCATCGGCGTGAACCATGGCTCCCTGGCCGAGCGGATGTTGTTCCGCTTCGGCGATACCCCCCTGGGGATGGTGGAGAGTGCGCTCGAGTTCATCCGCATCTGCGACCGGCTCGACTTCCACAACATCGTGATTTCGATGAAGGCGTCGCGGGCGCCGGTGATGCTGGCCGCCTACCGGATGATGGCCGATCGCATGGATGCCGAAGGCTTCCACTACCCCTTGCACTTGGGAGTGACCGAAGCCGGTGACGGCGACTACGGCCGCATCAAGAGCACCGCCGGCATCGCCACCCTGCTCAGCGAAGGCCTCGGCGACACGATTCGCGTGTCGCTCACGGAGGCGCCGGAGAAGGAGATCCCGGTTTGCTATTCCATCCTCCAGGCCCTGGGCCTGCGCAAGACCATGGTGGAGTACGTGAGCTGCCCCAGCTGCGGCCGCACTCTGTTCAACCTGGAGGAGGTGCTCCACAAGGTGCGCAGTGCCACCGCCCATCTCACCGGCCTCGACATTGCCGTGATGGGCTGCATTGTGAACGGCCCTGGCGAGATGGCGGATGCCGATTACGGCTATGTGGGCAAGACCCCGGGGGTGATTTCCCTCTACCGCGGCCGCGACGAAATTCGCCGGGTGCCGGAGGCCGAAGGTGTGGAGGCGCTGATTGCCTTGATCAAGGATGATGGCCGCTGGGTGGATCCCTGAGGGATTCTCCGGTTTTCCCTCCTTCCCAGGCCCGAATCAGGGGCTAGTTTGAGTTCATTGCAAGGGCTCAGGAGCTCGTTGATGGGCAGCATTCGGGGTAAGCGGGTCCTGGTGCTGGTGGGTGTGGGTGCGCTCGGGGCCATGGCCCTGCCGCCACTGCTGGCACCCAGTGCCGCCTCCTTGGTCAGCGATAGCCCCAAGGAGGTGATTGATCAGACCTGGCAGATCGTTTTCCGCGACTACCTGGACATCAACGGCAAGTACACGCCAGAGAAATGGCGCAACTTGCGCCGCCAGGTTCTCTCCAAAACCTATGGCAGCTCAAAGGAGAGCTACGAAGCCATCCGCGGCATGCTCGCCAGCCTGGATGATCCCTACACGCGGTTCATGGATCCGCGTGAGTTCAAGGAGATGCAGATCGACACCTCCGGTGAACTCACCGGGGTGGGCATCCAGCTGAGCCTCGATAAAGACACCAAGGAGTTGGTGGTGGTCAGCCCGATCGAGGGCTCTCCCGCCTCCAGGGCCGGTGTGATGCCCAAAGACGTGATCCTGTCGATCGACGGCAAGAGCACCAAGGGCATGTCGACCGAGGACGCGGTGAAGCTGATCCGCGGTCAGGCCGGCACCACTGTGAATCTGCAGCTGCGCCGCGACGGCAAGGTGGTGGCGGCACCGCTGGTGCGCGCCCGCATCGAGCTGCACGCCGTTGACAGCCAGGTGAACACCACGGCCGATGGCACCCGCATCGGTTACATCCGCCTCAAGCAGTTCAACGCCAATGCCGCCAAAGATATGGCGGATGCCCTCAAGAAGCTTGAGGGCGAGAACGTGCAGGGTTATGTGCTCGATCTGCGCAGCAATCCCGGCGGTTTGCTGATGGCCAGCATCGCCATTGCGCGCCAATGGATGGATGAGGGGGTGATCGTTTCCACCAAAACCCGCGACGGCATTCAGGACACCAAGCGCGCCAATGGTCGTGCTCTCACCCAGCGCCCGCTGGTGGTGCTGGTGAATGAAGGTTCAGCCAGCGCCAGTGAAATCTTGTCTGGCGCTCTGCAGGACAATCACCGCGCTGTGGTGGTGGGTGAGAAGACCTTCGGCAAGGGCCTCGTTCAATCGGTGCGCGGCCTCTCCGATGGTTCCGGCATGACCGTGACCATTGCCAAGTACCTCACCCCGAATGGCCGTGATATCCATAAGCACGGCATCGACCCGGATGTGCGCGCCAAGCTCACGGCCCAGGAAGCTCAGAAGCTGCGGCTCGAAGATCTCGGCACCGCCAAGGACAGCCAGTACCGCACTGCCGAGTCCACCCTGCTCAAGCAGGTGAAAGCAAGCCATGGTGTGACCAAGGCCAAGCTCTACAACCCGGCCAGCGCCAACGTTCCAGCAGCACTGAATGGAGCAGGCAGCAGCCGCTGAGGCTGCCGCCTGATTCATGGGGCTCAGGCGGCGCTGCCCACCGGCTGCATCAGGCCGCCACCAGGAGTGGAATCGTCGTCATCGTTGCCGGCATCTCCTTGCAGCAGGGCGAACACACCGAGAGCAATGAGGCCCACCAGTGAGGAAATCAGGCTCAGGCCGCCGCCGAAGCTGGAACCCAGATCGATCACCTCGCCCAGACCAGCGCCCATGAGAGCCCTTAACAGAAGTTCTCACAATTGTAACGGACTTTTGCGCGTCTGAGAGGCCTGGCGTGATCCGGAGCCAGGCCTTGCCCTGGCTTGGCTTTAAACCGTCAGCACAGCCTCGTTTTTGGCCTTGATCCGCTCGGTGCGCTGGGCATCGGTGAGGCCATCGGAGCCGGGGATCTGCTCGGCCATTTGCTTGAGCCAATGCATCAGCTCCTCCACCTGTTTTTCCATCGGCAGCACCCCGAGGCCGCGGGCCAGCACCTTGGAGGTGGTGCCGGAGCCGGCCTGGAACACCAGCCGCCCATGCAGGTGCTGGGGCAGCCCCTGGCGCAGCAGCCGGAAAGCCGGCTCCTCCATCGGTGTTTCCAGCGCGATGTTGGGTTTCTCCGGTTTGATGCGTGAGAAGCCGCAGCGTTTGGCCAGCAGCTTCAGCTCCATCAGCTGCAGCAGGGAGATCACCGGCGCCGGGATCGCTCCATAGCGATCCACCCAGTCGGTGGCCAGCTGCAGCAGAGCATCTGTGCTGCTGCAGTCGGCCGCGGCGCGGTAGGCCGCCATCTTCTCGTCATTGTCGGCGATCCAGTCGCCGGGGATGAAGGCAGTGATCGGCAGATCGATCTGGGTGTCGTCCACGGCTGGGATGTCCTGGCCCTGGATCTCGGCGAGGGATTCCTGGAGCATCTCCATATAAAGGTCGAAGCCGATGGTTTCCATCTGGCCGCTCTGCTCCACCCCCAGCAGGTTGCCCACGCCGCGGATCTCCATGTCGCGCATGGCGAGCTGGTACCCGCTGCCCAGTTGGGCGAATTCCTGGATGGCTCGCAGCCGCTGCCGCGCCGCCTCGCTCAACGAGGCATCACCGGGATAAAACAGCCAGGCATGGGCCTGGATGCCGCTGCGTCCCACCCGGCCACGCAGCTGGTACAGCTGGGCTAGGCCGAATTTGTGGGCGTCCTCGATCAGGATCGTGTTGACGCGCGGGATGTCGAGACCGCTCTCCACGATCGTGGTGCAGAGCATCAGATCGGCCTCGCCGGCGTTGAAGGCCACCATGGCGCTCTCCAGCTCGCCCTCGGCCATCTGGCCGTGGGCCACAAGCAGCCGCAGGCCCGGGATCATCAGCCGCAATCCTTCAGCAACGTCTTCGATGCCCTCCACCCGCGGCACCACGTAGAAGATCTGGCCGCCGCGATCCAGCTCCTGGCGGATGGCACTGCGCACCGCTTCTTCGTCTAACGCGGCGAGGTGGGTTTTGATCGGACGGCGCAGCGGCGGAGGCGTGGTGATCAGGCTCATCTCGCGTACACCCGAAAGGCTCATATAGAGGGTTCGCGGGATCGGGGTTGCCGAGAGCGTCAGCACGTCGACGTCTTTGCGCAGGGCCTTGATCTTTTCCTTCTGGTTCACGCCGAAGCGCTGCTCCTCATCCACCACCAGCAGGCCCAGCTGTTTGAACGTGGTGCTCTTGCCAAGCAGTTGGTGGGTGCCGACCACCACATCCACCGTGCCTTCGCCGAGCCCTTCCTGGATCGCCTTGCGTTCGCCGGCGGTGCGGAAGCGGTTGAGCAGGCTCACCTTGATCGGATAGGGCGCAAAGCGCTCCGACAGCGAGCGCCAGTGCTGCTGCGCCAGCACCGTGGTGGGCGCCAGCATCGCCACCTGCTTGCCGGCCGTCACCGCTTTAAAGATCGCGCGGATCGCCACTTCGGTTTTGCCGAAACCCACATCGCCGCACACCAATCGATCCATTGGTTGGGGCTTCTCCATATCGCGCTTCACATCGGCGATCGCCTTGAGCTGATCGGGCGTGGGTTCGTAGGGGAACGATTCCTCCAGTTCGCTTTGCCAGGGGCCATCGGCGGGGAAGCAGAAGCCCGCGGCCTGGTGACGCTCGGCGTAGAGCTTGACCAGATCGAGCGCCACCTTGCGCACGGCTTTGCGGGCTCGCTCCTTGGCCTTGCTCCAGGCGGTGCCGCCCATGCGGTTGAGATCGGGCGGCTGCTCGGTGGTGGCGCGGTAGCGGCCGAGACTTCCCAGCTGATCGGCGGCTACTCGCAGCAGGCCATCGGCGTATTGCACCACCAGGTAGTCGCGCGATTCACCGCTGATCGCCAGCTTCTCGAGCTTGAGGAACTTGCCGATGCCGTGGTTGCGGTGCACCACGAAATCGCCGGGCCGCATCTTGTTGGGATCCACCGTGCGGCTGGCGGCCTTGCGGCGGCGGCGCACATAGCCCGTGGCCGTGAGCGATTGCTGGCCGAAGAATTCCCTGTCTGTGATCAGCGCCAGCTTCCAGGCCGGCAGCTGCAACCCCTCCAGCTCAGCGGTGCCCTTGGTTTTCAGGGCAACAGGTGTGTTTTGCTCGATCAGCCGATCGATGGAGGCAATGTCGCCCGGGTTGGGCACGAAGCGGCTGATGCAGTCGTGCTCCTCCAGCAACGCCACGGCCCGTGTGGGCTGGGCGGAGAGCAGCCACACCTTGGCCTTGTCGCGCTGGAAGCCCTTGATCAGCTCGGCGAGTTTGCCGAATTGATTGGGGTAGGCCGGTACCGGCCGGCTAGCCAGATCGAAGCTGTTGGCACGGCTATCGCTCTCATGCAGCTCCGCCAGATCGAAGCCGGCGAAGACCTCGATGGTGGCCAGCGCTTGATCGGGTGCACGATGCATCACCGCCGGCAGCTCAACGCCCAGCTCGGCGCTCACTTCGCTGTGGTGGTCGCTGGCGTGATCGAACCACTGCTGGCCGTGGGCCAGGCAATGGCGCCGTTCATCCACGGCGATCAGGGTGTTGGCGGGGAGATAGCTGAGTAGCGAGGCAGGTTCACCCCAGGCCAGGCCCATCAGCCGACGCATTCCTTCGGGTGTGCCCCCTTCCAGCAGTTGATCCAGTGCCTCTGGGCTGAGCAACTGATCGAGCCCATCGGGCATCGTTTCGCGCAGCGCTGCGGCGATCAGCGGGCCGTAGCCGCTGGGGGTAAGGCGCACCACCTCGATCGGATCGAGGGAGCGCTGGCTGGCGGGATCGAATTCCCGAAGCTTTTCCAGCTCCTCCCCGAAAAATTCCAGGCGCACCGGCAGTTCGGCGGATACCGGGAAGACATCAACGATGTCGCCGCGGCGGCTCCAGCTGCCCTCTTGCTCGATCGCGGTGACACGTTCGTAGCCCAGGCGAGTGAGCGTTTCGCCCAGCTGCTCGAGATCCACCGTGTCGCCCTTCCGCAGAGTCAGGCACTGGGCCTTGAGGGCTGCCGGTGGGGGGAGATGCGGCTGCAGCGCCCGTTCGGTGGCCACGATCGCCAACCGCTGGCCGCCTGTCTTGGCGCCATCGTCACCGCCGGGCAGATCCAGCAGTTCGCTGAGCACCTGCAGCTGGCCCCAGGTGATCTCGCTTGTGTGATCGAAGGGCTCATAGGGACTGCCCTCACTGGTGGGATACAGCTGAGCGCTGCTCCAACCCATCAGCTCCAACAGCGCTGCCCAGCGGCCCGCTTCCTCCAGGGTGGGCACCAGCACCAGCAAGGGTGCCTCGGCTGCGGCCGCCAGGGCGCTGCTCACTAGGGCCCGCGCTCCCCGACCGGCACCGCTCAACCGCAGCCGCTCCGGCCGCTGGCTGCGCTGCAGCACCTCGCCCGTAAGCGGAGCCTGCTGCAGCTGGCGCACCAGGGCGGTGAGGGGCATGGAGCTCAATCGGCACAGCGGCCCATCCTCGCAAGAATGGGTGGATGGCCAGCGCCCCAGCTCGCTTCGGTTGCCTGAGCAGGGTTGCAGCGCTGGCGCTGTTGTTGGTGGCTGGCGCGTCTTTGAGCCGTCTGGCGCAGCGCCCTAACCCCCAAGCCTTGGTATCCAGTGGTGATTTCGTGCTCACCCCGGAGCGCGAGTCAGGCCTCTTCGCTCAGCTGGGGGCTGCTGATCAGGCCTGGGTGCCGCGGGCAGAGCCGATCCCCGGCGGTGGCACCCGCTACGTCTATCAAAAACGCCCGGATGATCAGCCCCTCTCGCTGGTGCAGATCAAGGCTTTGATGCGTGATCCGCCAACGTTCGTTATGGAGCGATCGGTGATCCGCCAATTGCTCACGCAGATGCGGCAGTCGGGTGTCACGGTGCTGATCGGCCCGCCGCGCAAGCAGGGCGCGGCCGGTGAATGGGATCCGGCCAGGGGGGTGCTGCGGATTCGGCCCGACATTCCTGCCAAAGGCAGCCGTGAATTTGCTCGTGTTCTCAATCATGAAGCCATCCACGTGGCTCAGAGCTGTCGCAATGGGGCCCTTAGCGCCCATCCGAAGTTGCTCGGTTTGTCGCGGCAGGTGCAGGGTGCAGCGCGGCGTCATCTCCAAGAACCCCTCTACCGCAACAGCAGTGCTTTGGAGCGAGCTTTAGAGGAAGAGGCCTACGCAAACCAGAACAACCTCCAGCTCGGTGTTCGGCTGATCACGGCCCATTGCCGGTTGGGGTAGTGCATCCCTCGAGCACACAGAAGCCTTCCTCTAGACGCAAGCGCCCTGCGAGCGCACCATCCAGCAGCTGAATACGCACTGGGGCCTGGGCTTCGCTGGGCAAATCACCGGCGTAGTGGCCATGGGCAATGCCGCGGGCCCACCCCCTCCCTCCAGAAACGGCGGCGCTGCGCGGCGTGAGCCATACCAGGCGATGGGGGGGCAGCTCCACAGCGGCTTGCGTGGGCTCCCCTGCTGCGGGTTGACGGGCCAAACGCCAGGCGCGGCAATGATCGCCGTTTTCAAGCAGCACGTCGTAGTGGCAACCGCTGGGATCGTCCGGGGCGCCGGTGTGCTCCAGCAGGGCGTAGCGGGGCATGGGCTGGCTCAGGCCTCCACCGGGCTCATCAGCGACTCCTCCAGCAGCATGTTGAAGTGCAGCAGTGGTCAAAACGTAGAACCAGCCTAGTACCAACGGTTCTCAGCGGCTCCAACGTCTGTTACAACGTCTGTTATCAACGTCTGTTTGTCCGCGATGGGGCGCCGTAGAGGGCCACGGAAGAAGAGCAACGGAGGCCCGAACTGGTACGCATGTCTCACCGTGCCCAAGGAGCTTCAGCGCAAGGCTGGCAAGCGTGAGCTGTGGCAGTCCCTAGGAGGCTGCTGAAAAAGCGAGAGAAAGCCGGCCTATTGGCCGCTTCGTGACCGTTGTTGGCTCCGCGCCAATCAGATTGACCGCCTCCAATGGGCTGGCCAGCAGCTTTGACGAACCTGAAT
>NZ_JBIPMN010000032.1:0-16854 GCF_044369115.1 Vulcanococcus sp. | reverse complement strand
CTTCTCGAGCAACACCTTCTTCTATCAAATCGGTGTGGGTGTGGGCTCAATCCCGCTCTACAACGCGGCCTTGAGCCTGGGGTTCACCAAGCCCACCGGGATTGAGATCGGCTACGAGGAAAGTCCAGGTCTGGTGGGCAATGAGCGCTGGGCGGCCCAGGGCCGGGGCTGGTCCAAACCCGGCAGCACGCCCTGGATCCCGGAAGACATGGCCAGCATGTCGATCGGACAGTCGGTGGTGCAGATCACGCCGCTGCAGCTGGCCCGGGCCTACGCCGTGTTCGCCAATGGCGGCTATCTGATCACGCCCCATCTTGTGGATCAGGGACTCGATTGGACCGATCCCCCCCGCCGCACCAAGGTGGATATCAAGCCCAGCACCCTGGCCACCATTGCCCGCGGTCTGCGCAAGGTGGTGTCGGATGGCACCGGGGCCGGCATGAACGTGCCCAACCTGCCACCTGTGGCGGGAAAGACCGGTACCGCGGAGGACAGCACCGGCGGCCCTGATCACGCCTGGTTTGCCTGTTTTGCTCCGTACCCTAATGGCCAGATCGTGGTGGTGGCCTTTGCCCAGAACACACCCGGGGGTGGATCGGTGCATGCCCTGCCCATGGCCCGCAAGGTGCTTGAAGTGTGGACGCAGTTGCGCAAGAGCTGATCAGCCCACCAGGGCAGGTTTCTTGCTGCTGCTGAGTACCTGGCGGTAATAGCCGCGCAGCTGTTCTGTTGCTCCGGCCCAGCCCCAGCGCTCGGCTTCCTGGCGAGCGTTGTGGCGCAGTTGTTCGCGCTGGCTTGGATCACCGAGCAGGCGCAGCGCTGCTGCGGTGAGGCTGCCGGCGCCGCCATCCATCCCATCGGGTTCGTAGAGGCAGCCGTTCACGCCGTCGGTCACGATGTCGGGGATGCCGCCGCGGTTGGCGCCCACCACCGGGCAGCCGGCCGCCATCGCTTCCAGCAACACCAGGCCCAAGGTTTCGGTGCTGCTGGGGAAGAGAAAAGCATCGGCACTGGCGTAGGCGCTGGCCAGTTCTTCACCGGCCAGATACCCCACGAAGGTGGCGGCGCTGCCGGCGAACAGGGTTTCCAGTTGCTGGCGGTAAGGGCCATCGCCCACCAAGGCCAGGCGCGCATCCGGCAAGGCATCGAGCACAGGCCGGATCCGCTCAATCTGCTTCTCGGCCGACAAGCGTCCGATATAAAGCAGCAGCTTGCCGGTGTCGCTGCGGCCCCCCAGCAGGCGCTGCCGCATGGGCTCGCTGCGCAGCTCAGGGCGGAACAGGTCGGTGTCGACGCCGCGCTGCCAGAGGGCGGTGTGCTGGATGCCCTTTTCGCTCAGCTCGGCCACCATCGCTGTGGAGGTGCAGAGGTTGAGCTGGGCCTGGTTGTGCGCGGCTTTAAGGAGCTCCCACAGCACGGGTTCGAGCATGCCGAGGCCGTAGTGCTCCAGGTATTTGGGCAGATGGGTGTGGTAGCTGGCCACCAGGGGATAGCCCTTGGTCTTGGCGATCCAGATGCCCCCCAATCCCAGCACCGCGGGATTCACCACGTGCACGAGATCCGGGTTGAAGGCTTCCAGCGCATCCGACACCATCGGTCGCGGCAGGGCCAGCTTCAGCTCGGGATAGAGGGGCAGCGGCATCGCCGGAACCCCCAGCACCTGAGCGCCCATGTAGGTGTCAGGTGCACCCTCCGGACACACGATCAACACCTCATCGCCGGCCGCCACCAGATGCTGAACCGTTTTGGTGAGACGGGTGACGATCCCATCCACCTTCGGCAGGAAGGTTTCGGTGAAGAGGGCGATCTTCAAGGCAGGAGGCCGGGTGGAATCAGGCCGCCTGGATGGCAGCTTCCTGGGTTTTGGTCCAGGCGGAGATGCAGGGGATGCGGCTGCGGTCGCAGCGATCGGCGTAGCGACCGGCGATCTCCACCACTTCCTTGAGCAGGCCGTCGTCGAGGGTGGTGGGGTTGAGGCCCAGCTCGATGAAGCAGCGGTTGTCGACGATCAGATCGTTCTCCACCGCCTCATTGCGGGGGTTTGGCAGATGATTGATCTGGGCGCCAGTGAGGGCGACCACCTTCTTGGCCAGTTCACCCACCTGATGGCTCTCGGTCATCTGGTTGAAGATCTTCACCCGCTCACCCTTCTCTGGCGGGTTCTCCAGGGCCAGCTGCACGCAGCGCACCGAATCGCGGATGTGGATGAAAGCGCGGGTCTGACCGCCGGTGCCGTGCACCGTGAGCGGATAGCCGATGGCCGCCTGCATCAAGAAGCGGTTGAGCACCGTGCCGTAGTCGCCGTCGTAGTCGAAGCGGTTGGTGAGGCGCGGGTCGCGGTCAGTGGCGTCCGTGTTGGTGCCCCAGACGATGCCTTGGTGCAGATCCGTGATCCGCACCTTGTCGTTTTTGTTGTAGTAGAGGAACAGCAGCTGATCCAGCGTCTTGGTCATGTGGTAGACGCTGCCCGGGCTGGCGGGGTGCAGGATCTCCTCTTCGAAGCGGCTGCCATCGGGCTGGGGCACCTCCACCTTCAGGTAGCCCTCGGGGATGGTGGCGCCGCGGTGGGAGCCATAGCCATAGACACCCATGGTGCCAAGGTGCACCACATGGATATCGAGGCCGCTCTCCACGATGGCGGCTAGCAGGTTGTGGGTGCCGTTGACGTTGTTATCAACGGTGTAGCGCTTGGTAGCGCTGCTCTTCATCGAATAGGGAGCGGCGCGCTGCTCGGCGAAATGCACCACCGAATCCGGGCGCTCTTCCAGTAACAGATCCAGCAGGCGCTGATATTCGTGGGCGATGTCCATGTGCACGAAGCGCATGGGTTTGCCGCCGGTTTGCTCCCAAGCGGTGAGCCGATCGGGCATGGTGGCGATCGGCGTGAGCGATTCCACGGCCAGATCGATGTCGATCTTGCGGCGGCTCAGGTTGTCAACGATGAGCACATCGTGGCCTTGGTCGGCCAGGTTCACGGCGCAGGGCCAGCCGCAGAAGCCGTCACCGCCGAGAACGAACACCTTCACCGCTGGACTCCTGGTTGGCGAGCGACTGATCGGGCATCCGCTCCGTCAGGGCAAGCTACTACAGGGATTCAGCTGATCCCTGCGGCAACACCCACCAGCAGCAGCACGAGCACGGCACCGCCGATCAGCAGCAGCTTGCTGTTGGCGCTGCTGCTTTCGCCCACCTCCATCACCTCCATACGGGGTTCCTTGGCGAAGGCGTTGAGCCTGCCGCCGTCCTCTTCGGTCACCTGCATCGCAGTGGCGCGTCGTTCAGACGACAGTACGGACGGTTTCCGGGAATGCCACTGTCCCGTTCAGAAGCTTCACGTGCCCACCCGACCAGCGGTGGGAGAGCTGGGGCTGGCTTCGGCCCGCACCGGCAGGCGGCCTGCATGAAACGCTGTGCGCCCGGCTTCGCAGGCCAGCGCCATCGCTCGGGCCATGGCAGCGGGATCACCTGCCAGGGCGATGGCGCTGTTAATCAGCAGGGCATCGGCCCCCATTTCCATCGCCTGAGCGGCTTCGCTGGGGACCCCAAGACCGGCATCCACCACCACAGGCACACGCGCGTTTTCGATGATCAGCGCGATGTTGGCGGCGTTGCGGATGCCCTGGCCGGAGCCGATCGGTGAGCCGAGGGGCATCACGGTGGCGCAGCCTGCTTCTTCTAGCCGTTTGGCCAAGAGCGGATCCGCATTGATGTAAGGCAGCACGGTGAAGCCCTCCTTCACCAGTTGCTCGGCTGCTTCCAGGGTGCCGATCGGATCCGGTAGCAGGTGCCGTGTGTCAGGAATCACCTCCAGCTTCACGAAGGTGTTGTCTTCCTGGCCGGCCAGCTTGGCCAGCTCTCGCCCAAGCCGCGCCACCCGGATTGCCTCCTCGGCTGTGGCGCAGCCGGCCGTGTTGGGCAGCATCCAGATCCGCTGCCAGTCGATCGCCTCCATCAGACCTTCATGGCCGGCGGCCTGGCTCTGCACGCGCCGCACCGCCACAGTCACGATCTCGCAGGCGCTGCTCGCCAGGCTGGCCTGCATCGCCTGGATGCTCGGGTATTTGCCGGTGCCGGTCATCAGCCGGCTGCTGAAGCGGCGCCCGCCGATCACCAGGGGGGCGTTCGGCTGGCTGTTAGTGGCGGTCACGGCAGCGGTTGGGGCCATGCAGCGAACGTACTGCGCGGTCATGACCGATCGGCCGGGATCCCCTTAGCCTTGGCCCACTGCTCACGAGTGCTGTGATTCCGTTGCTGCTGGCTGCCACGCCCCTGCCCGTGGGTCGTGCGGTGCCCTTCCAGGAGCCCGCGGCGGTGTCGACTCCGCTCTCCGAGAACTTCGGCCAGCAGGCACCGGTGCGCACCTTTGATCCGGTGGCGCGGGCGGCTGAGTTGGCCAGCACCATGCCGCGGCAATGGAGCGGCACGTATCAACCGTTCGCTGGTGGAAGCCTGGTGAGCGTGCAGCTCGATGTGTCGGCCGTGCAGGCCATGGGCCAGATGGTGGATCTGCGCGGTCAGATGACCGTGGGCTCCACCACCCTGCCGGTGCAGGGAAACCTCAACGCCAGCTCCGATCAGCTCGATCTGCTGCTGCTGGGTGATGTAGGCGCAGCCGGCCTTGAGGATGGCGGCCGTTTCCTTGGCCTGCAGGGCTTCACGTTGTCGGGTTGGAATGCTCCGCGGCTCACCAATCCTGGAGGCCAGCTGGTGCTCAACCCGGTTAGAACTGCTGGAACGCCTGCCGTTCGCGGTCTCTGGTGAGAACGGAGCGGTTCAAGCGGCTGTACGTTCCAGGCGCTTGAGCCGCTTTTTTGCGGTGCCGTTGCTGCTGTCGAGCTCGAGCACCTTCAGATAGTTCTCCCTGGCTTCTTCGGGCTTTTGCTGCTTCTCGAGGGCGAAAGCCAGGTTGTTGAGGGCCACCGGATAGTCGGCCTTGGCCTTCAGGGCTGCGCGGTAGTGCTTGATGGCAGCGCCGTAGTTGCTTTGAGCGGCCAGAGCAAAGCCCAGCGCGTTTTCGATCAACGCCTGGGCTTCGGGGGGTTCAGCGCCGGAGCATTTGCTCGCCAGCTTGAGATTGTCGATGGCTTGGCCATAGAGCCGCTTCCGCAGCTGCACGGAGGCCAGTTCGTAGAGATCAGCCGCCGATTGTTCGCCGGCTTTGCTGGCTTGCTCCAGACGGATCAGGGCAACTTCGTCACGCCGGACCCGCAGGATCTGGCGTGCCACCAAAACAGCGGCACCGCCAAGAATCACTAAGAGCCCGATCAGGTAGGCCTGAGGAAGCGAAAAATCCATCAACCAACCCGATCAGGCATCGCAGAGGTTAACGGTCAGCTCTTGGCTGCACCCACCACAGCGGTGAAGCTGCTGGGATCCACAACGGCGAGCTGGGCCAGCATCTTGCGGTTGAGCTGCACGTCGGCCTTCTTAAGGCCACCGATCAGACGGCTGTAGCTCAGGCCATTCAGGCGAGCAGCAGCGTTGATGCGGGCGATCCACAGGCGACGGAAGTCGCGCTTGCGGCGGCGACGGTCGCGGTAGGCGTTGCAGAGGGCCTTCATCACCCGCTGGTTGGCGGTGCGGAAGAGCGAGCCGTTGCCGCCGCGGAAGCCGCGGGCTAGGCGAAGAATCTTGTTGCGGCGCTTACGGGCGACATTGCCCCTCTTAACGCGTGCCATCGATGGTTCTCAGAAAACGGTGATACAGCGGGTCAGCCGGGCGATTCAGCTGTAGGGGAGCATGGCGCGCACGTTGTCCGCGTCGCGCTCGTCAACCACGGCCATGGTGCCGAGGAAACGCTTGCGCTTCGGGCTCTTGTGGTCGAGCAGGTGATTGCGGAAAGCGTGGCGGCGCATGAACTTTCCGCTGCCGGTGGCTTTGAACCGCTTGGCGGCTGCTTTGCGGGTCTTGAGCTTCGGCATTGTCTACGCGCTCGGGCACAAACGATGAGGGTACGACCTGAGAGTCCCTTCCGCCAACTCCCCCCTAGGGTCGGGCGACGCCTGGATCGATGCGATGGCTGTTGCTCGAGCCCTCACAGCCCTGCTGTCGCTGGCGCTGCTGGCAGCGGGCTGCCAGCGGGCGGACGCGGAATCGCTCACGCGGCTCCCGGTGCCTAAGCCCCCTGCGGTGCAAGGCACCAAGCCTGTTCTCTGGGTGTCGTTGGCGGCTCATCTCGGCGGCCAACCCCTGGCCCTTGAGGGGGCCTCAGCGCCACTGCAGTTGGTTGATGCTCGCGGCGAACGGTTCAGTGCCCGGCGCCTGCAGCTGCGGTGGGTGGCGCAGGCCCTGCCCGAGCCGATCGAGATCCGTCGCAGCGTTTTGGGCCCCTTCGCCAGCTTTGAAGCGGCGGAGCAGGCCGCGCTGGCTTGGCGAGCCCTGGGCGTGCCAGCGGAGGTGGCCCACCCCCGCGATTGGGAGGTGTGGGCGCCCGCTGGTGCGCCGGCCCCTCAGGGCATGGCTCCGCGCCAGCTACAGCAGCGGCTCACCCAGCAGCGGTTGCTGCAGCTCAACACCGCTTCCGGCTGGCGGAGCTTCGCGGGGCCCGTGCAGATTCAGGCCCCTGGTGGGCTGCGCTTCAACGGCGGTGTCTTCAGTGGGCCGTTCCGGCTGCAGTCCGATGCCTACGGAAGTTGGACCCTCTTGGAGGAGGTGCCGCTCGAGCGCTATCTGCAGGGCGTGGTGCCCCATGAAATCGGTGCGGGTTCACCGCCGGCGGCCCTCGCGGCGCAGGCGGTGCTCGCCCGCACCTGGGCCCTTCGCAATCGGCACCGCTTCGCGGTGGATGGCTACCACCTCTGCTCCGACACGCAGTGCCAGGTGTACAGCGATCCCCGCACTGCCGGGTCGGCGGTGCGCCAGGCGGTGAGCCGCACCGCTGGGCAGGTGCTGGCGCAGAACGGTGAGCCGATCCATGCGGTGTATCACGCCAGCAACGGTGGCGTGAGTGCCGATGAAGACGAGGCCTGGCCGCTGCCGGAGCTCGGTTACCTCGAGCCCTCCCTGGATCTGGGTGGGGCTGCGGCGCAGGGGTTGACCCTGCCGCTCGATGCCCAGGAGGTGGCTACGTTGCTCGCCCGCCGATCTGGTGTGGTTGGTGCCACGCATCCGTTGTTCCGCTGGCGGCGCCAGCTGGATCAGGCCAGCCTGCGCAAGGGCCTTGGGCCCAGGGCGTCCAGCCTTGGCTCGCCGCTGAAGCCGGTGGTGCTGGAGCGCGGACCCAGCGGGCGGGTGGTGCGCCTGGCGATCCAGGGGCCTGGCGGGCGGGTGGTGCTGGAGCGCGACGCTATCCGCCGCACCTACCGTCAGTTGCCCAGCACGCTGTTCGTGTTGGTTCCCACCGGTGCAGGTAGCTGGAGCGTGGTGGGTGGTGGCTTTGGCCATGGGGCCGGCCTGTCGCAGGCGGGAGCGATCGAGCTGGCCGCGCGCGGCTGGAGCGTGGAGCAGATCCTCAACCGCTACTACCCCGGTGCCCGCCTGGTGCCCATTCAGACGCTGCCTGAAGAGGGCCATCGCGGAGCCCTCTAAAGTTCATCAGACCTGGAACAAGTCATGGCCGCCGGGGGCACAGCCACAGGAGCCCGCCGACTGCAGGCCTCGTTGTTTCTGATCGGTTGTTGTCTGGCGGGAGCTGCTCCCCACGCCCTTCCGCCCAGTCGCAGCCTTTGGCCTTCTTTGGCGCTCACGTTGCTGCTGGGCACCTACGCCGTCCGCAGCGTGTTCCTCCCGCTGATGCGCGGTGAGCGGGCGGCTGCCGAGAGCCCGTCTCCAGCGACCTGGCCAGCGGTGGACCTGGTGGTGGCTGCCCGGGATGAAGAGGCGGTGATCGGTCGTTTGGTGGAGCGCCTGGCGGAGCTCGACTATCCCGCCGAGCAGCTGCGTTTGTGGGTGATCGACGACGGCAGCGAAGACCGCACCCCGGAGGTGCTTGAGGCTTACCAACGCCGCTACCCGCAGCTGCAGGTGCTCCGACGCACCCGAGATGCCGGCGGTGGCAAGTCGGGTGCGCTGAATGCGCTGCTGCCTCAATTGCAGGGCAGCTGGCTGCTGGTGCTCGATGCCGACGCCCAGCTGCAGCCCGACGGCCTGAAACGGTTGATGGCCTTTGCAGAGGCCGGTGGTTGGTCGGCGGTGCAGCTACGCAAAGCCGTGGTGAATGCCGATCACAACCTGCTCACGCGCGCCCAGGCCATGGAGATGGCCCTCGATGCCGTGATTCAGCAGGGCCGTTTGCACAGTGGCGGAGTCGTGGAGCTGCGTGGCAATGGCCAGCTGCTGCAGCGCCAGGCCGTACTCGCCTGCGACGGGTTCAACGAAGCCACCGTCACCGACGACCTCGACCTCAGCTTCCGCCTGCTGGTGCAGGGCCAGCCGGTGGGCCTGCTCTGGAATCCGCCGATCCAGGAGGAAGCGGTCACGAGTGTGATGGGCCTGTGGCGCCAGCGGCAGCGCTGGGCTGAGGGCGGCCTGCAGCGTTTCTTCGATTACTGGCGTGAACTCACCGGCCCGGCCACCAGCGCTGCCCGCAAGCTCGATCTCAGCGGCTTTTTCCTGCTCCAGTACGCCCTGCCGGTGATGGCGGTGGCGGATCTGTTCACCAGCCTGCTCAGCCGCAGCACCCCGCTGATGTGGCCGTTGTCGTTCGTGGCCTTTGGCCTTTCGGGCGGCGCGATCTTGGTGGGTTGCCTGCGCAGTAGCGAAGGGCCGGCCCTGCCCCGCATGCATCCGCTGAATCTGGCCTTAGGCATCGCCTACCTCGGCCATTGGTTCGTGGTGATTCCGTACACCACCCTGCGGATGGCGCTGCTGCCCAAGCGGTTGGTGTGGGCCAAGACTTTGCATGTGGGATCTGGTGAGAGCCACAACGCCGAGGAGCCTGACCTCACCACCCAGGTGCTCTGATGCCCTCCAGACCGATCAGGCGGCCGCGCTGTCTGCGCTGCTGCCCTCCAGTTCGGGCAGGGGGCCATCAAGCTGCACCACTTCGCCGTTGAAGAACTCCGCCAGGCGCTTGGCCTGATCGTCGATCAGGGCCGGCTGCGCCTGGGGTGCAGGAGCTTCAGCGGGTTGGGGCGGCTCTGAACGAGGCTCGGGCGCGGCGGCGCGCGGGGGCTCGGACGCTGGTGCCGCCATCACGGCTACGGGTTGCGGTGGAGCCGCGGCGATTGGCACCTGCGCTGCGGGCGCAGGGGGCTGAGGCGGTGGCGCGCCGCCGGCTTCGAGCACCACCTGGCGCGGGCTGCCCAGGGTTGAGGTCACCGCCTTCTCGAGCAGGGGCAAGCGGCTTTGCACCATGGCCATCCAGTTGCCGGCCACCTGCACCACGGCACGCTGTTGATCCAGCCGGGCCAGCACGGCTTGCTGCGAGAGCAACATGCGCGTGGAGGGGAGCTCCAGGCCGGCCAGGATCTGCTGCCACAGTTCCACGAGATCGGGGCTGGCCGGGGCCGCTGCTGGTGCCGGAGCAGCGGCAGCAGGGCTTGGAGCGACCGGCACCGAGGGCGCTGGTGCAGCCACAGGGGCTGCAGCTGGGGCTGCTCCGGTGGCGGCGGCGCGGGCGGGTTGGGGTTCGGCGAGCAGGCCCAGCAACAGCACTTCCAGCCACAGGCGCGGCTGCACGCTCTGGCGCAGTTGCTGTTCGCTGCCCTTGAGCTGGGCCTGCCAGCGCAGCAGTGGGGCCTTGCCGCAGCGCCGTGCCAGATCCGGCAGGGCGCTGCGGAACTGCGGCGAAAAGCTGGTGAGCTCCAGCCGGTCGGGGGCGACGCCCGCCAGCACCAGATCCCGCAGCAAACCGGCTAGCCCCTGCAGCACCGCCGAAGGTTCCCGGCCGCGCTCCAGCAGGGTGCGGATCGCTTCGATCAGGCCCAGTGGTTCGCCAGCGGCCAGCGATTCGGCCAGCTGCAGCAGTTCCTGTTCGGGGACTGCGCCCAGTAGCTCCCACACCGCCTGGGGCTCCACCGGCGGCGGCAGCAGGCTGAGCTGATCCAGCAGGCTCTCGGCGTCACGCAGGCCGCCCTGGGCTCGTTGCGCCACCACATGCAGGGCCTCGGCGGTGATGCTGATCTCCTCCTGCTGGGCGATCCAGCTCAGATGCCGCTCGAGGGCATCGAGGGGGATGCGGCGGAAATCGAAGCGCTGGCAGCGGCTGAGGATGGTGGGCAGCACCCGCTGGGGGTCGGTGGTGGCCAGCACGAACACCACCCGCGGCGGCGGTTCCTCCAGCGTTTTGAGCAGAGCGTTGAACGCTGCGGTGGAGAGCATGTGGCACTCGTCCACCACGTACACCTTCCAGCGGGCTTGTACCGGCGCAAAGCGAGAGCGCTCGATCAGTTCGCGGATGTTGTCCACGCCGGTGTTGGAAGCGGCGTCGATCTCGATCACATCGAGGGCGTTGCCGTTGGCGATCGAGGTGCACAGCTCACAGATGCCGCAGGGATCCGGTGTGGGGCCATCGGAGCCGATGCAGTTGAGCGAGCGCGCCAGGATGCGGGCGCTGGACGTTTTGCCGGTACCGCGCGGGCCGCTGAACAGGTAGGCCGGTGCGATCCGCCCCGAGCGCAACGCATTGCCGAGGGTGGCCGCAATCGCCTCCTGCCCCACCAGCTGATCGAAGCGCTGCGGGCGGTACTTGTGGTGGAGGGGTTGGTAGGCAGCCGGCATGGCTGGAGGCTACTGGCCGTTCTCGAGCATGCGCTCCAGCCGTCTTTCCAGCTCTTCCACCTCGCTGAGCTGATCCGCCAGCTTCTGCGCGGCCAGCCTTAGGGTTTCAAAGCCTGGGCTCTGCGGCTCGCCCGGACTCCAGCGTTGCTCCGCCTTGGCGAGTTCGAGCTCCAACCGCTGTTGCAGCTTCAGCCGCAGTCCATCGAGCTGTTCGAGGCTGCGCCGGGCTACAGCCTTGCCCTGCTCCAGCTGCGCATCGTTGAGCCGCAGCCCCTGCCGCAGCAGCATCCGCGCGCCGCTCAGCACGGCAGCTGGAACGAACTGGCCCAGGGCCAGGGCCCCGAGGCTGCCGGTATGGAGCCAGTTCTCCACCTGCTCGCTGCGGTGGCGGCCGGTTTTGCACCAGTGGGCGAAGTGCTCGCAGTTGTTGAACAGCAGGTTGTAGTTCTGCTCCCCCAGGCGGCCCATGGCCCGGCGCAGAGTCACCCCCGGAGCTGAGCAGCTGCCCTCGGGGTAAGGCACCACACTCACGGGCTGGCCGCGGCTGAACTCCTCCACGGGGCTGCGCAGGATCTCCCGGCCTTCGAGGTAGTGGGCCACGGTGCCGTCGCCCAGATCGATGCCGTGGTGATTGAACAGGCCGTGCTGGCGCGGCACCTGCAGGTGATCAGCAACGGCCATGGCCGCCCTCGCTCAGGCGGTTTCCTGCTGCACCTGCTCGCTGCCGGGCATGGGCAGCACCTTGGCCTTGGTGCGCTCCTCCACCAGCTCGCGGGTCACGGTGAAGGCCTTGGTGCTCTTGTCGGATGGCAGGTCGTACATCAGATCGAGCATCAGCTCCTCCACGATGCCGCGCAGCGCGCGGGCGCCGGTCTTGCGGCGGTGGGCTTCGGCGGCGATCGCCTCCACGGCGCCGGGCTCGAACTCCAGCCGCACCTCATCCATGCTGAGCAGCGTCTGGAACTGCTTCACCAGGGCATCGCGCGGCTCGGTGAGGATCGCTTCGAGGGCGCGGCTGTCGAGCGGCTCGAGCACGGCGTTCACCGGCAGGCGGCCGATGAATTCGGGGATCAGGCCGTATTTCACCAGGTCGTCGGGCTCCAGGTGGCGCAGCACGTGGGCTGCCTGCTGTTCCTTGCCCTGGCGGTGACGGCTGCGGCCGCCTTCGGGGATGAAGCCGATGGCGTTGCGGCCCATGCGCCGTTGCACCACATCCTCCAGGCCTACGAAGGCACCACCACAGATGAACAGAATCTGGCTGGTGTCGATCTGGATGCAGTCCTGGTAGGGGTGTTTGCGGCCGCCCTGGGGTGGCACGTTGGCCACGGTGCCTTCCAGCAACTTGAGCAGCGCCTGTTGCACCCCCTCACCCGACACATCACGGGTGATCGAGGGGTTCTCGCTCTTGCGGGCGATCTTGTCGATCTCGTCGATGTAGATGATGCCGCGCTGGGCCTGATCCACATCCAGGTCGGCCTTCTGCAGCAGCCGCAGCAGGATGTTTTCCACGTCCTCACCCACATAGCCCGCTTCGGTGAGGGTGGTGGCATCGGCCACGGCGAAGGGCACATCCAGCAGCTCGGCCAGGGTTTGGGCCAGCAGCGTTTTGCCGCAGCCCGTGGGGCCGATCAGCAGGATGTTGCTCTTGTGCAGGCGGGTAGCGGTTTCGTTGCTCTCGCCCTTGCCGTCGCCCTGCCAGGCCAGGCGCTTGTAGTGGTTGTATACGGCCACCGAGAGCACCTTTTTGGCCTCCTCCTGCCCCACCACCTGAGCGTCGAGATGGGCCTTGATCTCCCGGGGTTTGGGGATCTCGGCCAGGGTGGGAGCGGGTTTGCCGCTCTTCTTGGCTGGTGCCTTGCCCTTGGCCTCCGCGGGTTGGCGGGCGCCGCCGCCATGGGCATCCACGAGCTCCTCATCGAGGATCTCGTTGCAGAGGTCGATGCACTCATCGCAGATGTACACGCCCGGCCCGGCGATCAGCTTGCGCACCTGGTCCTGCGACTTGCCGCAGAACGAGCACTTCAGGTGGGCATCGAACTTGGGCATCGAGCAGAAGCGGCGGTGCGGCGGGAGCGTCCTGGCTGGGGCGGGTCAGGGGCCCGAAACCAGGATCAACGGGATCCCACGTTTCGTCAGCCGTCCTTAAGGATCAAACCGGGGCGTCGTCGGTCACGACGCGGTCGATCAGTCCGTATTGAACCGCCTCTGCCGGGGAAAGGAAGTAGTCGCGGTCGGTGTCTTCGGCGATCTTCTCGAGCGGCTGGCCGGTGTGCTCGGCCATCAGGCCGTTGAGGGTGTCCTTGAGGTAGAGGATCTCCTTGGCTTGGATCTCGATATCCACCGCCTGGCCTTGGGCGCCGCCAAGGGGCTGGTGGATCATGATCCGCGCGTTCGGCAGGGCGAGCCGCTTGCCTTTGGTGCCGCCCGAGAGCAGGAAGGCGCCCATCGAGGCCGCCAGGCCGTAGCAAATGGTCACCACATCAGGCGACACCTGCTGCATGGTGTCGTAAATCGCCAGGCCGGCCGTCACCGAGCCCCCAGGCGAGTTGATGTAGATCTGAATGTCCTTCTCGGGATCCTCAGCTTCGAGGAACAGCAGCTGGGCCACCAGGGCGTCGGCCACCTGGTCGTCGATGCCGGTGCCGAGAAAGATGATCCGCTCGCGCAGCAGGCGCGAATAAATATCGAAAGCCCGTTCGCCGCGGCCCGACTGCTCTACCACCGTGGGCAGCACTCCCGGAGCGGCCATCGGGGCTGTTGCGCTGCCCATGGCGATGGTGGCTTCCGGGCGGGTGCCCAGCCAGCGGTTCTGGATCGGGTGAGGGGTGCTGGCGTTGATCACGCGGCCGGACTGTTGTCAGTCCGGCCAATCTATGGGGATCAGGCTTCGCCAGCGGCGTCGGCGTCAGCCTTGGCCTTCTTGGCGTTGCTCTTCTTGGCTGCCGCCGTCTTGGGCTGGTCGCCCTCGGCATCAGGGGCCTTCTCCGTGATGATGGAGTTGCTCTCCAGCCAGCCCATCAGCTTCTCGCGCATCAGGTCTTCCTGCACGGCCTGGCGCAGGCGCGCGGGGTCGATGCGGGAGTTGTCGCTGAAGCCGCGGCTGAGCTCCTTCACCTTGGCCTCGATCTCATCGGCGGCCACCTCGATCTTCTCGGCGCTGGCCAGGGCCTTGAGGGCCAGGCTGCGCTTGAGGCGCTCTTCGGCTTCGGGGCGGGAGGTTTCGCGCAGGCTCTGGATCAGCTGCGGGGTGAACAGCTTCTTCACGTCCATCCCTTGCTGGGCGAGCTGACCAGCGGTCTGCTCCAGCAGCGAGATGATTTCTTCCTGCACCAGGGTCTCGGGCAGTTCCACCTCGAGCTGCTCCACCAGGGCCGCCAGCAGCGCGTCGTGGCGGTTCGACTGGTTGCGGCGCTCGGCGTCTTCCTTGAGGCGCTCCTCCAGATCGGCGCGCAGCTCAGCCAGGGTCTGCTTGTCGCTGGCCTGCTGGGCGAAGGCGTCGTCGAGGGCGGGCAGCTCGCGGGTCTTCAGCTCGGTGAGGGTGATCTCAAAGCTGGCCTTGCGGCCGGCGGCGTCTTCCTGGGGGTAGTCCTCGGGGAACTGGCAGGCCACGGTCTTGCTGTCGCCGGGCTTCATGCCGATGATCCCTTCCACGAAGCCGGGGATCATGCGGCCGTCTTCGAGTTCCACCTCCATGGCTTCGGCGCTGCCACCGCTGATGGCTTCACCGTTGTCGGCGTAGGTGCCGGAGAAGTTGATCACGGCCACATCGCCGGATTCAGCGGCACGCTTCTCCACCGGCACCAGGGTGGCCAGCTGACGGCGCGACTGCTCGATCAGCTCATCAACGCGGGCGGCATCGAAGCTCACGCTCTCGGCTTCGGCCTTCAGCCCCTTGGTGCTCTTGAGGCTGGGGGTGGGCTCCACATCCATTTCAAGGGTGAGGCTCAGCTCCTTGCCGGGCTCGAAGCGCTCGAGCAGGGCTTCAAAGCCGCCATCCACGCTGGGCTGGCCGATGGCCGGGATCTCTGCCTGCTTCAGGGCGTTGCGGAACACGTTGTCCACCAGCTCCTCGAGGGCGGTGGCGCGGATGCGCACGGCGCCGATCTGTTGCACGAGCACAGCGCGGGGCACCTTGCCTTTGCGGAAGCCGGGCAGCTTGAGGGTGCGGCTGAGCTTCTCCACCGCCTGCTCATGGCTGCTTTGGGTGAGGCCTGCGGGAACACCGATCTCCACCGCCATCCGGCTGCCGGGGCGAGGGCTGGTGCTCACCTTGAGCTCGGATTGGCTGGCAGTGGAGGCGGCAGGACTCATGGATCGGCGTCTAGGCAGCCCACGATCCTATGAACTGACGTGTGACAGGCCGATGCCCAGCGTCGCCGGCACTGCGTTCGCCGCGTATTGTTGGAAGCAAGAACAGCGACCTGAAGATCTCTTAGCGAAAGCCCGCTGGGCTTCCGCACACTGTTTGGCAGATCGCATCAGCCCTGGCACCTTTCGCTGCTACAGCCTCTGCAAGGGCCTCTGCCCCATTTCCGGATCACGTTCTCCGTTGCGCAGCGACAGTTCTGCACCTGAACCACGCACCCGAATCTCCGTTGACCAGCTCCATTCGCCCTCTGCCTCAGCGCCCTCTGCACGTGGCCGTTCTTGGTGCCAGCGGTGCCGTGGGTCAAGAGCTGCTGCTGCTGCTGGCTGAGCGTCAATTCCCGGTGGGCCGCCTCACCCTGCTGGCCTCGCCCCGCTCGGCTGGTCAGAGCGTGAGTTGGAACGGCCAGACCCTCACGATCGAGCCGGTGAGCGCTGAAGCCTTCAACGGTGTGGATGTGGTGCTGGCTTCGGCGGGTGGTTCGGTGTCGAAGCAGTGGGCGCCCGTGGCCGCCGCCGCCGGTGCCGTGGTGATCGATAACTCCAGCGCCTTCCGTATGGATGCGGAGGTGCCTCTGGTGGTGCCCGAGGTGAATCCCCACGCCGCCTTTGCCCACAACGGCGTGATCGCCAATCCCAACTGCACCACGATCTTGATGACGCTGGCCCTGGCGCCTCTGGCGGCCAAACGGCCCCTGCGCCGGGTGGTGGTGAGCACTTATCAATCGGCCAGTGGTGCTGGTGCCCGCGCCATGGAGGAGCTGGCCAGCCTCAGCCGCACTGTTCTTGACGGCGGCACGCCGGAGAGCAGCGTGCTCCCTTACTCCCTCGCCTTCAATCTGTTCCTCCACAACTCGCCGCTGCAGGAGAACGGCTACTGCGAGGAGGAGCTGAAGATGCTCAACGAAACCCGCAAGATCATGGGGCTGCCCGATCTGCGCGTATCGGCCACTTGCGTGCGGGTGCCGGTGCTGCGGGCCCATTCCGAAGCCATCAACATTGAGTTTGAAGAGCCATTCCCCGTCGATGAGGCCCGTGCACTCCTGGCCGCGGCTCCTGGCGTGGAGCTGATTGAAGACTTCAGCTCGAATCGTTTCCCGATGCCCACCGATGTGACCGGCCGCGACGCGGTGGCCGTGGGCCGCATCCGCCAGGATCTGAGTGAGCCCAACGCACTGGAGATCTGGCTGTGCGGTGATCAGATTCGCAAAGGTGCGGCGCTCAATGCGATCCAGATCGCTGAGCTGCTGCTGGATCCAGCCGCCGCCGCCGCTGCCGGAGCGGCCACTGCAGGTGCTGTCGCTTGAGCACGATGGCCGCACCACTGCAGCCCGGCGCTGCTTCCCCCGCTCCCTTTGGCCGGGTGATCACCGCGATGGTGACCCCGTTCGCCGCTGATGGCTCTGTGGATCTGGAGCTGGCCGCACGCCTCGCCAGCCATCTGGTGGATCACGGCTCCGATGGCTTGGTGCTCTGCGGCACCACCGGCGAGTCGCCCACCCTCAGCTGGGACGAACAGCATCAGCTGTTCTCGGCGGTGAAGGTTGCCGTGGGTGGGCGCGCCAGCCTGCTGGCGGGCACCGGCAGCAACTGCACCGCTGAAGCCGTGGAAGCCATCGCTGAAGCCGCGGCTCTCGGCGCCGATGGTGCGCTGGTGGTGGTTCCCTACTACAACAAGCCGCCCCAGGCGGGCCTGGAAGCGCATTTCCGCGCTGTGGCCGCCGCTGCTCCCACGCTGCCGCTGATGCTGTACAACATCCCGGGCCGCACCGGCTGCAGCATCAGCCCCGAGACCACCGCTCGGCTGATGGATCTGCCCAACCTGGTGAG
>NZ_JBIPMN010000179.1:0-5040 GCF_044369115.1 Vulcanococcus sp. | reverse complement strand
GAGCAGCCGAGGGATCCACGCCAGCCAGAGCGCTCTGAGCCGCGTTCAACTGATCCCCGAGCACCCAGATGCCAACGGTCATGCCGGTGCCTCACCAGCGAGACGGCAGGCCTTACGGGCCACTGCTGCGGCATAACCCCGCTCCACCAGGCCTGCTGCCGGACTGAGGGAGCCATTGCGGCAATCCACGGTGAGTCGCTCACGATGGCCGAGCTGATCGCTCACGCGCATGCGCAGCTGAAAGTGATGCTTGGCGCTACGGGTAATTTCATCGCCGCAGATTGGCCCCACGCACAAACCCGGCGCTGCAGTCACCGGCAGCACCCAGCCCCACAGGGCGATCAGTAGCGCCAGGACACAAGCCAGGGCAGGCGTTCTCTTCAACCGGCCAGCTCCAGCGTCGGTTCATTCTCCAGCTCCGGCGGCGCCTCCAGCTCCTGCGGGTGGAAGTACTCCCACACCACCTTGGCCATGCCCGGCCCCATGCCCGGCGCGGCCGCCAGGGTTTCCACGCTGGCGAGCTGGATGGCATCGATCGAGCGGAAATGGGCCAGCAGCTCTTTGATCCGCTTCGGCCCCATCCCAGGGATATCGGAAAGGCGTGAGCGCTTCATCCGTTCGCCCCGTTGCTGGCGGTGGAAGCTCACCGCAAAGCGGTGCGCCTCATCCCGCAGACGCCGCAGCAGTTGAACCCCCAGCTGCTCCGGCTCACTTTCCAGAGGTTCTTTCGCCCCGGGGATGAATACCTCTTCGCGCTGCTTAGCCAGCGAGCACACCACCAGCTCTTCATCGAGATTGAGTTCGCGCAAGGCCTCCATCACGGCGGAGAGTTGGCCCTTGCCGCCATCGATCATCACCACATCGGGCCAGTCGTTCAGCCCGCCGGTGTGCAGAGCGCTGCCGGCGGAGCGGCGCAGTTCACGCAGATCGGCACCCTCAGCCTTGGCCTGGGCCCAGCGGCGGAAGCGACGGCGGATCACTTCAGCCATGCTCATGAAGTCATCCGAGTGGCCCGCTCGAACGCTGCTGCTCTGAATCTTGTATTTGCGGTAGTGCTGCTTGGCCGGCAGGCCATCGATGAACACCACCTGCGAAGCCACCGCATCACTGCCCTGGATGTGGCTGATGTCGTAGCCCTCAATCCGGCGCGGCGCACTGGGCAGCTCGAGCAGCTGGGCCAGATCCTCCGTGGCCAGCAGGTTCTGCTCACTGGCACGTCGGGCCCGCTCCAGCTCGTAGCTGGCATTGCGCTGCACCAACTCAATCAGGTCGGCTTTCTGCGAGCGCTGCGGCACCGCCAGCTTCACCTTGCGGCCGCGCAGCTCCGAGAGCCACTCCTCGATCAACTCCTGCTGAGGCAGGGGCACCTGCAACAGCAGCTCCGGCGGGATCTCCACCGGCTCCACCTGGCTGTAATGCTCCTCAACCACGGTTTGCAACACGCGGCCGAGGGCTGCAGCCCGTTCTGGCGAGGGCGGCAGCTCACCGCCGGCACCTTCTTCCGCAGCGGGCATCCCGATCGCATCAGCGGTGAAGCCGAGCCGGCCCACCAGCTTGCCGGCGCGCATCTGGAACAGTTGCACCGCCGCCACCCGCTCATCGGCAGCCAGAGCCAACACATCGCGGCTCACGGAGCGATCGCCGATGCTCATCTTTTGATCGGCTGTGAGCGTGTCGATGCCCTGCAGCTGATCGCGCACCCTGGCGGCGCTTTCAAAATCCAACCGCTCGGCGTAGCGCTCCATCTGCTCCTGCAGCAGCTGCAGCAACTCCTCGTTGCGGCCCTGGAACACCATCGCCACCTGCCGCAGGGTGCGGTGGTAATCGTCGGAGCTGATCTTTTCCTGGCAGACGCCAGGGCAGCGACCGATGTCGTAATTCAGACAGGTGCGGTCCTTGTGCAGCGGCTGCGGTCGCTGCCGCAGCGGAAACACCCGTTTAACAAGCCCGAGCGTGCGGCGCAACAGGCCGACGTCCACATAGGGCCCATAGAAGCGATCGAGCGGTGAGCGAAACCGGCGCTTGCGCGTGATGAAGATGCGCGGGTAGGCCTCACTCCAGGTGATGCAGAGGTAAGGGTATTTCTTGTCGTCCTTCAGCAGCACATTGAAGTGCGGCTGATGGTTCTTGATCAGGTTGGATTCCAGCGCGAGCGCCTCGGCTTCGCTATCGGTGACGATGAATTCGATCTCGCACACCTGCCGCACCATCAGGGCGATGCGGGGCGAGTGGCCATGGCCGCTGCCGCTTTGGAAATAGCTGCGCACCCGGTTGCGCAGCACCTTGGCCTTTCCGATGTAGAGGATGCGGTCCTCGCCATCGCGCATCAGATAGCAACCGGGCTCATTGGGAACCTCCTTCAAGCGCGCCTTGAGGCGGGGCGGATCCTGAAGGAGGGGTTGGATCGTGCTCAACAGCTGCCACTCAGCCGCCGTACTGCCAGCCGGTGCTGCTCAGCTCCAGGGCTGCTCCATCGCGATGCAGCACGGCGCTCTTCACCGCACCAACGAACACGGTGTGGTCGCCATGGGCCACCTGACCCACCAGCTCACATTCGACCGCCCCGAGGGCATCGTTCAGCACCGGCAGGCCCAGTTCGCCGAGTTGATACGGTGCGGCATCGAAGCGGCCACCCACACCCTTTTGGGGCTTGAAGAACACGGCGGCCAGATCTTTTTGATCGGCAGCGAGCACGTTCAGGGAAAAACGGCCCGTGCGTTGAATCATGCCGTTGCTGGTGCTGTCGGAGCGCACCGCCATCACCACCAAGGGCGGTTCAAAAGACCCCTGGGTCACCCAGCTGGCGGTGAAACCATTCACCTCATCGCCTTCGGCCACGCCACAGATGAACACCCCATGGGGGATCTTGCGCAGCAGCGTCTTCTTGGCTTCAGCGTTGAGGGCCATGGGCGAAGCAGCAGGGGAACAGAAATCGTCTTGAACTCTAGAAACGGCTCCGGGCAGCGGGCTGGCCGGATGCCCGCCCCCTCAGACCTCGCTCCATAGGATCGGGCCCATGCAGGCGCTCTATCCCGGCAGTTTCGATCCGCTCACCCTCGGTCACCTGGATGTGATCGAGCGGGGTTCCAACCTGTTTCAGGGCCTCACCGTGGCGGTGTTGCGCAACCCAAGCAAAAACCCCTGCTTCAGCGTGGGGCAGCGGCTCGAGCAGATCCGCCAGGCCACCAGCCACCTCAGCAACGTGCATGTGGCCGCCTTCGATGGCCTCACTGTGGACTTCGCTCAGCGCTGCGACGCCGGGGTGATCCTGCGCGGTCTGCGCGCCCTCAGCGACTTCGAATACGAGCTGCAGATCGCCCACACCAACAAGAGTCTGGCGCCTCAGCTGGAAACATTGTTTCTCGCCACCGCCACCACCCACAGCTTTCTCAGCAGCTCCGTAGTGAAAGAGGTGGCCCGCTTTGGCGGCAGCGTGGGTCACATGGTGCCCACAGGAGTGGCAGAAGACCTGGCCAGGCTTTTTAATCAGTCATCCCCTTGATCGTTTCCGATGGCTGAGGCGCAGCTCACGTCCGTGCTCGACCAGCTCGATCAACTGGAGGAAATCGTTCTCGATGGCACCCGGGTGCCATTCAGCGGCGGCCGCCTGGTGAACGAGCAGGACGCCATCGAACTGATGGATGCGGTGCGCGAAGCCCTGCCGCCGCAACTGGCCCAGGCCGAAGAGCTGGTGGCCAAAAAAGATGACTTCATCAACCAGGCCCGACAACAAGCGGACGAAATCCTCAATCAGGCCCGCCAGCAACGCGAACAGCTGATCAATAGTCAGGCCATTCGCCAGGAAGCGGAACGTCAGGGTGCCGACCTGCGTGAGCAGGGGCGCCAACAGGGTGAACAGCTGCTCACCCAGGCCCGCCAGCAACTGGCCAAAGCCGAACAAGACCATCAGGCCCGCATGGCCCAGATGGAGCAACAGTTCAGCCAGCGGCGTCAACAACTGGAGCAGGAAGCGCTGCAGCGCCGCCAGCAGCTCGATCAAGAAGCGCTCGAACTGAAGCGCCAGCTGGCTGAACAACACGAGCAGGCGCGGCAGCAAAGCCTGGTTGAACTGGAAAAGATTCGCCAGGAAGCGATGCGGGTGCAGCAGAGCAGCCAGGCCGAAGCGGAGCGGGTGCAGAACGATGCCCTGCAGTTCCGCCAACAGACGCAGCAACAGTGCGAAGCACTGATCAGCCGCAGCCGTCAGGAGGCCGCCACGATTCAGGAGGGCGCCAACCGCTACGCCGAACAGGTGCTCACCGAACTCGAGGGGCGGCTCAAGGAGATGGGTCAGGTGGTTGTGGCTGGCCGGCGCGAGCTGGTGCGCTTGCAAGCCGTCGACCCCACCACCCTGGTGCAGCAGGCCCGCTCTGCTGAGGAGCAAGCCGTACCGATCAGCCGCGCCCGCCGGGCGGCGGATCGGCTCAAGCGCGCCGCCGGTCAGCGCTAGAGCGCCTGAGCCGTTGGGGCATGTACAGCACACAGGCCTGCCACACGGCTCTGGCGGAGGATTTCGGCAATCGTGCTGTTGGGCGAGCCGGCGCCGTTCGACACCATGCTCACGTAGCGCACCCCATCCGGGGTCTCGAGCACACCACTGATCGAGCGCACGCCGCTGATCGTGCCGGTCTTGCCACGGAAGCGGCCATCCAGTTCGGTGCCACGCCAGAGACTGCGCAGGGTGCCGCGCTGCCCGGCGATGGCCATCGAGGCCCAGTAGTTGGTGGCATAGGGGTGCTGGGCCATCCGCAGCATCAGGGCCGTCAGTAGTCGACTGGTGACCTTGTTGCCGCGATCGAGGCCGCTGCCATCCACCACCGACACCCCCGCCATCGGCAGACCCTGAGCGGAAAGCCACTGCATGGCGCGTTGGCGGGCTTGATTGAGATCCCAACTGCCTGTGCCCTGGCGCAGCAGCACCTCGGAGGTGAAGTTGTGGCTGTCGGTGTTGGCCAGGCTGAGCAGACCGTGCATGCTCACCGACCGCTCCTCATGCAAGAGCGTTGCAGCATCGGTGTTGGCGGTGGTGACGGGCACCAG
>NZ_JBIPMN010000031.1:0-16974 GCF_044369115.1 Vulcanococcus sp. | reverse complement strand
GTATCACCTAGCGCGGTTGATCGAAATCCTGGCCTGCCTGGAGCACATGGAGCAGCTGCTCGACGATCCCGAGCTCACGGCAACCCATGTGCGCGCCCGAGCCAGCGTGAATTGCCATGAGGCGGTGGGGGTGAGTGAAGCTCCCCGCGGCACCCTGCTGCACCGCTATCGGGTGGATGCCAATGGCTTGATCGAGCGGGTGAATCTGATCATTGCCACGGGGCAGAACAACAGCGCCATGAACCGCACCATTACTCAGATCGCTCGTCACTACCTCAAAGGGCACAATCTGAGCGAGGCGCTGCTCAACCGCGTGGAAGCGGGCATCCGCTGCTTTGATCCCTGTCTCTCGTGCAGCACCCATGCCGCCGGCCAGATGCCGCTGCAGGTGGAGCTGTTCAGCGCCGCAGGTGAGCTGTTGCAGCAGCGGCGGCGCGATTAGCGATGGAGCGCAGCCAGACCCTGGTGATCGGCATCGGCAACGGCCTGCGCAGCGATGACGGAGCCGGTATCTGCGTAGCCGAAGCACTCGAAGCCCACGCAAACAACATGCAGGTGTTGGTCTGCGACCAACTCACCCCTGAGCTGGCCGAACCCATCAGCCGGGCCCGCGCCGTGCTGTTTATCGATGCACAGATGCGCGATGCCTCTGAGCCAACAGCCCAAGCCCCCGGTGGCGCCTACCTGCAACCCCTCGAATCCTCACCCCATGGTGATCCCAGCGGCCATGCGCTCACCCCATCGCGCTTGCTGGCGCTGAGCGCTGCGCTGTATGGGCCCTGCCCTCCAGCCTGGCAACTGCTGATCCCCGGTAAGCAATGGCAGGTGGGTGATCGACTGTCAGCCGAAACCGCCGCCGCCTGCCGCAACGCCGTGCCCATGGTCCTGGCCTGGGGTGCACGCCATGCATGAGTTAGCTCTGCTGCAGGAGCTCTGCACCCTGGCTGCTGCCGTCGCCGAGGAGCGAGGGGCAAGCCAGATCCATCGGATAGAGCTGCGGGTGGGAGAGCTGGGTGGGGTCAACTCCGAGGCTCTTCGCCAGGCCTTCGCCGTAGTGGCGTTAACGGCTCCCTGGCAGACGGCAGAACTGCAGCTCGATGTGGTTCCAACCCGCTGTTTCTGCCCACACTGTGCGAAAGCCTTCAGCCCGCTGGATGTGATTTACGCCTGTCCCCAATGCGGTGCCATCAGCCGGCAAGTGCTGCAGGGACGGGAGCTGGAGCTTGTGGCGCTGGAGGTGTCGTAGGTGTGCGGACAATGCGGCTGCGATCAACCCCAGGTGGCACCACTGCCGCGCCGGCGACTCGAGCTGCATCACCCTCTGCTCAGACGAAACGAGAGCCAGGCCGGACAGAACCGCGACCACTTCCACCGCCATGGCCTGCGCACGATCAATCTGCTGTCGGCACCAGGTTCGGGCAAAACCGCCTTGCTCGAGCAGCTGGCGCACCGCTGGCCCCGCCCGCCAATTGGGGTGATCGTGGGTGATCTGGCCACCGACAACGACGCCCGGCGCCTGCAGCGGGCTGGAGCCCGAGCGGTGCAGATCCGCACGGGAGATCTGTGCCACCTCGATGCGGCACTGGTGGATCAGGCCTTCAGCCAGCTCGATTGCAGTGGCATTGACCTGCTCGTGATCGAAAACGTTGGCAACCTGGTGTGCCCTGCGGCCTTTGATCTGGGTGAGCAGCGGCGAATCGCGCTGTTGTCGGTGACGGAAGGCGAAGACAAGCCGCTCAAATACCCCGCCCTGTTCAAGAGCGCCGACGCGGTAGTGATCAACAAGATCGATCTCGCGGAGGCGGTGGGTTTCGATCGCTGTATCGCCATCGCCAACCTCAGCGCGATCGCTCCTCAGGCCACATTGTTTGAGCTCTCCGCCCACACCGGAAAGGGGCTGGATGTCCTCATCCGTTGGTTGGATGCCAAGGCCGCCTGATCCCCATGCCGAACAACACCTGAGCCTGGAGCTCCAGGGCCTGGTGCAGGGGGTGGGCTTGCGCCCCCATGTGGTGAGGCTGGCGCTGCTGCACGGCCTGCGCGGCACGGTGGCCAACAGCAGCAGCGGCGTGCAGCTGGAGTTGAAGGGTTCAAGGCCTGCCTTGGAGGCGTTTCGCCACAGCCTGCTGACCAAGCCACCGGCCCGGGCTCGCATCGATCAGGAGATCTGCCGCTGGCAGCCCGTGCAGGCCCACCCGAGCAACGAAGCCACCCCCACGGCCGGGGTACGAATCCTGGAGCCGCAAACCGGTGGCAGCGGCACAGCGCCAGTAAGCCCCGATCTGGCGATCTGCGCCTGCTGCCTGGAAGAGCTCCGCGATCCCGCCAACCGCCGCCACGGCTACCCGTTCATCAGCTGCACCGATTGCGGGCCGCGTTACAGCGTGGGGGAGCGGCTGCCGTTTGAACGGGAGCACACCAGCTTCCGCCACTTTCCGCTGTGTGAGCAGTGCCGGAGTGAGTTCAACGATCCAGCCGATCGGCGCTTTCACGCCCAAACCATCAGTTGCCCAGCCTGCGGACCAGAGCTGCGCTGGGATGGCCAACCGATCAGCAGCGCCGCTGGAATCCGAGCCGCGGCCGCCGCCCTGACCGAGGGGAGCATCGTGGCCCTGCAGGGGGTGGGTGGCTTCCAGCTGCTGGTGGATCCAGCCAATGGTGAGGCGCTGCAACGGCTGCGCCAGCGCAAGGGGCGCCCCCACAAACCCCTGGCACTGCTGGCCAGCAGTGCCTGGATGGAGAGCCATTGCTGCAGCCATGCCGGCGAACGGGAGCTGTGGCATGGGCCCGCGGCTCCGATCCTGCTGCTGCGCAGCCAACAAGATCGGCGATCCGAAATGTCGGAGGAGGTGGCCGGCAGCAGCCCATGGCTGGGAGTGATGCGCGCCAGCTCCGGCCTGCAACAACTCCTGTTGGAGGCCTACGGCGGTGTGGTGGTGGCCACCAGTGCCAACCGCTCCGGCGAACCGCTCTGTGCCAACGCCACTGCGGATGCCGCAACCCTTCAAGAGCTGGCCGATCACGTGCTCAGCCACACCCTGCCGGTGGTGAACCGCATCGATGACAGCGTGCAGCGTTGGGCCGCCGGAGGGGCCCTCACCCTGCGCCTGGGGCGCGGCCTGGCCCCTGTGGCGCTTCCGCATCCCAGCAGCAACGCCGGTGGGATGGGACTGGGCGCCCAGATCAAAGGAGCCGTGGCGCTGCAAACCGCGAGCCACCGGCTCTTGAGCCCTGATCTGGGGGATCTGAGCAGTGTGGCGGGCGCCGCCCATCACCAGCGCACCTGCCGCGACTGGTTGCAGCGCCATGGCTTAGGCATGAGCCACCTGGCCTGCGACCAGCACCCGGGCTACAGCGCCAGCGCCTGGGCCACAGAGCTGGCCGCACGCCATCAGCTGCCGCTGAGCGCCGTGCAGCACCACCACGCCCACCTGCTGGCCGTGATGGCGGAGCATCGGATCGAGGGGCCCGCGCTGGGTGTGGCCTGGGATGGCGCCGGCCAGGGAGACGACGGCAGCCTCTGGGGCGGCGAAGCCTTGGCTATCACTCCTAATGGCTACAGGCGTATCGCCTATCTGCGCCCCTGGCCGCTGCCGGGGTCTGAGCGGGCGCAGCGGGAACCGCGCCGGGCCGCCCTCGGATTGCTGTTGGAGGCCTACGGACCAAGCTGGCGGGACCGGCTGGCGCCGCTGCCCGGCCTCAGCTGGCGCACAGCCTTCAGCGACAACGAGCTGGAGGTGCTGGAGCAGAGCGTGTGGCGGGGCCTCAACGCACCGCGCAGCTCGAGCATCGGCAGGTTGTTTGATGCCTTGGCAGCGCTGCTGGGGCAAGCGCAGGTCTGCAGCTTTGAAGCCCAGGCCGCCCTGGCGCTTGAGGCGCTGGCCCTGGAAGCCCTCGAGCGGCCCAGCGATATGGCCTGTCCGCTGGAGCTGCCACTGCAACGCAGGGATGCCTCGAGCCCCTGGCAGTGGAACTGGCAGCCGCTCCTGGAGCAGCTGCTGGAAGCCCTCACCCAGGCCATGCCTGCGCCTCAGCTAGCCCTGGCCTTTCATCAGGCCCTGGCCCAGGCCATCGCCGAACTCGGCCGGGCAGAAGGCTGCAAGGAACTGCTGTTGGCCGGGGGCTGCTTTCAGAATGTTCTGCTGCTTGAGCTCAGCGTGGCGGCACTGGCCCGGCAGGGCTGCCGGGCGCTCTGGCCGCAGCAGCTCCCCTGCAACGACGCCGCCCTGCCGATCGGCCAGCTGCTGGCCGCCGAAAGCGTGTCTATAAAACGGGTAGCCCCCAGGGCCGAAAGCCATGTGCCTGGCCGTCGCCGGTGAATTGGTGAGCATCAGAGAGCACGCCGATCCGCTCTGGCGGATGGGGGATGTGTGCTTTGGAGGTGTGCTGCGCCAGGTGAGCTTGGCCTGTGTACCGGAGGCTCGAATCGGCGATCAGCTGCTGGTGCATGTGGGCGTGGCGCTCACGGTGCTGGAGCCGGAGCCATGAGCCATCCCGATGGCGACAGGGCCTGGCTCGACGGCAATGAAGCGGCGGCGCGGGTGGCGTATCGCCTCAACGAGGTGATGGCGATCTACCCGATCACCCCCGCCTCACCGATGGGAGAATGGGCAGATGCCTGGGCGAGTGAGGGGCGCCCCAATCTCTGGGGCCAGGTGCCGCAGGTGGTGGAACTGCAGAGCGAGGGCGGCGCCGCCGGAATGGTGCACGGCGCCCTGCAGGCCGGAGCACTCACCACCACGTTCACGGCCTCGCAGGGGTTGCTGCTGATGCTCCCCAACCTCTACAAAATCGCCGGCGAGCTCACAGCAGCCGTGATCCATGTGGCTGCGCGCACGCTGGCCAGATCGGCGTTGTCGATCTTCGGCGACCACAGCGATCTGATGACAACCCGCGGCAGCGGCTGGGGGATGTTGATCTCGGCCTCGGTGCAGGAATGCGGCGATTTCGCCGCCATCGCCACCGCCGCCAGCCTGGCCGGGCGCGTGCCGCTGCTGCATGGCTTCGATGGGTTCCGCACCTCCCATGAGATCCAGCGGGTGGAGCTGATCAGCGATGCGGTGTTGCGCGAGCTGGTGCCCGATGTGCTGGTGGCGCAGCACCGCCAACGCGGCCTCTCCCCGGATCACCCGCAGCTGCGCGGCAGCAGCCAGAACCCCGACGTGTGCTTCCAGGCCCACGAAGCGGTGAACCCGTTCCAAATCGGCATGCCCCAGCACCTGCAGGCGGCCATGGATCGCTTCGCCGCACTCACCGGCCGGCAGTACCGCCTCTTCAACTACCACGGCCATCCCGCTGCCGAACGGGTGATCGTGCTGATGGGCAGCGGCTGTGAAACCGCCTGCGCCACAGCCGATGCCCTGATCGCGGCCGGTGAAGCAGTGGGTGTGCTGAAGGTGCGCCTGTTCCGCCCCTTCGCCGCCGAAATGCTGGTGGCGGCGTTGCCCGCCAGCACCCGGCGCATCGCTGCGCTCGATCGCTGCAAGGACCCCGGCAGCCAGGGCGAACCGCTTTACCTGGAGGTGCTGGCAGCTCTGAACGAGCACTGGCCTGGAGGCAAGATGCCGCGGGTGGTGGGCGGCCGCTACGGCATTGGCTCGAAGGAGTTCACACCGGCGATGGTGAAGGCGGTGTTCGACAACCTCGCCGCCGAACCGCCGCGGCGCCACTTCACGGTGGGCCTCGTCGACGACGTCACCCAGCTGTCGTTGCCGGTGGATCCGGCCTTCGCGATCGAAGCGCCCGACACGCTGCGGGCGGTGTTGATCGGCCTGGGTTCCGACGGCACCGTGGGCGCCAACAAAAACACCCTCAAGATCGTGGGCGAGGCCACCGGCCTCAACGGCCAGGGCTACTTCGTTTACGACTCGAAAAAGGCTGGTTCGATCACGGTGTCGCACCTGCGCTTCAGCCCGCGGCCGATCCACGCCAGCCACCTGATCGAGCAGGCGCAGCTGCTGGCCTGCCATCACTGGGATTTTCTCGAGTGCTTCGATCTTCTCGAGCTCGCAGCCCCAGGGGGCACGCTGCTGCTCAATGCTCCATGGCCAGCCGAACAGTGCTGGCCGCAGCTGCCGGAGCGGGTGCAGCAATGGATCCGCCGCAAAGAGCTGCGGGTGTTTGTGGTGAACGCCGCAGCGATCGCGCGGGAGCACGGCCTTGGCGGACGCATCAACACGGTGATGCAGGTGGCGTTTTTCGCCGCGGCCGAGCTGATGCCGCTGGAGCAGGCGCTGCGCGCAATGCGTTCGGCCATCCACAAGAGCTATGGCCGAAAAGGTGAGCGGGTTGTGGCCGCCAACCTGGCTGCGATCGAGGCGGCCCGCAGCGGCCTCCAAGAGCTGGTGGTGCCCTCTGAGCAGCAAAGCGCCCAGGCCGAAACGACGAAGCCCCTAGCCGATCTCCCGATCCCGCCCGCCCTTGCAGCGGCACCGGTGAGCTTGCAGACACTGCTCCTACCGCAACTGCAGCGCCGCGGCGATCAACTGCCGGTGAGCGCCCTGCCCTGCGATGGCAGCTTTGCCACGGCCACCAGCCAATGGGAGAAACGCAACATCGCCGAGCAGGTGCCGGTTTGGGAGCCGGATCTATGCGTGCAATGCGGCAAATGCCTGATGGTGTGCCCGCATGCCGTGATCCGCGCCAAGGTGGCTGAACCAGCTGCGCTGGCCGATGCCCCCGAGGCATTCCGCAGCGCCCCAGCGCGCGACGGCCACTGGGGCGATCAGCGCTTCACCATCCAGGTGTCAGCGGAAGACTGCACCGGTTGCAACCTGTGTGTGGAGGTGTGCCCGGCGCGCGATCGCAGCGAACCGCGGCGCAAGGCGCTCAACATGGCGCCGCAACGGCCCCTGCGCCAGCAGAGCCGCGAGCACTGGAGCTTTTTCCTGCAGCTGCCCGAGGTGGAGCGCAGCAACCTCAACCTGCTCCACATCAACCAGCAGCAACTGCAACGGCCGCTGTTCGAATTCCCTGGCGCCTGCCCCGGCTGCGGCGAAACGCCCTACCTCAAGCTCGCCAGCCAGCTGTTCGGCGACCGCATGGTGATCGCCAACGCCACCGGCTGCTCATCGATCTACGGCGGGAACCTACCCACCACCCCCTGGGCCACCAACGCCGAAGGGAGAGGCCCGGCCTGGAGCAATTCGCTGTTTGAAGACAACGCTGAATTCGGGCTGGGTTTCCGCGTGGCCTTTGATCAACGTCGCCGCCGCGCTGAGCAGCTGCTGCACCAGCACGGCGCCGCTCTGCCTCAGGCCCTGGTGGAGGACCTGCTCAACGCCGACCAGAGCGATGAAGCTGGCATCCACGAGCAGCGACAGCGCGTCAGCGAACTGCGGCGATCACTCGAACACAACAACAGCACAAGCAGCCCCCAGACCCTCGAACTGCTTGATCTGGCCGACGATCTGGTGAAGCGCAGCGTCTGGATCGTGGGCGGCGACGGCTGGGCCTACGACATCGGCTTCGGCGGACTCGATCACCTGTTAGCCAGCCAACACGACGTGAACGTGCTGGTGCTCGACACCGAGGTGTACTCCAACACCGGCGGACAGATGTCGAAGGCCACCCCCAAAGGCGCTGTGGCCAAGTTCGCGAGCGGCGGCAAGGCCACGGGCAAAAAAGATCTGGGTCTGATGGCGATGACCTACGGCCACGTCTACGTGGCCAGCGTCGCCATGGGCGCCCGCGACGAGCACACCCTCAGAGCCTTCCTGGAAGCGGAGTCTTACCCCGGCCCCTCGCTGATCCTGGCTTACTCCCACTGCATCGCCCACGGCATCGACATGGCCAAAGGCATGGCGCAGCAAAAGCAAGCGGTGGATGCCGGCCGCTGGTTGCTCTACCGCCACGACCCTCGACGCAAAGCCCAGGGGCTGCCAGCCCTGAGCCTTGATTCCCGCAGCCCGAGTCTGCCGCTGGCGGAGGCGATGGGCAGCGAGAACCGCTTTCGGATGCTGCGCTACAGCCATCCCGAGCAGGCACGTGCCCTCAGCGATGAAGCCCAGCGCGACCTGCAACAGCGCTGGCGGCTCTACCAGCGACTCTCGGCCCCAGAGCCATGAGCATCCCCCTCACCACGAACTACCTGGGCCTTGAGCTTGCCTCCCCGATCGTGGTGGGGGCCGCAGCCCCCCTAAGCAGTGATCTCCACCGGCTGGAGCAGCTGGAGCAGGAAGGAGCCGGAGCGGTGGTGTTGCGCTCCCTCTTTCTGGAGCAGATCGAGCGCGACTGGCAAGAGTGGATCCACCACCAACACCTCTGTAGTGAGAGTCATCCCGAAGCGCTGAGCTACCTGCCGGCCGTTGATCCCCAGCACTTGGGCCTCGAGGGCTACCTCGAAGAGATCCGGCGTGCGCGGGAGGCCCTCTCCATCCCCGTGATCGCCAGCCTCAATGGCACCCACAGCGGCCATTGGAGCGAGGCAGCCCAGGCCCTGCAGCAAGCAGGTGCATCGGCGATCGAGCTCAACCTCTACAGCGTGCCCAGCAGCACCAGCTGCACCAGCGCAGAACTAGAGGCCGAGCAGCTGGAGATCGTGCGGCAGGTGTGCAATGCCCTCTCGGTGCCAGTGGCGGTGAAGCTCAGCCCCTGGTACACAGGCCTGGCAGCCATGATCCGCGCAATGGCAGAGGCGGGAGCCCGCGGCGCGGTGCTGTTTAACCGTTTTCTGCAACCGGAGATCGATATCGACACCATCAGCACCGAGGCGCACCTGGAGCTGAGCCATAGCAGCGAGCAACGGCTACCCCTGCGCTGGATCGGCCTGCTGCATGGCCGGGTGGCCGTAGAACTGGCGGCCAGCACCGGCATCGAGAACGGGCGCGACGTGCTGCGGATGCTGATGGTGGGCGCGCAGATCTGCCAGGTGGTGAGTGCGCTGCTGCGTCACGGCCCTGGAGCGCTGCAGCGCATGCGCGAGGAGATGCAGCAATGGCTCGACGACAACCACATCGAAAGCCTTGCCAGCCTTCGCGGCAGCCTCAGCCAGCAACGCAACCCCAACCCCGAAGCGTTCGAGCGAGCTCAATATCTGCGGGCCCTCAGCAGTAGTGGTGCCCTACCCGTGGACTGGAGTGAGCGATGAGCGCCGAGGCAAGGCAACTGCTGGAGCAGATCCACTGCCACACCACGCGGCCCTGGACCTTGATGGAGGTGTGCGGCGGCCAAACCCATGCCCTGCTGCGCCATGGCATTGATCAGCTGCTGCCGCCCGAAATCACGCTGGTTCACGGGCCCGGTTGTCCGGTGTGCGTAACCGCCACAGAGCGAATCGACCAGGCCCTAGCGCTGGCCGAACGGCCGGAGGTGATCCTCTGCTCCTACGGCGACATGCTGCGAGTGCCGGGTAGCGACGGTCGCAATCTTCTCAGCCTGCGGGCCCAGGGAGCCGACGTGCGCGTGATCTATTCCCCGCTCGATGTGCTGGAGCTGGCACGCAGCCAGCTGCAGCGGCAGGTGGTGTTCTTCGCCGTGGGGTTTGAAACCACAGCTCCGGCCACGGCGCTTCTAGCTCAGCAGGCTCTGGCCGAGGCGGTGGGCAATCTGAAGCTGCTGGTGGCTCATGTGCGGGTGGTGCCAGTGCTGGATCAGCTGCTAAGCGATCCGAGCTGTGCGGTGCAGGGGGTTCTGGCCGCCGGCCACGTGTGCACGGTGATGGGCGATAGCGAACTGGAGGATCTGGTGCAGCGCCATCGCAGGCCGGTGGTGATCACAGGCTTCAGCTCCGAGGAGCTGCTGCGGGGGATCCTGCGCTGCATCAGCCAATTGGAGCGGAGTGATGCGAGGGTGGACAACGCCTTCGACAGAGCCGTCAGCAAAGCGGGCAACCGAGAAGCGCAAGCGCTGCTCAAGCACGTGTTTGAACCGATCAACACCATCTGGCGCGGTCTTGGAGAGATCAACCAGGGCGGCTACGGCCTGAGGCCAGCGTTTGGCCAGCTAGCCATGAGCCCCCACGATCACCAGGGCCCAGCGCAGCAAGCATCTGAGCAGGCCAGCTGCCCCAGCGGCTTAGTTCTACAAGGCCTCTTGCGCCCCAGCGCCTGCTCCAGCTTCGGCAACCGCTGCACACCAGACCATCCCCTCGGCGCTCCGATGGTGTCGAGCGAGGGAGCTTGCGCCGCCTACTACCGCTACCAGCGCTGAGCCATGGCCCCTTCCCATGAAACGGTGCTCCTGGCTCACGGCGGAGGCGGCCGGCTCAGCCAACAACTGATCGAGGGGCTGCTACTGCCGGCGTTCGCGCCAGCAGATGGCGTGCTGCACGATGCCGCCCTGCTGAACAGTCCGGGGCAAACACTCGCGTTCACCACCGACTCGTTTGTGGTGCAGCCCTTGGTGTTTCCCGGGGGCGACATTGGCCGGCTGGCCGTGTTCGGCAGCGTCAACGATCTGGCGATGACGGGTGCCCGACCAGTCGCCCTCAGCCTTGGGCTGATCCTGGAGGAAGGGCTGGCCATGAGCCTGCTCAAGCGGGTGGTTCACTCAATACGCGCAGCTGCAGATGCTTGCGGTGTAGCTGTGATCACTGGCGACACCAAGGTGGTGGAGCGAGGCAAAGGCGACGGCATCTTCATCAACACCAGCGCCATTGGTGTGGTGGAGCATCCATTGCGGATTCACCCCAGTGCTGTGCGGGCGAGTGATGCTGTACTGGTGAGTGGCGACCTGGGCCGCCATGGTGTGGCGATCTTGGCCGCACGGGAAGAGCTGGGTTTTCGCTCGTCGCTGGAGAGCGACCTGGCGCCGCTCCACACCACAGTGCAGGAGCTGATCAGCTCGGAGGTGGAAGTGCACTGCTTGCGTGACCTCACCCGGGGCGGATTGGCCAGTGCCAGCGATGAAATTGCCCGGGCTGCCTGTTGTCAGATCGAACTGGAAGAAGCCGCGATTCCACTGCACCCGAGCGTGAACGGCGCCTGCAACCTGCTGGGGCTAGACCCCCTCAGCATGGCCAACGAGGGGCGAATGATTGTGATCTGCCCGGAGAAAGATTCTGAGTGCGCTCTTAAAATCCTACAGAAGCACAACCCGCATGCAAGGCGAATCGGTGTTGTGCAACAACGAGACATCCAAAGAAAACGCCTCAACCATGATCATTCAGTAGTTCTGCGTAACAACCTAGGTGCTCGGAGACCCCTGGACCTGCAGAGGGGAGAGCAGCTGCCGCGGATCTGTTGAAGCAAGCTGCAGAGTATCGCCATGCTTCTTGAGCATCCATAGGTTCGCAATAGCTCTCCCAGCTCAGCAATGAAACAGCAGGATCAACGCATACTGAACGCACTATTTGCCCATCCGCTACAGCATGATCTGCGCATGGACGATGTGGAAGTGCTGCTGATTCATCTTGGCATACGCACAGAACATCGAGACGATCACCGCATCAACCTGCAAGCACCGAGCGGCCGAACAGTTGTGCTGCATGCCGCATCAGGCAAACACCATCCACTCCTCGACGACGACGGGGTGTTGCGCCTAAGACGGTTTTTAAAGGAAGAAGGAATCACCCCCGAGCACCCGATTGCGGATGCGCCTCAGCCTCGGGGCGAACAAGCCAAACGGCTGGTGGTTCACCTCGACCACCGTGGCGCACGCCTGTGGTGGCTGGATGGCGATGAGGTGCAACTATCAACGCTGCAACCGCATGGCCTGTGGAGCAACCATCAGCGTCTGACTCATCGCCATGATCGAGATGTTGCCGGACAGAGAGCACCGGCGGATCACGAGTATCTCAATCAATTAAGCCAAGCAGTTCTTCAAGCCGATCGCGTGTTGCTGATAGGTCACGGGCATGGCGAGAGCGATCTTCGCCAGTTACTCAAGAAACATCTCAGGCAACACCATCACGCCGCAGAAAAGCGAGTGGAGCTTGCCATCGTGGACGACACAGCCTGCAGCGATGCCGAGCTTCTGGCAATTGCCAAAGAACACTTTGGGAATACCCCACAGCGACAAAAGCCATAAGGCAGGCAAACCACGACAACAACTCACAACGCCAAAACAATGAATCCAACAGGGGTCCCCTTCATCATGCACGCTGATAGCACTAAGTTCCCAGTCTCAACTTGTTCAGCAAGAACATCAGAACGGTGGTGCGGCGGGTAACAATATCTCCAGTGAGCTTCATTCCTGGGCGCAACGTGCAGCTCCCCTGACGGCCCCTCAGACTGGTTTGCAGGGGATGCAGGACTGCCTCGTAAACCGCCGCAGTTGTGCCACTGGGCTCTCCCGGCTGGGGAATGATGTCAGCTGACACGCTGGTGACACGGGCTGGCAACACACCGAATTCCGCCGTTGGACATGCACTCACCTTTAAGGTCGCTTTCTGAGCGGGACGAAGCTGGCTGATTCTCTCGGCAGGCACCTGCAGCTTCAATTCGTATTGACTCTTGTCTGGCGCCAGCACAGCCACCAACTCGCCAGGCTGCATGACCTGTCCGGGATGCCGGAGGTTGGTGCTGAGCACAGAACCACTGATGGGAGCCCGCACAGTGGCAAGTTCGAGAGCACGATCAACCTGCTGCAACCTGGCACGTCGCTGGGCCACTTGCTTCCTCAACTCGTCGGCAGATGAACGCGCTTGAGAGGAGCTCTGGCGCAAGCGCGCAAGCTCGCTCAAGCCACGAGCCCGCTGTTCCGTCACGCCTTGCAGCGCCTTGAGGACCTCCGACTGGCTCACCAGCTGACGAGCCTGCTTTTCTTCAACCAGGCTCCGGGGCACAGCCCCGCTCGACTGCAAAGAGCGATAGCGACGTAGTTCGTTGCGATCAAAGGCCAGTGCCGCCTTGGCCTGCTCCACGCCACGGAGTGACGACTCTGTTAGTGATGTGCTCAACCGCTCCAACGCGGATGCCTGGGTGTCAAGAGATGCCTGTTCGTTGCGGGCCTGCTGGGCCTGAGCCTGCAAAGCCGACAACTCCACTTCCAGTTGACGCCGCTCAGCCTGCAAAGGCCGACGATCAAACACTGCCAACAACTGACCGGCACGCACTGATTGGTTCTGGCGAAGCAAGACGCGTTGCACCGTTCCGCCCTGCTCGCTCTGCACCAAGGTGTTCTCACCAGTCGGACGCACAACGCCTGGAGCTGTCACGGTTTCGCGCATGGGCCAGATCGCCAACGCAAGGGCCCCAACACTGAGTAGGAGCAAGAGTTGTCGTCCCAAAGCCGACGCCCAGGGACCCGGCTCTGGAAGAAAGTCGTCGCAACTGACTGGCTGCAGTGTTGGCGGCAACACAGGCTGACGGTGTTGAGACAGAGCTTCGCCGGTTGAAGCCACCGGCAGATCGGAAGAAGGGCTTTCCATCAGGCGGCTTGTAGGTAGGGCGCAACCTGGATGTGGTCGCGAAGGTCATGGGGATGGCTCTGCTGGCGGACCGCCCCCTTCTCCATAAACACGATCCAGTCAGCGCGAAGGATCACCGAAGGCCGATGGCTCACGAGGATGGTGGTACGCCCCAGTCGATGAGCCAACAAGCGATCCATCACACGGGCTTCGAGAACTGGGTCGAGGGCAGATGTGGATTCATCCAGCAGTAACACCGGAGGATCACTCGCCAGGGCGCGGGCAAGCGCTAGACGCTGGCGTTGGCCTCCGGAGAGGTTGGCTCCAAACTCTCCGAGAACCGTGCCGTAGCCGTCTGGCAAATCACGGATGAACTCATCGGCGAGGGTGAGGCGACACAACTCCACAACCCGCTCATAACTGAGCTCGGGGTAGGCAAACACGAAATTCTCAAAGATCGAGCGGTTCAGGAATGTGTCGTCCTGCGGCAACAGCACGACTTGTCGCCGCAAACAATCCAGGCTGAGGTCGCGGGAGCTGAATGGTCCGTAATGCACCGTGCCTTGCTGGAGTGGATACAGACCGGCAATGAGCTTGCTTAGGGTGCTCTTGCCACAGCCCGATTCCCCGATCAGGGCTGTTGTGCTGCCACCAGGGATACGTAGTTCGAGATGATCAAGCAAGGCGCAGCGACCAGGGTGATGAAAGGAAATGTCATTGCAGACAATGTCCCCATCAGCGGGGATGAGCGCCTGCTGGCGGCCACGGACAACACTCTCCTCGTCGGGATGCTGAAGCGCATCGTCTAAGCGAGCCATCACCACCCGAGACGTGATCAGTTCCTGACTCAGTCCACCGATGGCAGCGAGGAAGGCCAAGACATTGGCTCCCATGCCGTTGAAGGCCAACAGCTGACCGATGCTCAGCTGTTGGCTGAGCACAAACGAACTGCCGTACCAGAGCAGGACCACACTGGTGACATTCCCAAGGAAGCTGGTAACCGTGCTTGCCTTGAGATCAAGCAGGCCAACATTCCAGGCAAAGCGCGCCAACCGGCCCTCATTACGTTGAAACTCCTGCCAGGCCTGAGGACTGGCCTGGGTGGTTTTAAGCAAAGCCTGGCCGCGGAAAAGCTCGACTAAAAAACCCTGGTTTTCAGCCGACTGCACAAGCAGCCCCTGGGTGCGTCTGTGCAATGCCGGCAGCACAGCCAGTTGAGCTCCAATCACCAAGGCATAACCAAGTAGAGCTGCCAGGGTGAGTGGACCGCTATATTGAGCCATCAAACCCAGTGAAATCAGAGCAATACAGAATTGGCCTGGCAAACCAAGTGCAAGATTGGCAATCAGCTGATTGAGTTTCTGGATGTCGTCGAGGCGACTTACAACCTCTCCGCTGCGGCGGCTCTCAAAGTAGGTGAGAGGCAAACGCAATAGGTGCTGACCGTAATGCAGCACCATCTGCAACTGAAGCTTCTGACCGAAATGACCTACCAGCAGACCCTGCAAGAGACTTAGCAAAGCCCGCAATAAAAACAGCATCAGAATGCCGATAGCAAGGGTGCGAAGCATTTCTCCATCACCGCGCACCAACACATCATCCGTCAGGATCTGCATGAGTAAAGGCATCCCCAGAGCCAGCACACCTATCGCCAGGTTGATGACCAACGCCTTAAGTAACAGCTTTTTGAAAGGCAATACATAAGGTAAAAACGCTCCTAATCCTTTTCCAGCTTGCCAACCCTCACTGGCGCCATCCACGGCGGGGAAGCGAGTGGGATCAGGCTCAAGGGCAAGAAGTACTCCATTGCTCCAGGAACCCAGAAACGCATCCCGTGAAAGCAGCCTCAAACCCACCGCTGGATCAGCCACCAAGAGCTGGTTTCCACGCCAGCCGTGGAGCACCACCCAATGACAGCCCTGCCAATGGCAAATGATCGGCATCGGCAAGGAAGCCAAATCCTCGAGAAGAGCGGCATCCGCCTTTGCAGCACGGGCATGAAAGCCAAGACTTTCAGCACCACGCTTCAGACCGAGCAGTGTCGTGCCCTGTGATGACGTCCCCACGCGATGCCGTATGAGCGCAAGCGGTAGCCGCTCGCCATGGCTCTGGCACACCGTCGCCAAACAGGCAGCACCACAGTCCTCCTCATCGAACTGATGCACGCAGGGGTCGCTTGGCGTCCGTTCGTTGAAGCCAGGGAGCTGTCTTAACCATCGCAGGCGAGCAACAGCATCCAGCCAGTTGGTCATGGCCATCAATCGCTCAGGCACTCACAGAAAGATCAAGACCGTTCAACTGGTTATTCACAATGGAGCCACCATTGAGCACGATGTTGAAGGCAAGATTCACCTGATTCACTGTGGTATCAATCGCTGTAGAGCCAATCGAAGTCAGTCCAGACTGAGCCAGTCCACCGCCAGCACGTAAACCAAGAAAACCGCGAAGCAGAAATGCGACTGGGGCCCTACCTCGACCAGCCATTAAAGAGAATCTGCCCCCGCTAATACACTCAGCCTGTTTCTCGTCAAGAAATTGCATGATTCGAAGATGAAAAGAGCAAGAAGTCAATGTCAGCAAAAAGCCTGAGCCACAAGCTCAGGCTGCGAGCGAGAATTAGAAGGAGAAATTGGCAAGGTAGGTCGAAAGATTCAGCCCAGTGATCTGAGCCAATCCCGAAGCACCGTCACCAAGAACACCGATACCTAGACTGGTGCCGCTATTACCCTGCAAACCAGTCACAACCGCAGTGGAAATGGCGATCGTCGGGCTTACATTGATACGGAATCCACCAGTAACCAGCTGAGATTCAGCATCGCAGAATAAGTACATCAGAACCTCTCATGGGTGAAGAAAAAGGGCCCGAGAATCAGGCCCTAGTACTGGAAGATCAGCCGAGGACCGTGGCAATACTGGAGCCATTGCCCTGGAGACTTTGGGCGCCACCGAAGCCACCCAACAGGCCCAGGCCCAAGTTATTCACGGTACTGTCCTGACCAAGGGCTGTATAGACACCGCTGGCCTTGGCGAAACGGATGCGGGAAAAACCCCAACCACCAGCAATAACCTGAGCCTTGTCGTCAGCGAGAATGGAAAGATGTGCCATTGTTCAGAAGGAGTTTGGATGAGATATTTGGATCAGAGAACGAATGTAGCGATCTCTGAGATATTCATCTGCTCACTGGTAGCAATACCAGCACCGTTCAGAACACCAAGGCCAAGATTATTGGCCGTATTGGTTTGACCTACTTTGGTAGTCACCCTCTTGAAGTTGGTGCTGGAAAAGCTAAACCACGAACCCCAGCCGCCATTAACGAGCTGAGAATCACGATCCTCAAGATTCACGAGATAAGCCATGGAGAGCTTTTAGAGAAGGAACAAGCATCAAGTGATGCCAGCTAGGTCATAGCCGCTCAGAAAAATGAAAACGTACCAAACCAGCAGGAATGCAGCAGGAGCGCTTCAGTAGAAACACCAAACCCGATACAGCATCCATGCATCTCTGATCTCAACACGGACGACAGTGGCTAACAGGGATGAGCTGGAAAATAAAGCACAACCGCAGCAGACCAGGCTTAATCCAACAGTTTTGCCGCCAATCAACAATGACACCAATAGCCTTGAGCCACCTGCGCGGCAGTAGTCAACAAGATGTCTTTTTCAGGCCAAGATGGCAATCATCAACA
>NZ_JBIPMN010000030.1:0-16983 GCF_044369115.1 Vulcanococcus sp. | reverse complement strand
GGGGTTGAGCTTCCAGCCCAGTTCGCTGGCTTCAGCGCTGGGATCGGAGTCGGCCACGATGCCGCAGCCCGCGTGGCCGCGCAGCTGCTCGCCTTGCAGCAGCAGGGTGCGAATCAGGATGCTGCTATCGAAGCTGCCGTCGAAGTCTCGCCGGATCAGCGATCCGCAGTAGGGGCCGCGGGCCACGGGTTCGAGGTCCGCCAGGCGCTGGCAGGCCCGCAGCTTCGGGGCGCCGCTGATCGATCCCCCCGGCCACCCCGCCCGCAGCAGATCCACCCAGCTGAGTCCGGGCTGCAACTGGCCGCACACCACCGAGGTGAGGTGGTGCACCTGGGCATAGCTCTCCAGCCCCACCAGCTGGGGCACATGGATCGAGCCGGGCACGCAGGCGCGGCCCAAGTCGTTGCGCAGCAGATCCACGATCATCACGTTCTCGGCCCTGTCCTTGCTGCTGCACACCAGCTCCGCCGCCTGATCGGCATCGCGCTGTGGATCGCTGTGGCGTGGGCGGGTGCCCTTGATCGGCCGGGTTTCCACGCCGCCATCGGGGCTCACCTGCAGAAAGCGTTCGGGCGAGGCCGAGATCACCGCTTCTCCGGCGGCTGCGCCGGCGGCCACCACCAAGCCGGCAAAGGGGGCGGGGCATTGCTCCCGCAGCCGCTGAAACAGTGCTAGGCCTGTGCTGGGGCCGGCCTCCGACAGCGTGGCGGTGCAGCAGGCCGTGAGATTGGCCTGAAACAGATCGCCGCAGGCGATCAGCTCACGGATCTGTTCCACACCGCGGCTGAACGCGCCTGGAGTGGTGTGCCACTGCCAGCTCTCCATCGGCAGCAGGGGCGTTGGGCGGGCTCCCCTGCTGTTCCCTTCGAGCACGGCAGGAAGATCCTCCAGCCAGCACGCCATGGCCTGCAGCCGCTCGGGATCCTGCCCCTCCAGCCAGAGCTGTTGCTCCACCAGATCGAAGCGCAGCACGGGATCGTGGCGGGCGATCCACAGGCTGGCCATGCTATCTGCCTTCCAGGGATTGCCCGGTTCCACCCAGGCGGCGGCTTCGTAGCTGAGCCAGCCGCACCAATGGCCCGGGCCCAGCTCGGCCAAGGCTGCAAAGGGATCACTTGCGCCAGCGGCGCCGGGGAGGCCGCGGCAGCAGCGCTGCTCGAGCGGATCCACCGCCAGGGTGGCCCAGCGGCCCAGATCGCCGCCATCGCCGTCGAGCCAGATCAAGCCCTCATGGCCCCACTGCTCTGCCAGCAGGGGCGCCAGGCTGGCCGGCGATCGCCAGGCCACCGGTACGCGCGTGCAGCCCGCCATCAGTGCTGAGCCGCCGGGCTGGCCAGGTCGGGCCGGCCGGCTTCGATCAAGGCGGCATCGCGGATGCGGCAGCTGTCGCACACGCCGCAGGGTTGGTCGCCGCCGCTGTAGCAACTCCAGGTGTCGGCGATCGGCACGCCGAGGCGCAGGGCCTCCTGCACGATCCGGGTTTTGCTCCACGTCACCAGGGGTGCCCAGAGCCGGCTGCCGTGACCTTCACGGCCGGCCTTGCTGGCGAGGTCAGCGAGCCGTTGAAAGGCTTCGAGGTAATCCGGCCGGCAGTCGGGGTAGCCCGAGTAATCCACGGCGTTCACCCCCAGCACCAGCCGCTCGGCGCCGCGCGCTTCCGCCAGGCTGAGGCCGATGGCGATGAACACCGTGTTGCGGCCGGGCACATAGGTGCTGGGAATCACATCAGCTTGCACGCCATCGCGCGGCACAGCGATGCGACTGTCGGTGAGGGCCGATCCGCCCCAGGCCGCCAGGTTCACGGCGATGGTGTGGTGCTCTGCCAGGCCGAGCTGCATGGCGATGCTCTCAGCGGCTTCGAGTTCACGCCGATGCCGCTGACCGTAATCAAAGGAAAGGCCGATCACTTGATATCCCGCTTCACACGCCAGTGCAGCGGCGGCGGCGGAGTCCAGGCCCCCCGAGAGCAGTGCGATGGCTGTGGGCATGGCAGGCGGGTTACAGGGCGATTAGGGGGCGCCAGCTTGATCGATTGCAGTGTGCCAGCCGTTAAAAATCGCTGATGATCCTGCTGAGCACCCGCTCACGGTTGGCGTTGTGGATGAGGGTCTGGCCGATCACTTGCCCGTTGCTGTCAAAGAGGTCGATCACTACATCGTTGGCTTGTTGAATAATGCTGTAGCTCTCGAACAGAGAGGATTGGATGATCAGCCTGTCGCGTTGTTTTGCTTTGAAGTCGATGATCTGATCTGAGCCGCGAGAGAGCGCAAAACGATCGGCGGATTTCCCGCCATGAAGCAGGTCATCACCATCGCCGCCATCGAGATAATCGCGCCCCCGCCCTCCGTAGAGGATGTCGTTGCCGAGGCCGCCATAAAGCTGGTCGCGGCCCTTGCCGCCATCGAGAATGTCGTCTCCGTTTCCACCAATGAGTCTGTCCTTGCGTCGGGTTCCACGGATTATTTCACGGGTGGCCGTTTCAGATTCGTTGTTGTTTGCAGAGTTGCCCTCTGATGAGTGATCGCCGTCTTGGTTGGAGTTCTGGCGTTGGAGTGCGATATTTCCGGGCACGCCTGGATCCAGGATGATTCCGTTAACGATGCCATCCATGTCTCCGCCATTTGGATCGCCATCTGTGAAGGTTAATACGATCCTGTTGATGCGACCATCGCCAGTTAGATCGATGAGTTGGGCGCCATTGTCGTAGGTGCTGAGATCGTTGTCTGCTAGGAACTCGAACCAATCGCCTTGGCCGTTGTTGAGGCTTTGATTCCATTTCAGGTAGGTGTTGGCGAGGATGCCGTCTCCTGGCAGATCGATCGTGACGCGCACCTGTTCGCCAGGGGTGTTGGGATCGAGATCTGCGAACCGATCTAGTGCTTCCCCGGTGATGGAATCCGTGCTCACGACTCGGAACGCGAGGGGATCAAACTCAGTGCTGAATCGGAGGTTGGCGTTGTTGCCTGTGTCAGTGCTGCGGTTGATGCTGGTTGGCAAATCTGCGGGTTTCTGGACCATGGCATCCAGAATGCGAGTACTTGCCCCTTCGACGACTGCTGTTTCGGCCGCGATCGTTACGAGCGTCGTGGGATTGTTGGAGCGGTAGTTGGTTTCGCTGCCCCACGGCGTGACGGTCAGATTGGGCTGCTCGCCATCCGCAATGCCGTCTCCGTTTAGATCGCCTGAATCGGACTTGAACCCAGTGAGATCGCGTGGCGTTTGCTCAGGTGGCTTGCTAGCCACCCCGATGATGAAGGTCTCTTGTGTTGTGTTGCCAAAGACGTCTTGGGCTCTGATGGTGATGTTGTATGTCCGACCTTCCTGCGCTGCTGGATGGCGGAAGGAGAGAATGCCGTTTGTGGGGTGAACATCGAAACGGCTGCTGTCGGGGCTCTCCAGAATTGACCAAGTCGTTACAGGGTGGTTTGCCCTGAGGGTGCTGATCCGAAGATCGCCCTCAAATACCGAGAGTGAGAAGCCTGGAGTTAATGGATTCTGTTGATTTTCTACTGGTGGCAATAGGCTGAGGGGATCATTGGGGACCGCTGGGAGCACGGGGCTGGTTGACTCGCTCCTCAGTTGCTCACGCACACCTGTCGCGTCGGTGTAGCTCACACGCAAACGTATGGCTTTACCAATTTCATTTGCGGTCAGTGTCAGAGAGTTGTTGTTGGCTCCGCTGATCGGTGCACCATCGGCCAGCCACTGGTAGCTCAGGGCCGCGGCAGGGATCTCACCGGTGGGGTTCGTGGCAGAAATGTTGTCAGCGTCGCTGAGGTTGACAGTGGCGGTGACTGTGTCACCTGCCAATGGCCGGCCACCGAGGATTACGGATCCCTTGGGAGTGTCGTTCACATTCCGCACCACCTCGGTGCTGGAGCTGGTGATGCGTTCGCTGAAGCCGGCTGCGTCTGTGAAGCCCACCTGCACCGTGATGGTGCTCCCCACCTGGGCCTGGCGCAGGGTGAAAGTGCTCGCGGTGGCTCCGGCAATCTCTTGGCCATTGGCCAGCCACTGATAGCGAACGGCTCTGGGATCCACCGTGCCGTTCGGGTTGTTGGGGTCGTTCAGGTTGAGTTCGGCCCGCAGAGTTTGTCCCTGCGTGGTGGAGCCAAGGATCGCCACGCTCCCGCTAGCCGGTCTGTTTACCAGGCCCACGGCTGCTGTGGGCAGGCTGGTGCTGGTTTCGGGGCTGCGTTTCTGATCGGTGTAAGTGGCTTGAGCGGTGATGCGCTTGTCCTTCAGGGCATCAAACAGTTCTTGCGTGAGGCTGAGCGTTGCTGTGGTGGCTCCAGCGATTGCTTGAGCCTGTTGGTCGTTAACGCCCTGGGCCCACCAGCTCCAGGTGATGGTGTCTGGATCCAGCCCATCGGCATCGCTGAGGTTGCCCAGCCCTGCTTGGAGAAGGGCATCCGGGCGATCGGGTGTGCCCTGTATCGCCACGCGGCCCGCCGGTGCATCGTTGATGTTGACAACCGGAGCCGTGGCACTGCTGACGACAGATTCACTTCTGAGCCCGCCGTCGGTGTACGAAACACTGACGCTGATTTCCTGGCCAACCTGTGCTTGCCGGAGTAGCAGGCTGGAGCCTGTGGCATTGGCGATTGGCTGGCCGTTAGCCAGCCACTGGTAGGTGAGATGGCCGAGGCCATCTCGATCGCTGAGGTCTTTTACATCAGCAGTTAATCGATCTCCCTGCTGAGGATCTCCCTGCGAGGGATCATTATTGCGGGTGATCTGTATACCAATGGTGCCTTCCGGTGTATCGTTGACGTTGGCAATCTCCAGCTCAACCGTCTGGCTGCGTTGGCCACCCTCTTGGTCTGTAATGGTGATGGTGAAACGATCTTTTCCGAAGGCATCGCGATTCGGGGTGTAGCGCCATTCCCCTGTGCTGGCGTCAAGCACAACGCTGCCTTTGCTGGGGTTGCTGCTGATCGAAGGCGGCTTGCCTGCATCCAGGCCCACCTGGCTGCGAACTTCGAACAGGCCCGTAATGGCTCCGGAATCCTCCAGCAGATTCACCCTTGGTGAGGCCAGCAGAATCAGCGCGCCGTTCTCTTGGCTGGAGAAGCTGTTGGTCTTGTTGAGAATCAGCTGGGGCAGGCTGATCGAGGGTTGGCTGGCAGAGCTCTGGCCAGGGTTGATGCTGACGCTGGAGACCAGCAGGGAGGGGAAGCTGTTGGGCAGGTCTGAGGCCGATTCATTGGGAATCGGCAGAATGTTGAGTCTGCCCAGCTGAATCCCAGTGCCCTGGCTCGTCCACCCCAGGTCGCCGGGTGCAAACCGCAACGTGAGATTCACCTGACCTTCAGGTGTGGTGCTTTGCTGCACCAGGGTGGTGCTGGGGAATTGTTGGGGGTCGATCCAGAGTTCGTGGCGCTGATAGCTCAACACCACCTCCAGGCTTTCAATCTCTTCCCAGGAGAGCGAGTTGTTGGCACTCTGGTAGAGGCTGAGGGCCAGGCTGTAGGTACTGCCGCTGCTGAGGGTTCCTTCTGCGCTCGACAGCGTGGCAGCCTCGGAGGGAAGGTCTGGATCGAGCGCTCCAAAGCCCATCAAGTTGATCGGAAGGCTCTCGCCGTTTGTGCTACTCAGGCCGAAATAGAGATGAAGATCGGTCGTGGGTAGTTCCAGGCCATTGGCCCTTGCCACGTCGAACAACGACGATTTGGGGAACGGCAGTTCAAAGGAGTAGCTGATTGGATTCAGCGGCTGATTGGCCTGGCGATCCGTTAACCCGGCCTTCTCTCCGAAGTGCACTGCATAGGTTTGCCCCGGCATGAGTTGCAAACTGTTCACCAAGGCGGAAAGATCCACCAGCAGTTCACTGCCCTTGGTCGACCGTGCTGGCAGTGTCGCCACCAAGTAGCGTTCGCCGGTGATGGCGTGGATACTCTCCAGCTGCACTTGCGCGCCGTTTGTGACTGAGACCGCTTCCGAGAAGTTGAGCTGCAGCACCATCGCTGAGCCCCCTGTGAGGAAGGCGTGGCTCTCCACTTCCGGCCCCCTGAAATCCACAGGCGTGCCGTAAAACGCTGGATTGCCCACCAGCGACAGGCCTTGCTCCGTTTTCAGCACATCGCCCTGACTCAGCAGGTCGACCATCAGGTAGCCGGCCTTGCCCTGCAAAAGATGTTGGCCCGTGATGGGCAGGCTGAGGCTGAGACTCTGACCATCACTGCCGAAAGCAATGCGCGAATCACTGAGCGGCAGAACGGTTAACAGATCCTCGCTGCTCCAGCTGCCGGGATCCTGCGCTAGATATAGACGGATCTCTCCTCCTTCGGGCTGCAGTGTCTGGTCGAAGTTGAAGGTGAACTCAAGCGTGCCCTGATTCCGGCTGGCTGAGAAGCTGGTGATGCTGGGGGCCTGCGGCTCCCCACTGTTGGTGAACGTATCTTCTGTCTCTTCTGGCGCACCTGGGACTTTCTGGGTGGGATCGGCCAGCACCAGGGTCTGGGGCTCGCTGACAACTGCGCCTTTCTCTTTGTCTTGGACAATGACGTACTCGAAGTAGTCGTTGATCAGTGCGTCATTCGAGCTGATGCCGTCGTGCCGATAGAGCAATTGGCCAGCATCCAGCTCGGCAATGGTGATCAGGCGCTGATCGGCCAGCTGCAGGATCGAGGGCTTTGAAGTTGGTGTTTCCTGCCAGAGCAGTTCGCCTGCGAAGGGATAGGCGGTGATCCGAATGCCATCGAGTTCCGAGTTGAAGGTTGGGTCGTCGATGTCGAACAGCTTGAACGCCTGGCTGGCTGTGAGGGGAACGAGCTCCCCTGTGGCTGCCAGCACCGGCCGGGTGTTGCCGGTCGGCAGGTCGTCGACAGCCTCCACGTTCAGCGGAACATCAAAGCTGTATTCACCAGCGGCCGATTTCACCTTGAGCGTCAGCGTGCGCGTTTCGTAGAAATGCTCGGGAGGTGTGATCAGTAGCTCCTGGCTTGCGGCATCCAGCACAACCGTCACGGCTGCGTTGCCGGATCCTGTGCTGTCGTTGAGGGCAACGAACTCCACCAGATCGAATCGATCCGGGTCGAGGAAGGCTGCCGTCAGCGTGCTGATCGGCACGCGAAGGCCAGTGTCTTCCGGGGTGCTCAAGGTCAGGCTGCCGATCGGTCGCGGTGCGTCAGGCACGGCGGCTATTGCAACTGGTATCTGCAGCGTTTGAAGGTTTTCCCCGGCCTGGATGGTTACCAGCAGGTTGCTGAGACCGTTGAAGTCGGCGTTTGGGGTGATGGTGAGGTTGCTGGTGGCGCTGTTGCCATCCCGCTTGATTTGCAGGTGGCCATCACCGCTCACGGCCACAATGGTGAAGGGGCTGGTTGCAGCCGCACCCAGTAGATCGGCGAACTTGCGCGTCAGCGGGGTGTCTTCCGTGAGAGCCAGGGCTGCCGTGGTGGTGATCGCCACGCTGGTGGTGCCGCGCAGCACGGCGTCGCTCACGTAGGCCAGGGGCTGCCAGCCACTGCCGTTGCTCGTTGGGCTCAGCACCTGGGCAATGGCCTGGTTGCCGGCATAGAGGGTGCCGTTCACCACCTGCAGTTGCGTGGCAGGCGTGGAAGAGCTGGCCCAGCTCAGCCTGTGACCTTTCAGTGGGTCAAAACCAAGCAGCAGCTGCTGCCTGGCCGTTGGAGTGAGGCTGATGGTGAAAACACCTTGATCGTCTGGGCTGATCAGGTCAACGTTTGCCAGATCGCCAAGATCGACACCGGTAACTTGATCGGCTTTCAGGGCGGTCGAGCTCGTACTGGCGGACCCATCGGCTGACACGGTGAGTGTGTTGGCGGCTCCGTTCACCTGAATGCCGCTGTGGCCCTGCAGCAGGATCAGGCGGATCTCGGGAGCGTTGGGTTGTTTTGCTGCATCGCTCAGCCGTTGGATGTTGAGACTCAGCGACGTGTTTCCAGCAGCGATGCTGAGAGCAGCTGGCAGGCTTGTTTGCCCATTGATGGTGTAATCGGTGCCGTAGATCAGGCCGCTATCCACCAACAGGCTGATGCTGGCCCCAAGGTCGCTGGCCGGATGACTGAGCTCTAGACGGGTGCCGTTCTGATCTCCCGGGGAGGCCACCCACTTCGCCTCAGCAAAGGTGAGGCCGATCTGAGCACTGGAGGGTCGCGCCAATGCGCTGTCAAACAGCGCTGTGAGCTTCTCGGCCGCTGCTGCACCACTCTGCAGACTGTTCAGCATCGAGCTGAACAAGCCTGCCTGTAGCTGTTGTTTGAGGCCTACCAGGGCCAGGGCCGCCGCTTGCGGTGGCGCGTTCAGTGTTTGGGTGGCGGCCTCGATTGCATCAATCTGCTGATTGAAGCGAGCCAGCAAATCGCTGATCAATTCAGCACTGTTCTTAAGTACAAAGTTGTCGGGTGACGGGTTGAGGCTGCCGCTCACCAGGCCATTCAAGAAGGTGAAATAGCCCTGAAGGGATTCGCTGCTGCTGAGATCTAGGAAGGAGTCCCTGCTGCCGGCCTGGTCAACTGCAGCGGCCTTGCTCGCGGCGTAGAGAGCCAGGGGTAGATAGGGCACCAGCCCATCGGGCTGCGGCAGGGTGGGGTAGTCGCCAGCGAGATTGAGGGAGCTGACGTCGAAACTGGCTAGGTAATCGGCGGTGGCCAGCAGCAGCCCCTGGAGTTGATACTCGATGCGCAACTGATCACGCGCCAGATCGCGAGTTTCTGCATCGCTGCTTGCCAGACCCTGGTAGCTGCTGGCGGCGGTGATATCGAGCTGCCCAAATCCCTCGATGCCGTTGAGGTAGTTGTCTTCCAGGGTCAGAGTGGTGGCGTTCGCTGCCTGATGACGCTTCAGCAGGCTGGGCAGGGCCTGCAGCGAACTGATCACCGTGAGGGCGTCAGGAATGCGATCGCTCGGGGAGAGGTGATCAAACAGCGCCAGCTTGCGGCTTAGACCCGTCATCACGTCACGGGCTGTGGCCGAGGGGTGCACAATCAGCAGGCCGCTGAGGTCGTCGTCTAGGAGTTGGGAGGAGATGCGGCTGAACAGCTCCTCCTGGTCGGCCGTGCCTGCCCGGAAACCGCTGAAGATGCGTGCTTCGCGGGCATCAAAGGCAAAGTCAAAATCCTGGTCAAAGAACACCTCCGCGGCGCCAAAGGTCGGACCGGTGTAGATGGTGCCCAGCTTCACTTGAGCGCCCAGATTCGGAAGCGGCAGCCTGGTCTCTAGCCGCAGCAATGACATCCAGGGGGAAGCAGCTTTGAACTGGAGATCGGTCCACACCCGCGTGTTGCCCAGCTTGAGATTCAACAGCAGATCGGCAGGATCACGCCCCTCTGAATACGTGGGATCAAACAGACTGCCCAGCAGGTTGTTCAGATAGAGGCGCTCGTAATCCTGGGCAGAACCGCTGAGGCTGAGGCCACCAAACAGGGTGCCAGCGAAGCCGAGCTGACCGCGCACGCCAGCCACCTTGTAGTCCAGTCCCACGTCGGCGCTGAACGCGGCATCGAGGCTGATCAGCTCATCGCTGAGCTCCAGATAGGCGCCGCTGTTGCTTTCAGTAGCAGCATCAACCAGCAGCTCGAGCACTTTGTTGAGATCGAAGCTCGAGCGGCCCGTTAATCCATCCGTGATTGCAGCACCAAGTGCCTTGATGCCTTTGGTGGGGGCGCTGAATCCAAGCGTGGCATCAAGGCCGGCCGTGAGCCCAAAGTTGCCACCAATCACGATCGGAAGGGGAATGCCGATTACGGCAGCAGTAGCCTCCCCAGGGATCGCAACTTCAGCTCTTGCCTGGAATCCAGCGGCGAGATCGAGGTTGTACTTAAAGATATCAATATTCTTATCAAGGATAAAATCGATAATCGCCTTGGCAGGATTATCAAAGATCGGCACCTCAAGCGAAGAGCGATCGATGAAGCCACTCACCTCACTCGGAGGCGGCTGGGTCTTATCGCGTGAGAGGTTTGGCTTGGTATTGGCCAGTGAGTACAAGCCGCCGAATCCGCCCAAGCCGGCGAGGACCTGATCAAGATCCGAGCTGCCATCAGCGAGCTCGAAGCCTACTTGATTCGTTTTAAGGTTGTAACTGAGTTCGGCCGCAGGCAGGTCAAGCCAGCCACCCACAGCAAGCGTTGATCCATCCTTCGCGAGCTTCAGGAGAGACTCCAGCGACTTAACGAAGGGCGCCAAAGCCGGATAATCCATCGTGTAGGCCTGCTGCCCATAGAGAGCCACGTAGGGCTCAAAGGCTGTCCCCATGCCTACGCGTGCCAGGAGCTGATTGATCTTGAAGATGTCCGAGGCAACCTTGTCGATCACCTCAATCAGCTCTATGCGGTTATTCCTGTAGGGGTTGCCGACGTAGTCTTCGAAGTAATTGGTGGCCAGTAGGCCAAGATCCATCTCAGGCAGAATGTCGAGTTTTTGCTCTGGGATGACTTCAACCAGTCGCGTTTTGAAGGTTGGAATACGGATGCCAAAGACCCGCTTGTAGCCAGAAATGTAAACCTGAGGTAGCTTGAGCGCTGGAATCGTGACGGCAACGGGATCCGTTTCAAATCCATCGAGTGGGACAGAGGTGCTGAGGGTGTTGACGATGGGCTGAACGGCTGGGGCAATGTCGTTGATGAATTTGTAAGTAGGAGCCACCACCGCATCCAACATGCCCGTGTTGATGGCGAGATCGGCACTCAGGCTGATCGTGTCGTTCGCAAAGCTCAGCCGTGTGCCGGGATCCAACCGGATCAGGCCAAAATCGATTGGCTCATTGTCAGGTGTGAGTAGCAGGCTTGCTTCTCTTAAGGCAAGAGTTCCTTTGTCGAGATCAACACTCACCGAGAAACTTCCTTCCACAGGGAAGGGGTTGCTGTTGCCCAGAAGCAGTCGGCCGCCGACGTCCAGAATCAGCTCATCGGCGGCATAGCGCAGTGTGGCGCTACCACCATCGAGAGTGAAGGCAAAGTCTCCTGCCTTGAATGTTGTTCCGCGCCCAATCGTGACATTGGCAATAAACTCAAGATCCGATTCATTCCTCAATGTCGCCATTAAGCTGGCGCTGTCAATGCCAAGGGTTTTGTAGATGTCGTACCCGGAGGTGCCGATCTTCAATCCTGTGAGATCCCCTTTTAACGTGAGGACCTCAGAGTCTGTCTGCGTCAGGTCGCTTGTTTCACTGAAATAGCCAACCTGGATCGATCCGCTCAGGTCGATCAGCTTTCCAATCCGCAGATTGTTCACGAAACCGTTGAGGTTTAGGCTGCGGACCTCGCCATTGGAGAACACCATCTCCTCGAGTTCGAGGGCGGCGCTACCGACGCTCAGGACAGGGCTGTTGAAGCGGAACTGATTGAGAGCACCGGAGAGTGTGTAGGTTTCGGCGTTGTTGTAGCGGCTGTTCTGACGCTGATAGCTGACAGCCAGATCGCCGCCTAAGCTAAATGGAAGCGTGGAGTCGTATTGCTGCCCGAGCGAAACAGCCGCCCTGGCTTTCCAGCTCACCGGATCCCAGGTGTTGTTGTTGACGATCAGTAGATCCGTGACTTCGACATCGGCATCGACCAGACCGGCAAAGATCTGTGCAGAGACCGCGGCACGCTCCAGCCGTAGTGTTTCCCGATTGAAATAGAGTGTGTCACTCAGGTCATAGGTGAGGTCGAGCTCACCGTTGAGACTGAACTCAAGGATGTCTAAGCCATCCAGCTCAGCATTCAGCGTCCAGCGCTTGGGTTTCCCATCGACAATGACGGCACTGAGCGAACCGGTTAGTTCAAGGTCTACGTCAAGATCGGGCTGATCAAACCTGAACTTGTTGACCAATGCCGAAACAGTTAGCTCATCAGAACCACTGTCGAGCTGTCGATAGGCCAGCTCAGCCTGACCACTGATGGTGGTGTTGCCAAACAGCGTGATGTCGTTCAGGAAGGCACTCACCTTCCACGAGCGCACCTCTCCGCTGCTCGTGATCTGCAGATCGGAGAGACTGCCACCAAAACTCTGACCAGCCTGGCCACCTGGGAGGGTCAGCCCGGTGACAGTGCCACTGAATCGGTATAGATCATCCGCATAGGCAAGGCTGATCGCGCCGGAGAGGGATAGCCCATCGCTGATCTCGAACCGATCAACGGTTGCGCGCAGCTCCAGTTTTTCCGGGCTGGTTAGAGCCGAGAGAACGTTGGCTCCTGTGCCGCGGTCAAAGAAACCAACCGCGATCTGTCCTGAACGCAGCACGAGCTCGCGATTCCCTGGCAGCGTGAACGTGAGATTTGCAAAGGATGCATCGATCTCGTAATAAGGAACCCGGTTGACCGCTCTTTCGTCGATTTCGCGGTAGCTGATCTGAATCGATCCGTTCAGGTTCAGGCCTGCCAATGCGAGATTGGAAACGCTTGCCTGCAGGGTCCAGCCAACCAGCTCAGGCGCAGTACCTCCGAAATCCACCAACGTGGCTTTTACCTTGCCTGTCAGCGTGCCGGCATGACCCAACACCGCTGGCAGGTTGAACTTCTCAACTTCAGCGCTGAGTACGATCTCCCGCTGTTGCTTGGTGTTGTATCCATAACTGATTTCTGCGGCACCTTTAATCGTGAAATGATTGAAGGTGAGCGATGCCTCGCTGGCCATCAACGTCCAGCTCTGCACCATCTGCTCAAAGCTCTCGCCAGAGCGGCGATCGACGATCACCAGATCGCGCAGCTCTCCACTGAGGCTGGCCTTGCTGCCAGCGCCCAAGTCGACTTCAAATCCGTCAATCCTGGCATCGATGGTGTATGTGGCACCGGCTGACGCGGCCAGGTTGGCGTCGATCGACAGCGATCCATTGAAGTTGAACTGATCAAAAAGCCGTACGTTCTCTGCTTTGGCTCTTAGCGTCCAGCTTTCTAGTTTCTCATCGACAATGCGGAACGAGAAGCCACCACTCAGATCCGGCAGATCTGAGAGGCCATCGCCATTGAAATCAAGCTTGAAGCTCCGAACATCAGCCCGACCGCTCAGCAGCGAGATAGATCTGTCGTAACTGAGCTCAAGGTCGCCACTGAGGGCTAAGCCATAGAGCTTCAGATCTTCTACAACGGCATTCAGCTGCCAGCTTTGGATTTCGCCGCTGCTCGTGAACATGAGATCACGCAGGGTGGCCTCATCCAGTTTCAGCAGAATGTCGTCTGTTAGCTGGAAGCTGCTGTTGATCAGCCCGGCATTCAGGATGTAGCGGGAGAGGCCACTCTTATTTGCTTTGTAGTATTGATCTTCGTATTCGAGTGAGAGGTTGCCTGAAATCAACAGGCCATCAACGATCTGCAGATCGGTAACGCCACCTTCCAACTTGAACCAGTTGACGCTGCTGCTGCCATTGCTGAAGTAATCCATGTCAAACGCAGCCGAGCCATTGATCTCGGCCGTTTGCATGCCGCCAGGCAGGTTGAGCGCAAATCGGCTGACCTCCACCTTGCCATTGATATTCTCAACGAGCCCCTTTTTGTAGGCCAGGCGTGCATAGCCATCGGCGCTGAATAGTCCACCAACCGAGAAGTTGTCCAGCGCCCCGAACAGCTCCCAGGCCACGGGTGAATAAACTCCGGTGGGCTTCTGCTGATCATCCAACACCGGGATCAGCGTCAGCTCCTTGATTTCGCCATCCAGGCTGGCGCCGTTGCTGCCCGGCAGCCCCAGCGGCACATCGCTGATGCCGCTGGAGAGAATCATTTTGCCGGGTGCGCCATTGGCAAAATCGCTCAGCCTCACATCCACAAAGCCACTGAGGCTGAAAGGATTGCTGCCGCTGCCAAGCTTTAGCTCGTCCACCTGTGCGAACAGGTTGACGCTGCTGATCGCATCGTCGATCAGGGTGAAGTTGGCAAAGCCACCCGCCTTGAAGTTGAGGCCTGGAAGCGCGACGCTGATTTCCTCCGCCTGCAGTGACCCGAAAGTGCGTGTGGAATCACCCGCGCTGCTGGAAAGTGTTTCGCGAACCAGGTTGAAACCACCTTTGATCGTGATGCCGTTGCCCAGGTTGAGAACAACGGATTCTGCGGCCAGATCGAATCCCAGCAGCTTCCCATTTTCGATCTCAAGTGAGAGGGAGACATCGTTGATGAACTGCGGGGCGATGGTGCCACCCAGGTCGAGCTTGATGTCGGCATCGTCGATTGCCAGGGAGAAGCGATCTGTTGTTCGACCCTCAATCAGCTTCTGTTGATAAGCAACAGCTGCATTGGCAGAGCTGATCGTGAATAAGCCAAAATCGGCATCACGCAGAACGGCCTGTGCGGAGAAGTGCTGTAGACGGCCATTCAGCGCTTCGAAGGCCAGACTTCCGCTGTCAAGATCGAATCCGAAGTCCGAACCAAGGGTGACGCTGGCTTCGCTGATGGCAACTGCACCCTGCAGGAGCTCGCCGCTGACATCCTTCTTGTAGTCAAAGGCCGCTTGCCCAGACAGCTTCAGGAGGCCAGCGAAGTTGAGATTTTGAACAACGGTGCTGAGCTGCCAGCTTTCCAGCCAACTCGTTGCACCGTCATTGACCAGTGCAAAGGCGATTGTGCCGTTGTCAAGGTTCAGTGAATTCTGAGGCAGCGACAAGCTGAAGTCTTCAACCTCAGCCCGACCTGTAAACCGTGAGACAGACCCTGCATCTTTGTAGGAGAGATTCAGGTTGCCATTCAGGCTCAGGCCTTGGAACAGCGTGAGCCCAGCAACAGACGTGTCAATCGTCCAGGCTTTGACAGCCCCATCCACCAGGGTGAGGTCCGTGAGAACGACCTTCAGATCGTTGAGAACGACTCCTCCTGCGCTGAAATCGAAGTCGTTGATCGCAGCTGACAGCCAATAGGTAGCTAGGTTCCCCGTAGCCGCGCTCTTTTCGTAGCGGGCATCCAGGCTGCCATTCAGCACAAAGCCCGCAACCGGCAGGTTGGTGACGGACCCTGCCACCTGCCACTGATTGATCACGGGGCCCAGCCCTGTGCCATCTCCTGAAGGATCAAACAGGCGGAAGTTCAGCCGGGCGTCGTTGAGCACCACGGGCGGCGGGGTTTGCGCGCCGCCGGCAGTACCACTCAGGCTCGGCAGTACAAAGTCGTCGACATCAGCACTGAGCCAGAAGGTGCGGTCGCCATACTCCTGACGTTCGCGGAGGCTGAGTGAACCGCCAAGGCTGAACGTCTGATCGCCAAGCGCAAAGGCAACATCGTCAACAGCAGCCAGGAACCTCCACTCGCTGATTTTCTGTCCTTCCGAGAAGATATATTGATCAAAATACCCGGATGCATTCTGGAGGTTCAGCCCGGGCACATCGATGCTGAAGCTGGGCTGTGTTCCTGATCGGATCTCAACCGGCAAGCTCCGGTTGGCATCCAGGCTGAACACCACGCCACGATCGATCCAGCCGTTAGCTGTAAGCGCATTGAGCTCCTGGCTCAGTGCGTAGGTGAAACGTCCATTGCTTGAATGGCGCAGCTCATGTACATCAACAGCACCGGCATCGCCTGCATAGGCCCGGAACAGATCTTTGGCTGCCAGCACCCAGTCGCCGCTGATCTCACTGCTACTGGGTTGACTGGCACTCAGCCTCACAATGGACGGATCCAGGCTCGAGACATACCGACTCACCAGCACATGCGGTTGCGACAGGCCGGGCTGTGTGCCGATCGTGCGTACGTTGCTGCCTGCGCTGCTGCGGCCCATCCCATCGAACAGGGATTCGCCCACGAGCTGGCTGATGCCCTCGCGCGTGATCAGGTCAACGTTGTCGCTCTGTTCGCGCAACACTGCACGGCCGCGTTGATCAGTGCCGTCGATTTCCAGCAACACCCGATTGAAGCTGTCGCTGATTCCATAGTTCGCGCTTCCACTGCTCAGTTCGATCAGCAGTGACGAGGGATTGACAGCCTTCGAGACATCGATCGTGATCGTGCGCGTGGTTTCCCCCGCTGGGATGTGCAGGTAGAGCGGCTGTGTTGCTGAGCCATCGATGGTGTAATCGATGCCGTATTTGGCAGCTCCCTCTGTGTTGAGCAGGAACACCGCACCACCCGAAGGTGCTGGCTGCGACAGGCGCAGTAGAAAGGCAACACGGCTCGGTTTCTCCGCGCTGAATGCTTGCTCCACCGTGAGCGCTTTGCTCAGGCCGGCCACAGCAGGCTTGACAGCTGTGCCGCCACTACGCCCCTGGATGGCCGCATTGATGGCCTTGAACTGCTCGGGCGTTAGCGGCTCAAAAGAAGCAGCCTGCGTGGCTGGATCAACCTCACTGCCCGGGTTTCCACTGAGGATGGCTGACGCCAGCTTGTCGAGGACGCCGTCACCCTTCAGCAACTCGGTCTTGACCGCCGACACCGCAGTGGTGACCAGCAGGGGGTTGCTCGCATATTGTTCCGCTGCGATCGCATCAAATGCGTTCAGATAACTGACCAGTTCTGTGGCACGGGCGTTGAGATTCAGGCCCTGAAGCAAATTCTTCAGCTGCGTACCACGGCCGGTCAAGCCACCGCTGATGCGGCCATTGCTGAATGTCAGTGCGCCCAGGCCTTCTTGCGGCATGGTGAGCTGGGCAAACCCCAACACCAGGGCGACATCATTCGCATTGCCGAGATCCAACTGATACGACTTGGCAGCAATTCCATTCGCCACGGAGCTGGCATAGGTGGAGTCGCCCACTCCCTCTGCCACCAGCTTCAGCAGATCCGCGTAGTAGCTGTCTGTCTTGCCTTGAATCGTGAGTGCCAGGTAGGGCAGCACCTGGTAGGCGTAGATCTCAGCGTCGTAGCCAGTCGGGTTGTTGGGAGAGCCGAGTTGCTCTGACTCGATCTTGCCCAGATCAAATTGCTGCTGATAGAGACGCTTGATCAGCCCGGTGAGCAGCATCACGCGGGTTTCGAAGTTGTATTGCTGCAGTGGATCCGCCGGGGCATCATCGGGATCAGATGCGGGCCGGGCGAGGGCGAGGGCGTCGTAGACCCGCAGAACGCTGTTGTAATCGGAGCTCAGGCTGGCCGGCAGCTTCAGGCTTTTCTTGAAGGCTGTCTC
>NZ_JBIPMN010000178.1:0-5094 GCF_044369115.1 Vulcanococcus sp. | reverse complement strand
GCGGGCCTGATACAGCTGATAGGGCGTGAGGATGAAGTCCTTGCAGAGCAGCGGCAGGTCCACCACCTGCCGCACCTGCACCAGCACCTCAAAGCCACCCTGGAAGAACGGCTTATCGGTGAGAACCGACAGGCAGCTGGCTCCGCCGGCGGCATAGCCCTGGGCAATGGCCTCGGGGTCGAAATCCTCGCGGATCACTCCCTTGCTGGGGCTAGCCTTCTTGACCTCGGCGATCACTGCCGGCTTGCGGCAGGCCGCCTTCAGGGCCGCCAGAAAGTCGCGGGTGGGGGGCAGCTCAGCCACCTGGTTTTTGAGCTGATCGAGGCTGACGCGATCCCGCGCCGAGGCCACTTCGCGGTCTTTTTCCCAGACAATCTTCTCGAGGATGTTGCGGGGTTCGCTCTCCTCATGGGGGATGGCGTACTCCAGGTGAGCCACCTTCACCTTGGGGTTGGGCGGACGGCGACGGATCTCCATCGCTTCAGGCTCCCACGGCCATGGCGGCCTGCTTGTAAGCCACTTCCACCACTTCGCTCAAGGTGGGGTGGGTGTGCACCTCCGTCACCAGCTGCTTCACGCTCTGGCGGCGAGCCACAGCATTGGCAATCTCCTGGATCAAATCCGCCGCATGCAGCCCATAGATATGGGCGCCGAGCACCTCACCGGTGCTCTTGTTGAACAGCAGCTTCATCAGGCCATCGCTCTCGAGCTCCGCCAGGGCCTTGGAGTTGGCCTTGAAGTAGCTGCGCACACTGCCCAGCTCGAAGCCATCCTTGGCGGCGAGCTCCTTGGCATCGGCCTCGCTGAGGCCCACTGAGCTGATCTCGGGGTGGGTGAACGTGGCGGCCGGAATCGAGCGGTAGTCGATCGCGCGAGGGTGGCCCAGGATGTTGTCCACCGCCACGGTGCCCTGGGCGGCAGCGGTGTGGGCCAGCATCATCTTTCCGGTCACATCGCCCACGGCCCAGAGATGCGGCACCGGAGCTCCGTTCAACAGCACGCGCATCGCGTCATCGACGGGGATGAAGCCGCGGTTGGTTTCGATGCCGCAGGCCTCCAGATTCAGGCCCTTGCTGCTGGGCACGCGGCCGGTGGCCACCAGCACCGCATCCACCTCCAGGGTTTCCACCGGCTCTCGGGTTTGCATGTCCACCAGCTCGATCTGCACCGGGGCACCCGGCTTGATCGACTTGGCCAGCACGCCGGAGCGAGCGTCGATGTCGCGGCCGTCGATCAGATTGCGGGCGGCAATCTTAGCGATATCGGGATCGAAGGTGGGCATCACCCGATCGAGGGCCTCGATCATCGTCACTTCGCAGCCCAGGGCGGTGTAGACATCGGCAAACTCCAGGCCGATGTAGCCGCTGCCGATGATCGCCATCCAGCGGGGCAGCCACTCCAGGCTCACCGCTTCATCGCTGGTGAACACGGTGCGGCCGTCCGTTTCGATGCCGGGCGGCACAAACGGATCCGAACCGGTGGCGATGATCACGTCGCGGCCGGTGAGCACGCGATCCACACCATTGATCTCGCGCACACCCACCTTCTGGGAGCCTTCCAGGCGACCCGTGCCGCGGATGATCGTGACGCCGGCGCGCTCGAGGGTTTTGGTGAGGTTGCCGCGGATCGTGGCCACCAGCTGATTGGCGTGGTCGGCGATCTTCTGGCGCTCAAAGCGCACCGGCGCCGCATGGATGCCGAAGCCTTTGAGATGTTCGGCATCCGCCAGCTCGCGCACCCGGCCGCTGGCAGCCAGAAGGGCCTTCGAGGGCACACAACCGCGGTTCACGCAGGTGCCGCCCATGTCGCGGCTTTCGATGATCGCTGTGCGCAGGCCGTGCTCAGCAGCATGCTTCGCCGCATCAAAGCCGCCGTAGCCAGCGCCGATGACGATCACATCAAAATCGAAGCTGCCGTCGCTCACCGGTTACCTGCGCAGTTGGCGGGCATTCTCTCCTGTCAGGCCCCCGCAGCAGCGTTGCGCTCCTGGCGCCAGCGCTCGAGCAGCAGGGGCGCCGCCGCCACCGCCACGTTCAGCGATTCCACAGCAGCGCTGTGGGGAATGGTGATCCGATGGGTGGCCAGAGCCGCCAGCTGGGGATGCAGACCCGCACCTTCATTGCCCATCATCAAGATGGTGGGACGGGTCCAATCGAGCTGCCAGTAGGGCTGGGCTCCCGGCTGGGCTCCCGGCTGAACCACGGTGGCCACCAACTGCTGACCCGCCGCAACAGCCCGCTGCAGCAGGGGCTGCAGGGCATCGCCCTGGGCTAGCCGCAGCAGCGGCAACGCCAGGGCCGCACCGGCGGAAGCCCTGAGCACCTTGGGTTGGAGGGGATCAGCACCGCCTCCAAGCCACACCTCATCCACACCGGCCGCCAGTGCCGTGCGCAGCAACGTGCCCAGGTTGCCGGGATCCTGGAGTTGATCGAGAACCAGCACGAAGGCGCCCTCGCCCCTAGCGACAGGCAGAGCCTCTCGGGCCAAGGTGGCCACCACACCATCCGGGTGATCGGTGGTGGCCACCGCAGCCATCAGCTCATCCCCCACGGGCTGCAGCGGCAAAGCCCCCTCCGCCAGCAAGCTGCCGTTGCGCTCGATCCAGCCTGGAGTTGCCAGCACCTGCTCGGGCTTGAGCCCCAAGCGCAGCAACTCCTGCAACTGATGGGTGCCCTCCAACAGCAGCAAACCCTGCTCTCGCCTGCCCTTGGGTTGATGCAAGGCCCGCAGGCGCCCCACCAGCGGGTTACGCCGGCTGGTGATCAGCTCCATCAGAAGGCTTCACGCCGGCGCACGTGCAGACCTTCCTCCACATCAAGCCCATGCTCATGCAGCTCCAGGCCTCGCACGGCAGCCACCTCACCTTTGAGCCCCTCGGCGCTGAGGTTTTTGATCAACTCCTTGATCAGCACATCCTCAATGGTTTTCTCATCGAGGGCATCGGGGGTGAGCGCCTCGAGGAAGCGTCCGATCTTGGCCGCAACGACCTCGGAGGCATTGGTGATCTTGAGAACGAGCATCGACGGGCCGTGCAGCACAAACGATGAAAGCAGCAGCCGAGATGACCGCGCTGCGTTTCAACCCTGGCAAGTCAAGCGGAGAACAGCAACAGTCGCCGGCCAACCAGCCGACCAGCTGATGACACAAAAACTGATGACATAAAAAAGCTCCCCTCAGTGAGGAGAGCTTTAAGTGCGGATGGGGAGACTTGAACTCCCACGACATTGCTGCCACTAGTACCTGAAACTAGCGCGTCTACCAATTCCGCCACATCCGCAGGGGCTGGCGTGTCGCGTCGGCGACCCCGGAAATGTACCCCATCAGGGGTGGCGCCCATGGGGCCAAGCCAGTTCCGGCGCCGGACGTCTTGCCGGTCTCAGGGCCGATTGTCAGGATGAGGCCCCTGAGGCGGGACGCCTGTAGCCATGACTGTGACCGCTGTCCCGTCTCAACAGATTCTCAACCCCCAGCTTGAGATTGCTGGCCATCGCCGCCTCTCGGGCGAATTGCGGGTGAGCGGCGCCAAGAATTCAGCCCTGGTGCTGATGGCCGCCAGCCTGCTCAGCGAAGACCAGTTGCGGCTGCGCAACGTGCCGCCCCTCACCGATATCCAGGGCATGGGGGAGATCCTCAGCTCCCTCGGGGTGAAGGTGCGCCGCAACGGCGAAAGCCTCGAGATGCAGGGATCTGGTCTCAACCAATCCGCTCCGCCCTATGAGCTGGTGAACAGCCTGCGGGCCAGCTTTTTCTGCATCGGCCCGCTGCTGGCACGGCTGGGCATCGCCCGCGTTCCTCTTCCCGGCGGCTGCCAGATCGGCACTCGCCCTGTGGTGGAGCACGTCAAGGGGCTGAAGGCTCTCGGAGCCCAGGTCACGATCGAGCACGGCGTGGTGTCTGCGGTGGTGCCGGGCCGCGGCCATCGCCTCAAGGGTGGCCGCATTCACCTCGATTGCCCCAGCGTGGGCGCCACCGAAACGCTGATGATGGCGGCCGCCCTCGCCGAGGGTGAAACGGTGATCGAAAACGCCGCCCTCGAGCCCGAGGTGGTGGATCTGGCCGGATTGCTGCTGGCCATGGGCGCCAAGGTGCGCGGCGCCGGAACACCCACCATCACGATCGTGGGTGTGGAGCGCCTCCACGGGGCCGACTACGCCGTGATCCCCGATCGAATCGAGGCCGGCACCTTCCTGCTGGCCGCCGCCATCACCCGCTCCACGCTCACCGTGGGGCCGGTGATCACCGATCACCTCGGTGCGGTACTCACCAAGCTCGAGGAAGCCGGCTGCAAGCTCAAGATCGACGGCACCCTCGTCACCATCAGTGCTGAGGAGATCCGGGCGGTGGATTTGCGCACCCAACCCTTCCCCGGCTTCCCCACAGATCTGCAGGCACCGTTCATGAGCTTGCTGGCCACGGCTCAGGGAACGAGCGTGATCACAGAGAACATCTTCGAAAACCGACTGCAGCACGTGGCCGAACTGCAGCGCATGGGCGCAGCGATCCGCGTGCAGGGCAGCACCGCCTTCATTGAAGGGGTCGCCCGACTCAGCGGTGCACCGGTGCAGGGCAGCGACCTGCGCGCTTCTGCCGCCATGGTGCTGGCGGGCCTGGCCGCCGAAGGCATCACCACGGTGCAGGGCCTGGAATACCTCGACCGCGGCTACGCCGATTTCGAGGGCAAGCTCAACCGCGTTGGCGCCTCAATCCGCCGCGTCGGCTGAGGGCTGCCCCCTACAGTCAGCCACGCGGGAGCGTGCCGGAATTGGTAGACGGACTCGACTCAAAATCGAGCGCCTTCGGGCATGTGGGTTCAAGTCCCACCGCTCCTATGACTCCGCCCCCTCGCATCACCCCCGCCAGCTCGGCGGTGATGCAGACCTACGGGCGTTTTCCCCTCGAACTGGTGCGCGGCCGGGGCGTGTGGGTGTGGGACAGCAATGGCCGGCGCTATCTCGACGGGGTGGCCGGCATCGCGGTGTGCACCCTCGGCCATAGCAACCCGGTGATGCGCCGGGCCCTTGGCCGGCAGCTGCGCAAGCTGCAGCACGTCTCCAACCTGTACCGGATCCCCGAGCAGGAACAGCTGGCGGCCTG
>NZ_JBIPMN010000239.1:0-2908 GCF_044369115.1 Vulcanococcus sp. | reverse complement strand
ATCTCCCCCCCCCCTCCCCTCCGCTGAGACCTGCGATGAAACGGACGCCTGCGTGCAGGCGCGGCGCCTGGATGGCTTCTCTTGGCCCGGACGCTTCGCCTACATCAAGATCGACGTGGAGGGCGCCGAGCAGCTGGTGCTCTCCGGCAGCGAACATCTGCTGCGCACCCAGGCACCGATGGTTTGGAGCTTTGAGCTGCTCAACATCCAGCAGCGCCTCGGCTTCAGCAAAGAGGGCCTGCTCCAGGCCTTTGCTCGCTGGCACTACCGCTTCTTTCTCTACCGCCCCCGCAGCAACACACTGGTGCTTTATGCCGGTAATGCCCACGGCCACTGGCCCCAGCGTCACGACGACAACGTGCTGGCAATTCATGCCAGTGCGGTGGATGGGGTGGCGAGGAGGTTGTGTGGGTTGGAGTGAACGCTGTGGCTGAATCCTCCCGCGCAGGCCGCCGCTATGCGGTGCTCCAGGCTGGCGCCCGCATGCACTACGCCGTGCCAGCCCTGCTGGCCCGCGCTGGTGCCCTGGCGGCGTTCTACACCGACCTGCACAGCTGCCACCGGCCGCTGCAGCTGCTGAAAGCCACCTGGCCCGAGGCCTCCCAGCCCAAACCCCTCAAGACCCTGCTTAGCCGCCAGCTCCCTCCGGATGTTCCTAGGCAGCTGGTGCGAGATCAGCCCCTGGCCAGTCTCAGCTGGGCTCGCGGTGCCCGCGGTGATGCGTTGGTGCTGGAGCGGGCCTGCCGGGAACGCTTTGGCGGTGCCACAGCCCTCTACACCAACTTCATCAACAACGATCTCGATGCGGTGCGGCAGGCCAAAGAGCAAGGGCTGCATGTGGTGCATGAGCTGATAATCGGAGCCGATGTGGGGCGCATCATGCTGGAGGAACGCCGCCGCTATCCCGGCATCGAAGCCGAAGATCGACCTGGTTCCCTACGGCATCCCTGAACACTGGTTTGAGTTGGTGCACGATCCCAAGCCCGGCCGCATCCTGTTTGTGGGCCAGGTCGGCCTGCGCAAGGGCAGTCATGTGTTGGCGGAAGCCTGCCGTTTGCTGAAACGTCGTGGGGTGTCCTTCGAGTGCCGCATAGCCGGCCCGCCTCAGGTGGATATCACGCACCCCCTGTTTGAAGGCCCCACCTATATTGGCCATGTGCCCCGCAACCTGATCCGCGAGGAATTTTGCCGAGCGGACATTTTTGTGTTGCCCACCCTGGCGGAAGGCATGGCTTTGGCGCATCTGGAGGCGATGGCTTGCGGGGTGCCAGTAATCACTAGCCCCCACTGCGGCTCCGTAGTGCGCGATGGCGTGGACGGCTTCATCGTGCCGATCCGTGCTGCTGCTGCTGTGGCGGATCGGCTCCAGCAGTTGCTGGAGGATCGGAACCTGCGCAACCAGCTGGGCGCTTCGGCTCGTGAGCGCGCCTGTGAATTTACCTGGGCCCGCTATGGCGATCGGCTGCTCACTGCACTCGGAGTGAGCTGAGCATGCGTGTGTTGGTGGCCCTGCACCGCATCGGCCCTTACCACCGGGTGCGACTGGTGGCGGCGGTTGAGGCGGGTCTGGAGATCACGGTGGTGCAAACCCGACCCCAGTCCCAGGAGTATCTCTGGAGCTTTGATCCAGCCGGCCCCTATACCCTGGTCAATTACAGGGGCGCTGCCAATCCTGAAGCCGATCCCCCCCTGGATCTGCTGGACGATCAGATGGCTGCCCTGCTCGATCGCAGCAGGCCCGCCGCCATTGTGAGCGTGGGCTGGGCGGATCGGGCCTACCAGCGTCTGCTGCTTCTGGCTCACCGCCGCCGTATCCCTGTGGTCATCGTGAGCGACAGCCGTCAGCGCGATGAACCGCGCTCAGTCGGCAAGGAGTGGATCAAGCGTCAACTGCTGCGGGGCTACGCGGCAGCTCTGGTGGCGGGACAGGAAAGCCTGGCTTACCTGGAAGGCCTGGGATTTCCGCTATCGGCCATCTTTCAGCCCTGGGACGTGGTGGATAACGGCTGGTTCCAGGCTGCCGCTGCCCAGGCCGCTGCCGCTCCTCGCCCGCCACACTTCCTGTGCGTGAGCCGCTTTGTAGAGAAGAAAAACCACAGTGGCTTGCTGCAGGCCTATGCCGCCTACCAGCAGCAAGGCGGGACCTGGGGGCTGCAGCTGGTGGGCAGCGGTCCGCTGCAGGCGGCGATAGAGGCTCAGATCGAAGTTCTGCCCGACCCTGCCCGAGTGCAGTTGCACACCTCTTACCAGCTCGACGATCTCGGCCGTCTTTACGGCCAGGCAAGCGCCTTCGTGCTCGGCAGCAGCAGGGATCAATGGGGCCTGGTGGTGAACGAGGCCATGGCCGCCGGCCTGCCTTGCCTGGTGAGCAACGCCTGCGGCTGCGCCGTGGATCTGATCGAGCACGGCGTCACCGGGTGGTGTTTTGATCCAGGCAACTCCTCAGCCCTCTCGGCCTTACTGCACACGGCGGAGAGACAGTCGCCCCCTTGGCGCCATGCCATGCAGGCTGCCGCCCGCCAGCGGCTCGAGGACTTTTCGCCTGAGCGCTTTGCCACAGGGTTGCAGCATGCAGTGCAATGGGCCCTGCGCCATCCCCGCTTCTCGCGGCGGGCAGCCTTCACCGCCCAGCTGCTTAGCCGCCTCTTCTGAGCCCAATGCCGAATCCCCACCAGCTCAACGCGGAGGAAGCCTTCTGGTTGATCAGCCTGCTGTTGCTCTTCGTGCTGGATCTCAACCGCATCGCCCAGAGTCGGGATCGGCTCGGCTGGCTTCAACCCCTGCCGTTTGTGATGGCCTTCCTCGGCTATTACATCGTGATAGGCCCGCTCGACCGTCTAATCAGCGGTGATTGGACGGATCGGGGCCGCGATTTTCGTTATGCCCTGAGCTATGCTCTGGCCGGGGC
>NZ_JBIPMN010000029.1:0-17202 GCF_044369115.1 Vulcanococcus sp. | reverse complement strand
CGCCACGGATTCCGGGAAAAGAACGGTCGCAAGGTATTCGGCTTGCTCTCGACCGGCCACGCATCGCCAGTTTTCGCAGCAAACCCGGCGCGCGCTTCTAGTGGGTGAGCTGCGATGTGAGGAGTACTGCCGATGCGCACCGCTCACTGGTGGATCAGCCCTTGGCCGGCGTCAAGGAGGCATCAACGCAATGATCGCTCCTCACCAGGAGGTCTCTGCGCTATCGATGGTCCTCTGATCGCCTGCACTGCTTCCCGCCATGGCCCTGATTCCGCGTTGGCGCTACATGACCGACGACGCCAAGGCGCTCACCAAACGTGTGGCCGTCTCGGCGTTGGTGGTGTTTGGGGCACTGCTGCTGCTGAGGGCCCTGCTGCCCTGGGTGATCCTTGCCGTTGTGCTGTGGTGGATCTGGAAGGGCGTGAAACGCGCCTGATTGGGTGAGCGCTTGGCACTCAGTCCTGCTTCTGCCAGATGCGCTCCAAACGGCGGCGGAACTCACCCTCGCTGAGCGGCCGGGGCAGCCGCTGGCGGCGCAGGGTGCTGCCGATCCACCAGATCTGCAGTGTGCCAAAGGCCAGGGCAAACAACCCCAGCTGCACAGTGCCCCAGTTCAGCTGCTCCATCACACCAACCTTGAACCGTGATCGAAGCTTCTGAAAAGCCTAAAGAGCCTGCGCCAAAGCAGCCGGCAACGCTGTATCCACACTGAGCACCCGTGCACCGAGATGCACCCGCTGGGCAATCACCCGTTCTGCGAGCTCCACCTCAAACGGCACAAATCCACCCTCAGGGCCGATCATCACCACAGCGGGTTCAGGCGGCACATCCGCGAGTGAATGCGGAGCATCCATGTGCGCAATCCAGCAGTTCCTGCCAGCGCAGAGATCCACAAGCTGATCTTCCACAAAGGGCCGAAATCGCTTGTGCAGATGCAACTGCGGAGCGATCGTGTCGCTGGCGCGCTCCATTCCGGCCTGCAGGGCCTCCTGCAGCTTGGCTGGCCGAAGCAAAGGGCTCTGCCAATAGCTTTTTTCCACACGCGCGGTGTTGATCAAGTGCAGGTTGGCCACACCGAACTCGGCCACGGTGCGCAGGATCCGGCGCAGCATCTTCGGGCGCGGCAGAGCGAGCACCACATCGAAGCGATGGCGCGGCGGGGGAGCTTGATGGAGCTGAACCTCAAGCTGCACCCCATCGGCACCCATCTCCCGCACAACGCCCTCACCCCGGAGCCCGCCAAGGCGCCCCACCCGCACTGCATCACCCAGCTGCAGCTTGAGCAGACTGCGTAGATGATCAGCACGGTGATCACGCAAGACAACGCGATCCAAATCAATCCAATCCTCGTCGCGTAGAAGAACAAGATTCATCTGAACATCGCCGAGCCCAAGCAATGCCTGGTCCATCGCAACCTGCTCACGAACCGTACCAGCGAGGTAGGCGATCCCAAGGCAACAATCAAAATCAACCCTTGAGATTGATGGCATGGCTGTGCCGCTCTCGCCATGCTCTGGCACGACAAGAGACGCCATGGATCAGCAACTGGGGCGCGCCTTCAACACCGAGGTTGTCAGGCGCGAAATCGAAGCCATCACCACCCTTGAGGAGGCGAAGCGTGCAGCGCACCTCCTGCTCCAACAGATCGAGATCCAACGCCAGACCATGGACCTCTTGATCCGCATGGACTGGGACAGCAACGATCACTTGCCCCCTAGCAGCAACAGCGAACAGGCCCCGTAGCCTCAAGGAAGTAACCCTGGAGAACATCGCCGTGCAGAGCTGGCAGCTATGGGCCGCCGCCGCGGCGCTGTTCGCCGCGATCACCGCCTTGCTCACCAAGCTCGGCGTGCAAAGTATCGATGCCGGCATGGCCACACTGCTGCGCACTGTGGTGGTGTCCATCGCCCTGGCTCTCGTGCTCGTGAGCCGCGGACAACTGGCCTGGTCAGGCTTGCTGCAGCTGCCTGGCAGCGGCGTGCTGGCCCTGGCCCTTTCAGGCCTGGCAACCGGATTGTCGTGGTTTTGCTACAACCGCGCCCTGCAACTCGGGCCGGTGGCCGCAGTGGCGGCACTCGACAAGCTCAGCGTGGTGCTGGTGGCCCTGCTGGCCTGGCTGGTGCTGGGGGAACCCCTTGGCTTGAAGGCCTGGATCGGCATCGTGGCCCGGGTGCAGGCCGATCCGGCTCTGCGCCAGCAGGTGAGCGAAGCGATCACCGCCGACGCGGTGGCGATGCTCGCCCAGGAACTGGGCTATCCCGTGAGCGGTAGCGATCTCTTGCGCTTCTCGGGCAGAACCGCTGCGGGGGTCAGGGTGACCCGCATCGACCATCCCGGCGAATATCCCGGTCGCTACGTGTAGGCGGGCCTCACTCATCCAGCCACACACGCTCCACGAGGCAGCTGCCGTTTTTCACCATCAGCTTCACCTGATCACGGCCACGCCGCGCTTCATAGAGAGAACTGTGAGCCTCCTCGGCATCGAGCTCCACTGCTCTGTAGCCGAGCTGCTGCAAGCGGCTCGCGCAGGGGCCTGTGGAGTAGGGGGGTGACCAACCAGGAACGACTCCCAACCCAATCCCAGCCAATAAAGCTGCGGCCGACACGATCAACCTGTGCATGGCTCAGTCACCCCAGCGCTCAGCACCAATCACCTAACCCCGGCGGAGTGGAGAACCCGTGAAGAGCTTCACGACTTCTTCACCTCGTGCTGCGCAGGATCGAGAGAGCATGAGGCTCCAGGCGGGCCACTCCTTGGCATGAAAGGCTGATCGTGGAAGACGATCCCGTCATCCGTGACGCGCTCCAAGAACTGCTGCAGCACTGGGGTCTGGTCACGGAGGAGTGCGCCGAAGGGCGTGAAGCCCTCACCCTGCTCGAGGCCGGCAGCTTTGATCTGATGCTGCTCGATCTCAACTTGCCTCGGCTCGACGGGCTTGAGGTGTGCCGAAGACTGCGACGCTTACCCATCAATCAGCCGCTGGTGCTGATGCTCACCGCCCGCGACAGCCTGGATGACAACGTGCTGGGCCTCGAGCAGGGTGCCGATGACTACCTGATAAAGCCATTCGAGCCAGCACTGCTCAAAGCACGCATCCAGGCCCTGCTACGCCGCGCCGCACGGCCTCTGCGAGACACCTGGAACTGGGGTGCACTGCAACTCAGCCTCGATCGCCGCACGGCCAGCTTCAACACACAAGACCTGCGGCTCACCCCCAAAGAACACTCTTTGTTGGAGGCGCTTCTGAAAGCTGGCGGGCGCACCTGCTCCAAGGAGCAGTTGATCGAGGCGGCATGGGCTTGGGCGGATGTGCCGGGGGATGAAAGCGTGAAAACACATGTGAAAAATATCCGAGCCAAACTCAATCAAGCCGGAGCCCCACCTGATCTGATTGAAACTGTGTATGGCGTTGGCTTCCGCCTCAACGCAAGCCACGCTTGAACGCAAAACTCGTGATGGAGCGAGATCTCAGCCGCATTCGCTGGAAGCTCACCGGGCGCTACGTGCTGATTTCGGCCTTTGTGCTGCTGGCATTTGGCATCGCGGTGTTTCTGGAGGTGAGCCGTGCCCGCTCGGCTCTGCTGCGCGAACAAGTGCAGCAACTAGCTTCAGCCGTCGCCTCACAAATGCCACTGATTTTGCATGAGGTGGAGGAATATAGCCATCTTCCTGATCCACAGCTGCAAGGAGAATCGTGGCATGCTGCCCTTCTGGAAACAAGAACATCAACACTCGAAGGCAAGAAAATTATTCTCTTCGATAAAAACAGGCAGATTCTCAGCCAATTCGGCGAACTACCGGCGGATCTCAAGGTCCTGAAAGCCCTGAAATATCCCAATGAACGGCAATACATCGCCCTTGCCAGTGGCGTGGCTTATTGGCGCCCAGTGTATTTACGAGAATCCATCGAGGCGAATCGCGAATTGGAGGGCTATGTGTACAGCGCTCTCTCCACAGCCGCAACAGATCGGGAATTACTACGGCTGCGCAATGGCCTGGTGGTGGGCGGCGCCGTTGGGGCCTTGGCTGCAGCCGTGCTCAGCCAGTGGATAGTGGCGAGTTCGCTCAAACCCATCCGCGATCAGCTGCAGCGTTTGATGCGCTTCACCAGTGATGCCTCCCACGAGCTGCGCCATCCCCTCACCGCCATCCGCGCCGTGATCGGCGCCGCACGAGAACGGGGACAACTCGATCGCGCCGAACCGGAACTCATCCAGAAACTGAATCGAATCGATCAGGCCACAGCCGAAATGACCCACCTGGTTGAAGACCTGCTCCTGCTGACGCGACTGGATCGCGTCGCACCGGATCAACGCCACTGGCAGCAGTTTGATCTCTGTGATCTGGCGGAAGATCTGGCCGCTCTCTATCAGGATCGTGCTGCCAGTCAACAGCTCCAGCTGCACTGTGAACTGCAGCGTCCGGCCATGGTTCACGGGCACCCCGATCAGCTGCGACGCTTGATCAGCAACGTGCTGGTGAACGCCATGCAATACACGCCGGCTGGTAGCGCGGTCACCCTGCAGGTGCAACAGCAAGGCCAACAGGTCAGGCTTCTGATCGAAGACGAAGGGCCAGGAATCCCATACGAGCAACGGCAGCTGGTGTTTGAACGGTTCTGGCAGGCAGACACCGCCCGGAGCGGCCCCAGTGCAGGCCTAGGGCTCTCGATCGCTCGCAGCATCTGCCAGGTGCATGGAGGAGCCATCGAGGCGCAGCGAGCCCATGGCGGCGGATGCCGCATGGTCGTGCTGCTGCCAGCAGCCAGCTGAAACACCAGTCTTCACCGACTCTTCACGAGTTCTTCACCCAACTCTGAAAGCGTTTGCGTTTTGGCGTCCTCAGCGCCGCACCCATGGCCTGGCGTTGGTGGATTGTGCTGCTGTGGGCTGGAGCCATCGTGCTGCTGTTCCGGCATCTCGGCGACGTCCCCTTGCGGGACTGGGATGAGGCCCTTGTGGCACGGGTAGCAGAAGAGATCAGCCTCCGGCCCTTTCCCACCAACCTGCTGCCCACCCTCTGGGATCAGCCCTACCTCAATAAACCACCCCTGCTGCATGCGCTGATCGGCTGGGCCATCGGCGTCTGGCGCCACACCGCTGGCAGCGAAGGGCTCCGGCAGGTCCCTCCGGAGTGGCTGGTACGCGCCATTCCAGCGCTGGGGTCCAGCTTGATCGTTCCCCTGGTGGCCTTGGTGCAGTCGCGCCTTCGACCCGCCGATCGCGTCGCGACGATCTGCACAGCTGCAGTGGCGCTCACCCTGCTGCCGCTGATGCGCCACGGCCGGCTGGCGATGCTGGATGGCAGCTTGATCAGCGCAATGGCGCTGCAATGGTGGGCTTTGCTGAGCCTGCCCCCAACGCCATCGCCAACACAGCGACAGGGCTGGGGGTTGGTTGCTGGCGCGGCTGGCTCCGCAATCCTGCTGCTGAAGGCACCGACGAGCCTGCCGTTACTGGTGGGCGCTTGCCTGCTCCTGGCCTGGGAACGGCGCTGGACTCCGCGGCAGTGGATCCCTCTCCTCGTCTGGATCGGGATCGGCCTTCTGCCCGGGCTGCTCTGGCATGGGTGGCATCTGCTGGAGCGGGGGCCGGAAGCCTTCACGATGTGGGGCCGGCAAGGGCTGGCACGGGTGGTGAGCCCAATCGAAGGGCACAGCGGTGGCTGGATCATTCCGGTGCTCGAGGTGCTAGAAGGCGGCTGGCCCTGGCTGAGCCTCTGGCCATTCGCGATGCTCACGGCGCTGCAGCAGCGCCGCAGCCGCTGGGGGTTCTGGCGCCTCGGGCTCACCCTGCTCACCGCAGCCGCCGTGCTTCCGCTTCGCACCCAACTCCCCTGGTACAGCCACCTGCTCTGGCCCTCCTTCGCCTTGAGCGTGGGGCCACTCCTGGCCCAGCTGATGCAACGCAGCGGCGGCACCTCGAAGCTCGCCAACCGCTTGCTGCTGGTGGTGCCGTGCTTCTGGATCGTGGTTGGAGCAGGGCTTCTGGCTGTGCGTGGGCAGATCAGCGTGCCGGGGGCTGTGACCATCCCCGTCGCACTCGCGCTCGTCGTGGGGGGAGGCCTGTTGACCTCGCCCACGCTGCGCTGGCGGCAATGGGGTGCTGCAGCACTGATCGCCCTGCTGTGGTGCGCCTTGTTCAACCTGTTTGCCAACCCCATCTGGCTCTGGGAATTGAGCGAGCAATGGAGCGTGCAACCCGCAGCGGCCTGGCTGGAGCCGCTCACCAGCGGGGGGGGGCCTCCTCCGCTTCTTCTCCAAGGAAACGAACGACCCAGCCTGAACTGGTATCTAGGCCAAGAAGTCACCACCGGCTCCAAGGCGCGGCGACAACTGCGCACCTCCATCCAAGAGCGCCTGGTGCTCAGCACCAGCGATCCCAGCAAACCTCAGCTCAGCTGCAATCGGATCGAGCAGGCCAAGCAAACCTCACAACGGGGGCCTGATCTCTACCGCTGCAAGCCAAGTTGAGGCGCTCAAGAGCGGCTTGAGACGTTGAAACAGTTCTCCGGAACCTTCCGATGTCCCGTGACTGCAAACGCAATCAGCAAGACCCGGATCACCGACGCAATCACCACAACGACGACAACGCCGATCGCGTCAGCCTGATCGCTGCACCCGATCCACTGGCCTGAAGCTCAGTGGCATTCCCCTGTGAGAGTGGTGCGTGGCACCGCTCTCAAGAGGGCATGAAGCTACTGGTGGTGGAAGACGAACCCACCCTGCGCCAGGCGCTGCTGCGGCTGGTGGCCCAGTGGGGCTACGCCGCCCAATCCGCCGCCAACGCGGCCGAAGCGATCGATTGGCTGGAGCTCGATGCGTTTGATCTGGTGCTGCTGGATCTGGGCCTTCCCGACCGCGATGGGCTCGAGGTTTGCCGCGTGCTGCGGCAGCGGCCAGACCAGCCGCAACCGCTGGTGCTGATGCTCACCGGTCGGGACAGCCGCGGCGACAAGCTCGCCGGATTGGAGGGCGGCGCCGATGACTATGTGGTGAAACCGTTTGATCCAGAGCTGTTGCAAGCGCGCATCCGCGCCTTGCTGCGCCGGGCTCACCGGCCACTGCGGCCATCGATCAGCTGGGGCGATCTCGAGCTCCAACCGGGAAATCCCACGGCGCTGCTGGGTGATCAGGTGGTAGAGCTCACCCCCAAGGAATCACTGATCCTGGAGCAACTGATTTGCGCCCAAGGCGGCGCCTGCAGCAAAGAGCAGTTGCTCGATGGCTTTGAGGATGGTCGACGCGTGGTGGGCGATGACGCGCTGCGGGCCCACATGCGCAACCTCCGCCACAAACTCAGCGCTGCCGGAGGCCACGCCAATCTGATTGAAACGGTCTACGGCCTTGGCTACCGGCTCGCTGCACCCTGATCCGCTGCGGCTTAAGCGCCGGCTCGTGCGGCAAGGCGGAGGCTTTGCACTGCTGCTGCTCAGCGCCTTTGCCGGGTCGCTCTATTGGAAGGTGGCGCAGCAACGCCAGCAAGACCAACGCACCGAGCTATGGCAATTGATGGCTGCTGCCGCCAGCCAACTGCCATTGATTGCCCACGAAACCAACGAAGCCGCCGGAGCGCGCAAATTTCAGCCCAAGGCCGAGCTGATTGCCGCGCCGGCCCTGCTGGAGCAACGGATCCAATGGTTTGGTCTGGCAGGCCAACTGCTCCTCGAGCAAGGGCAGCTGCAGCTGCCCAGTGGAACAACCACCCCATCAGCCAGACGGGCAGAGCCGCAGTGGCAGCAATGGCCCGGTGGCATCAGCCTCTGGCAGCCGGTGCTGGTGCGCAGCAGCCCTGGGGCCACGCCGCAAGCCCTCGGCTCCGTGCGGGTGGCGCTCTCCGATCGAGCGGCCCGAGCTGATCTGCGGCGACTGCGTAGTGGTCTGTTGCTTGGCGGCATCGTCACCGTGGTGGCGGCCCTCCTGGTGGGCCGCCGCATGCTCAACGCAGCGTTCTGGCCGCTGCAGCAGCAGGTGCGGGCCCTGGAGCGGTTCACCGCTGATGCCTCCCACGAATTGCGCCATCCCCTCTCGGCCCTGCGGGCACTACTGGCGGCCGTTCCCGAAGAGTTGCGCCAACAGCCCCAGCTGGCCTGGCGCGAACTGAACCAACTCACCGCCCAACTAGGCGAACTGGTGGATGACCTGCTGCTGTTGGCCCGCGAGCGCCAGGAGGTCACCAACCCAAGCGCATCCACGCGCCAGCTCGAGCGCTTCGATCTGATGGAGCTCCTCGAGGATTTGATCCGCTGCTACAGCGCCCAAGCCAGCGAACGCTCGATTCGCCTGAGCCTCAGCCCCGATCCCGCCAGCTGTCTTGCACCGATTGAGGCCCGCAGCGATCAGATCCTGCGGCTGTTCACCAACCTGCTGCTCAACGCCCTGCGCCATAGCCCCGAGGGAGGGCATGTGGCCATCGAGGTGCACACCAGCACCCGCCAGCTCACGGTGCAGGTGATCGATGCGGGGCCTGGCATCCCGAGCCATGCCCATGAGCAGGTATTTGAACGGTTCTGGCGCAGCAGTGATCAAGGCGGGCATAGCGGCCTGGGCCTGGCGATCGCCCGCAGCATTGCCCGCAGACACGGCGGCGATCTCAGTGTGCTGACGGCCCAACCCGGACGCTGTGTGATGCAAGTTCTGCTGCCGATGGCGCGCCAATCCTCATGATTTCTTCATGGGTGATGCAGCAGGTTTGAGGCATGAGCACTCCGCTTCCTCCTGACTCCGGCGTGGCGGCCTTCGGCGCCAGCCTCACGGCCATCACCCTCGCCGAACTGGGCGACAAGACCTTCTTCATGGCCTTGATCCTGGCCGCCAAACACCGGGCGCGCGACGTGTTCATCGGTGCCTTCGCGGCGCTCGCGGCTGTCACCCTGATCTCCTTGGGCCTGGGCTACGGCCTCAAAGAACTGCTACCCAGCAACGTGGTGCCGTGGCTGGCGGCCGTGTTGTTTGCTGGCTTCGGCGGCAAGTTGCTGCTCGATGCGCAACGCATGGGGGCCAACGAAGCCGAGGTGGAAGAGCAGGAAGCCGAGCAAGCCGTTGCGGAGGTGGAGAGTCGATCGCGGTTCACCACGGCCTGGGCGGTGATCTGGGAAGCCTTTGCGCTGGTGTTTATCGCCGAGCTGGGCGATCGCACCCAATTCACCACGATCTTCCTGGCGACTGCACCGGCCTTCGGCTTCGCAGGCTTGCTGGCAGGCACCCTGGCTGGCCATGCCCTTGTCACCTGGCTGGCGGTGGGGGCCGGCAAATGGATCGGCGGGCGGATCAGCGAGAAACTGCTCTACCGCCTCAGTGGTGGATTGTTCATCGCTTTTGCCCTTGTATCCCTCCAGCAGGCCCTGAGCTGAACCATGGCGCGCCCGATTCCTTATCAACCCTCACTGCTGCGGTTGCTGCACGGCATCACCGCCATCCTTGTGCCGCTGGCCTGGCTGAGCGGATTGGTGGTGCTCGCCAACCATGACGGGCGCTGGTTGCGCCTTCCCTTGACCGTGCCAGGCGAGTGGATCGACATCCACGGCACGGTTGGCGCGCTGCTCTGGCCGGTGGCGCTGCTGTTTGTGGTGTACGCCATCCGTGTTGGGCGCGTCCGTCTGCGCCAGGCCGCGAACGCGGCAGCCTTGCTTGGGCTGGTGCTGGCGGTGGGCAGCGGCAAGTTGATGCAAGAGGACTGGCTACGTACAGGCCAACTCGACCATCTGCCGTACCACCTGCATCTCGTGGCCTGGATGCTGATCACGGGCGCCGTGATCTGGCATGTCTGCTCCGTGCTGCGTCGTGGCGGCGTGCGCTTCGCCGCCTCGATGGGCCAGCTGCATGTGCGCGACAACGATGGCCCGCGCCACTGGGCCACACAGCTGTTGCAGCGCCGCTAAACGCTCAGGACGCCGACTGCAGCACAGGAAACAACTCACCCTGCACCGCAATGGCCGGGCGGCGCTTGCGCGGACGGTTTACCGGTGGCGACACCACCGGCAGTGGCCGCGGTGGCCTGGGCGGCCAGATCACATCCACAGCACGAAAGACGGCATACGGAGAGGCGACAGCCATCAACCCAGAACGAAGTACACCTGTACTAGCCAGTACGTCTAACGCTGTCAACGGGGCATCATCAGCGCAGGATCCGATCTGCCATGAACGATCACAGCAACCAAAGCCTCACCCCCCGAGAGATGGTGCGTGCCCACGCCTACCCCGTGCTGGCCGCTGTGAGCGCCCTCAGCCTGCTGGCCATCGCTCTGCTGCAGATCCCGCAGGCCGTGACAGCGCATCGCTACAACCGCTGCGTGGATGCCCAGATCAAACAGCGGCAATCCAGCGGACTGCAGGGACAGAACGGCCCCGGGAAACTGATCTACCTCAAGGCGGTGCAGCACTGCGAAGGCCTCTGAAATCAGCGCCGCAACGACACCAGACTGAACAACGACGTAGGTAACGCCATGCGACTGCCTTTGCTGTGGAAGGCTCTGGCGTACCGAGTGATTGCGATCGCCTTCACGGCACTCTTCATCGGCCTGAAGCAATCCATCGAGATTCACATCGGCCTGACGCTGCTCTACTACGTGTTTGATCTGGCCTGGGAGCGGCTCAGACGCCAACGGTCCATCGCTCAACCCCGCCCACGATCCACAGACGCCAACAGGGGCTGACAGCACCAGATGCGGCGACTAGCGTCCAGCGCATCACCAGTGGTGGAGCCTGCCCCTGTGACGGATCTCGCCAGTGCCCGCCTGGGCCGCATCGACCCTCACGTCCTCGCTGAGCTGCTCCAATTGAGCCCCGAACAGCGGATCCAACTGCTGCAGGCCCTGCACTCCACCCCACAGGCCTTGCGGCCCGATGGCACCGTGCCGATCGAGGTGGGGCTTGGCATCAGCACGCGCCTTCGCGCCGCCTGCTAAGACGCTGAAGCCAGCGACGCCAGAGCCCCAGCTGCGCCTGGGCGGCCTCAGCCTGCCGCGCATCCGAGCAGGTGGAGCACAGCACCTGCCCTTTCACCCGCCGGCAGTACTGGGTGGAGCGCTCGATGAACGTGCCGCAACCCTTGCAGGGGAAGATCGGGCTCATCGGCAAAAACGCTCTTCTAGCTGGCCACACAGGCGGCAACTGTCCAGCGAGAAAGCCCAAGGCGCCCTTACACGAGCCCGGCGCGCCCGCGCGCTGAACTGCTCACCCAAATTTGGCTACCCCGCACCCAAAAGCCTTCACGATCCGTTACGGTTGTTGAAACGTTCCGCAACGTCTCATGTCCGACTCCAACTCCCGCTTCGGTTTCGTCGGCTTCGCCGAAACCTGGAACGGCCGCCTAGCCATGCTCGGCTTCGTGATCGGCCTCGGCACCGAGCTGCTCACCGGCCAAGGCATCCTCTCCCAGATCGGTCTGGGCTGAAGCCATGACCAACACCCCTGCCAACGACAAGTGGTATTGGGATCGCGCCAAACAGCAAATCCATATGGAGCAGCTGAAGCGTGTTGAACTGTTCAACGGCCGCGCTGCCATGCTTGGCATCGTGATCGGCATCGCTACTGAGGCGATCACCGGCGCGGGTATCGCTCACCAGATCGGACTTGGTCCGCTGGTGGATGGCTACGCCGCCTGCCGTACGCAGTTCCTTCCCTTCTGCTTCTGAAGCACTGAGCGCTGAGCTCTACGGGTGAGCCCCAGGCCTGAAGCCTGGGGCTTTTTTGGTGGCTTGCTCAGGAGAGATACCAGCGCAGCAGCGCCAAAACCTGGCCCGCTGGGCCATAGCCAGTGAGCCATTCCCCCGTCAAGGCTGCCGCAAAACCCAGCATCGCCACCCGGCCATTGAGCCGTTCCACCCCGGCCAAAGCCTGGGTATTCCAGGGGCGACGGGTGGTGAGGCCTTCACCAAAGGCCTCGAGCGGCTCGTAGAGGTAGTCCTGTTTCGGCATCATCAACGGGTGCAGCCGTTTTGCACGGGCTTGCCCGCGAAAAACTTGGCCACTCACGCTAAGAAGGAGAGCTCAACAGTCGCGGCCGATGGAGAGGTGGGCAGAGCCGCATTCGGCCGTGGGGCAGCGGCGCCAGAATGTCCTTCACAGCCAATTCCAGTGGACATTTCACAGCTCCGCGCCTTGTTCACCAAGCCTTACGGCGCTCCTGCCCCCACAGAGCAGCAATGGCGAGAGGCCTACAGCGAAGACGTGATATTTGAGGACCCGACACAGAAACAGAAAGGGCTCAAGGCCTACCTAGACGCCCAGGAAGGCCTGCTGCGCCGCTGCGACGATGTGTTGCTCAAACCGCTGGCCATCGCTTGCGACGGCAACACCGCCTTCGTGGAGTGGGAGATGGGCCTGAAAATCAAGGGCATTGAGTTCATCTATCCAGGCGCCACCAGGCTTCTGCTGAACGACGACGGAAAGATCGTGGACCACCGCGACTACTTCGACTTTGTGGGCCCCACCTTTGAGCCCGTGCCAGTGATCGGCAGCTTCGTGCGTTGGCTCTATAAGCGCTTTGTGAGCTGAGGCCGCGCAAGCCACAAAAAGAGCCCCGCACTGCTGGGCTTGAGGGTCAACTCTGGAGGTTGATCACTTCTGGCAGAGAATGCCGCGATCGGCGAGGTTCATGGTCGTGGTCCACAGGCAAGTCCAGGACCCCGTTCCATGGCCTGGATCGAACTGGGCTTCGCGGGAGCGAGGTGAACGTTTTGGTAGCGGTTGCGACGTGCATACTTTCCGCCCGCGAGAGCGTGGTTGGCGTTCGCGCCCCTACCAAGCGCGCCATGACCACCGCGAAGCACGCATTGCGTACCGTTGCCACCGATGAGCGAGAAGCCAACCGCGATGAAACTGCCTGAGGGATGGCGGATCTGGGCCCTGGTGATCGCCCTCAATGCCGCCGCGGGCTACCTGTGGTTCCTGGATCGCAACATGGAGGCACCGATGACCCACAGCGGTATTGGAGCCTGGCTCCGCTCCCTGGGCATCTGAACCGCTCAGCCCCAGGTGAACAGGAAGCTCGCCACGGAGTGGAAGAGCAAATCGCCCCGACTGCTTCCCAGGGCTTACTCCAACTCAGAGAGCGGCACCAGATCGGGCTGAGCCACGGTCTGCGTTGTGAGGTGCGGTCATTGTGGCCTGACCAACCCAAAAGACCGCCCTGCCGGCACGTCCTACCGGGAAACCACCACCTCAGGTCTTGGGAACAAACAGCTGGGACAGAGCGATGAGGATCCCGGCACCAGCTAGCGCCGGAAGAATCACCGGCAGGCCTTTTGGAGCAACAGCCGAAGCAAACAGCAGCACATTCATGATTTGTGCATCAGAGGCAAGCGTTGATTAGCAGCGCTTCAACGGCCGTGCAGCAGGTGCGCAACCTCTCGCAAACTGAGCCACGCCAGCTTGCAAACCATGGCGCACCGGCCGGCGCAAGCACACCCGATACGCCACATGACTCGGCCCGAAATGGCTGATCAGCGCCTCCCGGGCTTCGTGCTGCAGCTCTTCAAGATTGGTGGCGCTGATCTGGAGATGATGCTGACGGGCCGCCGCCACCAGCCGCCCGGGTTGATCGCTGATCAGCTCGAACACCACATCCTGCATGTCTATCCCCCTCAGTGCTGAAGCGAGTCTGGGTGGGTTTTGAGGGACTGGATGGTGCTGCAGATGACGGGAAACCGTTCGGCACGGCCTTGTAACAGTCGCCCCAAAACGGAGGGTCTGGGCGTGAATCAGGCCCTCTTCGCAGTGAAACTGCCAGAAATAGAGGTGAGCGCGATGAGTCCGAGCGGTGAGGGAACCCGTCCTGAGGGGCTGAAAATCCTGGTGGCTGACGATGAGGCCAACATTCGGCGCATCCTCGAAACCCGCCTGACCATGCAGGGCCACGAGGTGCTGATGGCCTGCAACGGTGCTGAGGCGCTTGAGTTGTTCCGGGGTTCCGAACCGGATCTTGTGGTGCTCGACGTGATGATGCCCGAGCTCGACGGCTTCGCCCTGGTGGAGCGGATCCGCGCCCAGTCGGAAGTGCCGATCATCCTGCTCACTGCCCTGGGCGACGTGGCCGATCGGATCACCGGTTTGCAGCTCGGCGCTGACGACTACATGGTGAAGCCCTTCAGCCCCAAGGAGCTGGAAGCACGCATCCGCTGCGTGATGCGGCGAGCCGGCTCGGGGCAGGGCGCAAGTGGCGGCGGAGGTGGATCGGCCGCCAATGTTGTGGTGGTGGGCGATCTCAGCGTGGACTTCAACCGCCGCCAGGCCTTCCGCGCCGATGAACGGATTCGCCTCACCGGCATGGAATTCAACCTGCTGGAGCTGCTGATTAGTCGGTCCGGCGAACCGATCAGCCGGCTCGACATGCTCGAGAAGGTGTGGGGCTACAAGCCCGAGCGCTCCTCCGACAGCCGCGTTGTGGACGTGCACATCTCACGCCTGCGCGCCAAACTCGAGCATGATCCTGAAAATCCCGAGCTGATCCTCACCGCCCGGGGCATGGGCTACATGTTCCAGCGGATTGCCCAAGCGGTGAAGGTGGCCTGAGGGTGCCCCCCTCAGGCCTGAGGCATTAGAACCACTCAGCCACAGCGTCTTCGCGGCTGTTCACGCGCGCTTCCGGGGTGCGGCGCTCGAATTCCAGGCGGATCGAGCGCTCCTGCTCGCCATCAGCAGCGATCGCGCGGATTGGGTAGAGCTGCTCGCCATCGCGGAAGGGCACGTGCACGCGGAAGGTGCCATCGGCGGAGAGAGGAACCTGTTGATCGCCGATAAACAGGCTGGCACTGGGATCGGTGGCGCCATACACGATCAGTTCGGCGTCAGCCACCAGCCAGAAGGAGCGCTGACGCACCAGACCGCTGCCGGATTCGCTGCGGCCACTGGCCCACACGCCGACGCCGGAATCGTTGAGCAGGCCCTGCTGTGCACCCTCAAACTCATGCAGCACCTCCGAACCCACACGACGGGTACGGGTACCTGCCGCTGTGGCGATTTGGTAGATCTGCTCGTGGGTCACACCGCCACCGAAGCGCACCTCAGGGGAAGCGGTCGGCAGGGGCTGATCAAGGCTGAAGGGCACGAAGGCATCGGCCACCCGCTGGCTGGGCTCCAGCGCCGGCACCTGAGCCACGGCTGAGAAGGCCAAGGAGTACCAGCCGCCGTTGCGCAGACGGAAGCCCAGCTCCACGCGGTAGTCGCGACCATCCACCGGCACCGGCAGGAACCACTCGCTGGCGTGGTTGTCGACCACCAGTTCCTGCAGGGCGTGGGGGTGGGATTGATCAGCGCCAAGGCCGGTCACATCCGCCACCCGCAAACAGAGGCTGGTGGCACCCGCCTCGCGAGCCTTCTGGCGATCGCGATCGCTGATCGCCCAGAAGCAGTAGGCCCACTGGGGATCGCGGGGCAGGAACACCACGTGAGTGTTCACAGGGGCAGCCGCCTGGGAAGTCGCGGCAACACTGGCTGCCGCCGCAGGCGCAGAGGTCTCTGGCGAGCCGAGCTTCTTGGCCGGGTCGGAACGGAGGGCCGACGGCACCAGTTTTTTCAGCCAGCTCAGCGGTCGCTTCGCCTCGGTCATCGCGTGAGCTCCTTTACATGCGGTCATGTTCGCCGCCACCGACAGCCCGGGAGCGCTCGTGTCAGCACATCCCTACCGCCCGTAGCCTGAGCGACGTCCGGCAACCAGCCGCGGAATGAAGCTGAAACGCTCCTGGCTGGCCGGATTGATTGGCCTTGTGGTGGTGACGCTCTTCAGCCTCACCACCCTGGGAGGCCCTGAGGAGGCCAACTCTCAGCTGAAGCCAGCACCAACGGTGCCAGCCGCCCGCCAGATCGAGGTAGGCATGCACATCAAAAACATCTACAACCTCTCCCTCAAGGACAAAACTTTCTCCGCCGATGGCTGGTTCTGGCTGAAGTGGCCGGAGAGCATCCAGCAGCTAATCGAAGCGGATCAGATACCAACCACCGAGCTCGTGGAGCTGGTGAATCAGGTGGAGAGCTACGACGCACAGCTGGAGCCCGACAGCAACGAACCCCAACGCCTGGAGGGAGGACGCTATCTGCAGCTATTTCGCTTCTCCAGCAAGTTCTACGACGATCAACAGAACCTGAGGCAGTTCCCCTTCGAAACGCTGGAGCTGCCGATCAACCTTGAAGTACGCCCGTCGCAATTCTCGATGGGCGCCCAAGGGGTGGTGCTGGTTCCGAAGCTCCGCGTGGGGGAACTCCAGGGTGATTCCGTCACGCTGAACGGCTACAGCATTCAAGGAGCCACGAGCAGCAGCACAATTCACACCTACACCACCGCATTTGGTGAGGAAGGCGTTGCCAACGCCGGCGACTACAGCATGGCCACGTTTGAGATCAGCTACCGCACCAACGGCTGGGCAGCGTTCTATCGCTTCGTGTTGCCCTGGCTGGCCGTGATGGTGATCCTGCTGCTGGCGCCCAACCTGGAAGGCAACCTCAACGACCTGCGCCTGGCGATTCCTTCCACGGCTCTCCTCACCCTGGTGTTTCTCCAGGAAGGTGCCCACGCCGATTTACCGGCACTCGATTACCTCACGTTCCTCGACAAGCTCTATCTCTTTGGCTACGTGGTTGCCACTGCTGAGTTCTGGTTGTTTGTCTGGGGCACCAATCTGATCAGCCGCGCAGCAGAAGCCGAGCACGTGCAGGTGATGCAGCGCATCAATCGGGTGGACCTCATCTATCAACTCACCACCATCGCAGGCGGTCTCACAATCCTGCTGCTGGGGCGCGGCGGCAGCTGAGGTCAGCTGGCCAACTCAAGCGGTACATGCTGGAGGATCGTGGTCACGCCAGTCACAATAAATTGAATACCGATGGCCAGAGTGAACATGCCCATCACCTTGATCAACACAGTCATCCCCACATGACCAAGCCACTGGGTGAGCTTGGCAGCGAAGGCGAAGATCAAGCCAATCAAAACGGTCATCACCAGAATGGCGGCCAGGAGCTCAATCCGCTGGCCCACAAAACTCGCCGAATCGGCATACACCGTGATGGTCGACATCGTGCCGGCCCCTGTCGTCAGCGGCAGTGAGATCGGAACGATTGCTGTTGAGGTGATCAGTCCAGGGTTGATCCGTGCTGTATCCACTTGCTTCTCACGTGCGCCGCTGGGCTCTCCCGCATGCAGCATGCTCAACCCACTGGCACCCAGCAACAATCCACCAGCCACCTGAAACGCGCTCACACTGATCCC
>NZ_JBIPMN010000028.1:0-17224 GCF_044369115.1 Vulcanococcus sp. | reverse complement strand
CCTGGCATCGAGATCGAGCTCGGAGGCATCCACCTCGGGCAGCACCACGTCTTTATCGAGGTTGCACTGGCGGGCGGTTTCCACCACGGCATTCACGATCTGCACGCCGCGGGAGCCTTCTCGCAGTTGCTGGTAGGAGCCCACCAGTTCGCCCAGCTCCTTGAGGCCCTTGTAGAGGCCTGCGTTCTCGGCGGGGGGTGTGAGGTAGGAGATCGTTTCGGCGTAGCCGCGCCGCTTGGCGATGGTGGCTTCCGAGGGGTTGTTGGCTGCGTAGTAGTAGAGGTTTGGCAGCGCGCCGATCAGCGAGTCGGGATAGCAGGTTTCGCTCATGCCCATCTGCTTGCCGGGCATGAACTCCAGCGAGCCGTGGGTGCCGAAGTGCAGCACCGCATCGGCGCCCCACACCTTCTCGAGGTAGGTGTAGTAGGCGGCAAAACCGTGGTGGGGGCTGGCGCTGCGGGAGTAGAGCAACCGCATCGGATCACCCTCGTAGCCGAAGGTGGGCTGCACGCCAACGAAGACGTTGCCGAAGTGGCGGCCGAAGATCAGCAGGTTGGTGCCATCGGTGTTGAGGGTGCCGGGGGGCTTGCCCCAGTTCTCCTCGAGACGCTCGGAATAGGGGGTGAGTCGCTCGTATTCCTCCACGCTCATGCGGTGGGCAATCGCCAGTTCCGGTGAGCCTTCGAGCGCTTCGGGATCTTTGAGCACTGTTTCCATCAGCGCCTTCGGTGTGGCGGGCAGATCCTTCACCTCGTAGCCCTTGGCGCGCATCTCCTCGAGCACGCGGTAGATCGAGCCGAACACGTCGAGGTAGGCGGCGGTGCCCACGTTTCCTTTATCGGGCGGGAAGCTGAACACCGTGATCGCCAACTTCTTCTCGGCGCGTGGCTTGATCCGCAGCGAGGCCCAGCGAATGGCGCGCTCGGCGATGGCATCCACTCGGTCTTGAAGGGTGTGGGCCTTGCCGGTGGCGTCGTCGCGGCCGCTCAGCACAATCGGCTCAATGGCGCCATCGAGTTCGGGGATGGCGATCTGCAGCGCCACCTGCACCGGGTGCAACCCCAGGTCGCTTTCCTCCCACTCCTGGGTGGTTTGGAACACCAGGGGCAGCGCCACCATGTAGGGGCGGTTGAGCTTCTTCAGCACCTCGATCGCCTTGGGGTGGTCCTGGCGGGCCGGGCCGCCCACGAGGGCAAAACCGGTGAGCGACACCACGCCATCCACCAACGGCACGTCGGGATTGATCGGGTCGTAGAAGAAGGCATTCACCGGCTTGGTGAAGTCGAGTCCGCCGCAGAACACCGGGATCACGGTGGCGCCGCGGAACTCCATCTCCTGAATCACCGCCACATAGTGGGCTTCATCACCGGTGACGATGTGGCTGCGCTGGAGCACCAGGCCGATCACCGGGCCCTTGCGTGCCTTCTCTGAGAGGTCTTTGCGGCTGGCATTCCAGTTGAGATACTCCTTGAGGTCCTCGAACATCGCGGGGGCAAGGGGGTGCCAAATGCCCAGATCGGGGAACACCACCGGATCGGCCACCTGAAGCTCGGGGCGGTCGTCCGCCGTGCGGGGGAACACGTACTTATCCGCCAGCATCAACAGGAAGTTGCGCAGGTTGTCTGGCGTACCACCAAGCCAGTACTGGAAGCTGAGCATGAAGGAGCGGGCATCCTGCGCCTTCTCCACCGGCAGATACTTCAACACCGTCGGCAGGGTGTTGAGCAGCTTCAACATCGCGTCCTGGAAGCCGGCTCCACCGGCTTCCTTCCGCTTCTTCATAAAGCCGGCGATGGCGCTCTTGCTTTGGCCCAACTGGGCCATGGAGAACGTGCCCAGCTTGTTGAGCCGCATCACCTCCGGCATGGAGGGGAACACCACGGCGGCCTTGAGGCGGTCGCGGTGGGGTGCTACGGCATCAACCACCTTCTGGGCCAGGTCTTCGATGAAGATCAGCGAGCCGATGAATACATCGGCTTCGGCCACATCGGCGCAGAAGTCGGCGTAGTTGGTGGGATCGCGCAGCTCTTCGATCAGGTAGCCGCACAGATCGATCGCCAGCGGACCGTTCTGGTCGTTGAGCGAGGTGGCGGCTTGGGTGAGCGCATTTTGATACTGCGGCTCGAGAACCACATACACGGCCTTCATCACGGCCCGGCCGTTCACCTCACCGGGGCTGACGCGGCGGGAGGCGGAGCGGACCTGCGTGAACATGCGCGCTGGATTGAGCAATGTGAAGGAGCCTACGTAGGCCCAGGCACCGCCGCGAGCTCAGATTCCAAGCTGTTACAGCCGTGGTGGCCCCAGCCCATAGGCTCGAGCCGTTGCTTTAACGCCCCGCTTTCGATGACCGCCAGTTCGGCTCCCGCCAGCTCCTCCAGCAGCCAGCCCATTGCGGTGGTGGTAGCTGGTGCGCTGGGGCGCATGGGCGCTGAGGTGGTGAAGGCGGTGATCAACGCCCCTGACTGCCGCTTGATCGGGGCGATCGACACCACAGCTGGGAAGGAAGGTGCGGATGTGGGCCTGGAGCTCGGCCTCGGTGAGCTTGAGGTGGCGATCACAACCGACTTTGAGGGCTGCCTCTGCCAGGCCAGCCAGGCGGTGCGTAACGACGGCCCCGGTGCCGGCGCCGTGCTGGTGGATTTCACCCATCCTTCGGTGGTTTATGAGCACACCCGCGGCGCCATCGCCTACGGAGTGCATCCGGTGATCGGCACCACGGGCCTCAGTCCGGAGCAACTGCAGGATCTGGCTTCCTTTGCAGGCAAGGCCTCGGTGGGTGGGGCCGTGATCCCCAATTTCTCCGTGGGCATGGTGCTGCTGCAGCAGGCCGCTGCTGCCGCTGCGCGTTTCTATGACTTCGCTGAGCTCACGGAGCTCCACCACAACCGCAAGGCCGATGCCCCCAGCGGCACCTGCATCAAAACCGCTGAGCTAATGGAGGAGCTCGGCAAGAGCTTCAACCCCCAGCAGGTGGAGGAGCACGAAACCCTGACGGGCTGCCGTGGTGGTGAGCGCCTGAGTGGCCTGCGGCTGCACTCGATCCGCCTGCCGGGCCTGGTGGCCCATCAGGAAGTGATGTTTGGGGCACCTGGTGAGACCTACACCCTCCGCCACGACACGATCGATCGCTCCGCCTACATGCCAGGTGTGCTGCTCAGCGTGCGCAGGGTGCGCCAGCTGCCTGGGCTCGTGTATGGCCTCGAGCGCTTGCTCTGAGCCCGCGCGGCTCCGACACTGGCGCCATGTTGATCCCGCTCCGCCCCGGTGAGCTGCCGCGCCTGATTCCGGCGGTGGCCACCGGTCCTCAATTCAATGCCTGCAGCGGCAATCCCCAGAAGGTGTTGCAGCGCTTGTTTATCTCCGTGATCGGCGGCGTGATCAGCCTGCTGGTGAGCCAGGGGGTGGCTATGAGCAGCCAGGCGTCCCCGATCCTGCTTGTGGTGGGCTTCGTGTTCCTGCTCTACATGCTCTGGGGTCCGATCGTGGAGGCCGGCCGCAAGAACGCCACCCTGCGCCGCTACCCCGCCGCGGCCATCTTCGAGGGCGAAGTGGCCGACTACTACACCAAGGAACTGGTGGAAGGTCGCCAGGAAACCACCGACCGTGAGGGCCGGCTGGAGCTGGTGGAGAACCGCCGCACCTGGCTTTGCCTGGAGCTTGAGGATGAAGACGGCTACCTGGGAAGCATCCGCTTCCCGTACGACAAAAAGCACAAGCTGATTCGCCGCGGCATGGTGGTTCGCTGCCTGGTGCTGAGCGAGCGCAAGGATTTCTCGCGCATCGGAGCCCTGAGTGATGCTTGGGTGCCCCAGCTGAAGCTCTGGGTGGGTGAGTATCCCTACCTGCTTCGGCCGGCCTTTGAAGAGCTGTGCCTGAAGCGGCTGCGCTGAAGCGGATTAACGGCGTGCAACAACGCGCAACATTGCGTTACAGTTCGTGTATTCGACGAGGCAGTCATGACCCAGGCCAACACTCCCGCCATCCGTGGCGCCACCGTGACCCAGGAAGATGGCGGCCGCTTGAACGCCTTCGCTTCTGAGCCCCGCATGCAGGTGGTGGAAGCCGAGAACGGCTGGGGTTTCCACGAGCGCGCTGAGAAGCTCAACGGCCGCATGGCCATGCTCGGCTTCATTGCTCTGCTCGCCACTGAGTTGGCCCTCGGCGGCGAATCGTTCACCCGTGGCCTGCTGGGCATCGGCTGATCTTCAGCCTTTGCCCCATATCTTCACTTCACTCAACCGCGGCACACAATCGTGCTGCGGTTTTTTGTTGCCTTGCCCATGCGCCGCTCAGCTCCTGCCGCTCCCGCCGCTGCCGCGTTGCGGGCTCGGGTTTACGGGGCTGGGCCCACCGGTGCACTGGCGGCCCTGGCTCTGGCTCGCAGTGGTTGGGCGGTCGAGCTGTGGGATCCCTTGCCCGCTGCCGCCCTGCTCGAGCGCAGCCGCGCCTATGCCCTCACCCATTCCAGCGCGGAGCTGCTGCAGAGCCTGAAGCTCTGGCAGCCCCTGCAGCCGCATCTGGCGCCGTTTCGCCGCCTGGAGCTCTGCGATCAGGCCCTGCAGCGGCGCGTGGCGTTTCGGGTGGGTGATCTGCCCAGGCGCTCCAGCGCTGGGCCCGTCGATGCTGTGGGCTGGATCCTGCAGCACCGTCCCTTGATGGCGCTGCTGCTTCAGGAGCTCGAGTCGCAGCCTGGGCTGCGTTTACACCTCGCTGATGCCGCTGGCCCAGGGGCTCCGGAGGGGGTGAATTTGGTGGTGGCTGCCGATGGCCACCACTCGCCCTGCCGCCGCGCCGCTGGCATCCGCCATTGGCATCGCCCCTATCGCCAGGGCTGCCTCACGGTGCAGGTGAGGCTCCGGGGATCCCAGCCGGATCAAGCCTGGGAATTGTTCCGCCCCGAAGGTCCTTTTGCCGTGCTCCCGCTGGGAGACGACGCCTTCCAGCTGGTGTGGAGTGCGCCGCTGCCGTGGCTGCAGCAGTTGGAGGCTCTTGAGCCGGCGGCCTTTCTGGACGCCCTCAGCGCCGCGCTGCCGGAGCAGCTGCAAGCGGAGGTGCTGCTGGATCGGCCGCGGGCGTTTCCCGTGGCGCTTGATTGGGCCTGGCCGCTCCAGCGCAAGGGGGTGGTGCTGGTGGGTGAGACCGCTCATCGCTCCCATCCCGTGGGCGGCCAGGGCCTCAATCTCTGTTGGCGTGATGTGGCGGTGTTGCAGCAATTGGCGTCTCGCGCGGCCGGCGGCCGCCTCCCCCTGCGGCTGCTGCCACGGCGCTACGCCGCTCGCCGCTGGCTCGATATCGCACTGGTGCTGCTGGCCACTGATGCGCTTGTTCGCCTGTTCTCCAATCGCCAGCCGCTGCTGCTGCCTGTTCGCTGGCTGGCACTTGCGCTGCTGGGGCGCTTCAGCTGGCTTCGGGCCCTGAGCCTCAGCGCCATGAGCGATGGCCCTTGCCGCCTGCGCTGGCCCTGATCAGGATGGCGGCACGGTGACACGGGCGAGCCATGGTGATCAGCAGTTCGCCCCAGCCACCGCCAAGCCCTGCGCTGCTGCGGTATCTGCGCCATGACCTGGGGCTCAGCGACAACTCCCTGCAGCTGGGTTTACGGCAATCGGAGCAGGAGCAGGCACCCCTACCGGTGGTGCTCTGGCGATTCGGCCTGATCAGCCTTGAGCAGTTCGATCAGGTGCTCGGCTGGCAGGCTGCGCTTGATCCGTAGGGCGGGGTGCTCTCAATACACGATCAGTGATTCCACCGGCACCGACTCCGGCAGCTTGGCTTTGCCGCCCAAGTCAGCCAGTTCCACGATGAAGGCAAAACCGCAGAGTTCTCCGCCCACCCGATCTACCAGCTCTGCGCAAGCGCCGGCGGTACCGCCGGTGGCCAACAGATCGTCCACGATCAGCACCCGCGGCCTGTGTTCAAAACCATCGGGGATGATCTCGAGCCTGTCGCTGCCGTATTCGAGGGTGTAGTCCACTCCGATCACCTCACCGGGCAACTTGCCCGGCTTGCGTACCGGGCTGAAGCCGATGTTGCGGGCTGTGGCCAAAGCCGTGCCCACGATGAATCCGCGCGACTCAATCCCCACAATCAGATCCGGGGCCAGCTGATCGCATACAGCTCCCATCTGGCGCATCACTTCCTGCCAAGCCAGGGGGCTGCGCATCAGCGGAGTGATGTCGCGAAACAGGATGCCTGGCTTGGGAAAGTCGGGGATGTCACGCACCAGGCCACGCAGATCAAGGGTGGTCATGGTCGACGGATCGGGTGCGCAGCTGGCAGTATCGCAGCCATGGCTGATGCTCCTGTGCAACCCCAGCGCTCGCTCTCCCGGCGGGGTCTGGAGCGGCTCGATCTGTTGCTCCTCTCCGCTGAAGCGCTCGACCTCAACGGCGGCGAGGCGATGGTGTGGCTCAGTGAGGAGATGGGGCTCACCGATCTCTTCCCCAACCGGGTGGAGCTGTGGAAACGCCGCTGCAGCAACCCTCTTCGGCGCACCACCCGCCGTGATCGGATCACGGAAGCGGAGGCCGATGGCTTGATCCGCATCCTGAATGCCTTGGCGGATCGGTTGTATCCGATGCTGCGCAGCCTGCTCTCCTCGGCCGAGCCCCCCCAGCTGAGTGAACAGCGTTGGGCCCTGTTCCGCGGTTTAACCCTCGTCGTGGTGGGGTGCAGCGATTGCTGGATCCCCAGGAGGGTCCGCAGCTCTGCCGTGAACTGATCCAGACCATGGCCCTCAGCGCTGGTCCTGGAGGATTCACTCGGCTGAAGGCCAGCCTGATGGACGCAGCGGCCTGATCCGCAGCACGACAGCAACCCTGCGATGAAACTGACCAGCCGCTACGAACAAACCAGCTGCCGGCTGGTGCTTGAGGGTTTGCCTGATCTCTCAGCCGGCCAGAGCAGCCAGACAATCGGCATCCTCACCGGGTTCAGCCTCGCCCTTGCCGGCAAGACCGAGCTCGAAGGCCAGCGCAATCACCTTCAGGCGCTGCTCAATGTGGTGCTCCCCTACGCCCGCTGTTTGATCAGCGGCGTGGCCAGGCCCCAGGGCGCCGAGGATGTGCCCGTGGCAATCAGGCCTGTGGATGGTCAGCACGAGCTCGAGCTGCGCAGCAGCCAGCCCAATACACCTCCGCTGCGCTTATCCCTCGATGACGCGGAGCTGAGCGATCTGGTGCGCTGCCTCGATCGCCTGCAGCTCGATCCGCAGGTGGCAGTCCCGCTGCAGTGGCCGGCGCCGCAGCCACTGCGGCGATCGGAGTTGCGCCATCGCCTGCCGCTGGCTCGCCGGGTGGCGGCTCCTCTCACCGGTATCGCAGCGCTGCTGGTGGCCGGTGTCCTCATCGCACTGCTCCCCACCCCGAAGCCTCCCTCCAGCGCGCCGGCCGCGGTGAGCACCCCCGCGCGCGGTGGTTGACGCCACTCCATTCCCCTTCACACTTGCACTACCGCAATGAGCGACTTGAGCTGGTCTGAACTGCGTCGCCGTGTGACCCGCCTGGGCGCTTGCCTCGATGTGGTGGTGCGCAGCGATCCGGAGGTGTGCGGCCTCAGCGGCGAGCAGTTTCACCTCTCGCTCCACCACGGCGGTCAGGGCGACTGCAGCGTGGGCGATCTCAGCTTGGTGGATTGCCCCAATGAGCTGGTGCTGGTGGAGTTCGAACGCTGGATGCGGGGAGCTGGATACCGGATCGAGTCATGAGCCGTCGCCGCGGGCTGCAGGTGGTGCGTGGTGGCCGCGGTCAGCCGCCAGCAGCTCCGCGTACGGTATTTCGTCGGCGCCGAAAGCCGCCGCGGTCGCGCCGCATCCTCGAGGCCGTTCTGCTGATGGGGGCCGGTGTTGGCCTTCTGGTGTTGCTCCTGCAGCTGCCGGAGCTGATTGATCTCGACAGTCTGCTGTTGATCAGCACCGCCATCGGCCATCTGATCGGCGGCTTGTCGCAGTTGCTGATGGGTGTGTTGCAGTTGCTGGCGGTGCTGGTGTTGGTGGCGATTGCCCTGCTGGCCTTGCTGCTGTTGGTGGCTGGCCTGGTGCGCTTCGTGCGGGCCCTATTCGAGGCAGGCTCGGCCAAGGCGGCTCCCCTGCCGCGCCGCTGAGCGGTGATGGGCAAGTCCGCCAAGCCGCCCCGAGCCTCTGCGCTGGATCACGGGGGCGTCGCGGCTCCGCTCGACCGCAAGCTTTACGCCAAGGAGCTGGCTCGCCTGCAGGTGGAGCTCGTGAAGATGCAGTACTGGGTCAAAGCCACGGGCTTTCGCCTGATGGTGCTGTTTGAGGGGCGCGACGCTGCCGGTAAGGGCGGCACGATCAAGCGCATCACCGAACCGCTCAATCCCCGCGGCTGTCGTGTGGTGGCTCTCGGTACTCCGAGTGATCAGCAGCGCAGCCAGTGGTATTTCCAGCGCTACGTGGAGCACTTCCCCTCAGCTGGAGAGATCGTGCTGTTTGATCGCAGCTGGTACAACCGCGCTGGTGTGGAGCGGGTGATGGGCTTCTGCAGCGAGGCGGAGCTGCGGGAGTTTGAGCAGTCGTGCCCGGAGTTTGAACGGATGCTGGTGCGCTCTGGGATCGTGTTGCTCAAGTATTGGTTCTCGGTGAGCGATGCGGAGCAGGAAGCGCGCTTTCAGGCCCGTATCGATGATCCCGCGCGGCGCTGGAAGCTCAGCCCGATGGATCTGGAATCCCGCGATCGCTGGGTGGAGTTCTCGCGTGCCAAGGACGACATGTTCGCCCACACCAACATCCCCGAGGCGCCCTGGTTCACTGTGGAGGCCGACGACAAGCGCCGCGCCCGCCTCAATTGCATCCGCCACCTTCTCAGCAAGGTGCCGTACCACGACATGACGCCGCCCGCTCTGAAGCTGCCGCCGCGGGGCAAGGCCCAGGGCTACGAGCGGCCGCCGATCAACGAGCAGTTCTTTGTGCCAAACGCTTACCCCTGATGCAGCTGGCTGAACCACATGCCGGCCAGCTGCCAGCTTGACCAGAGAAAAACGGCCAGGAAGACCCAATTGAGCCAGGCTGGCCTTTTGTCGTTGTCGAAGATCATGCGCAGAGCCTAAGGGGCCTGGCTGGTTTAGGCCGCACTGAGTGTGGCGCTGCGCTTTTGGCGCCTGAGCTCATGCAGGCCCTCGAGTTGGTTGTGCACTGCCACAAGTTGCTGGCGGATGTGTTGCGTGTTTTCGAGCTTGGCGAGGTTCAGCAGGATCGCCTCGATCTGGGCCTTGCTGTCGATCAGCACGCGGCAATCGGTCGTTCCGGGTTCGTAGGCCATAGAGGATCGTGGACCAATCCCATGCAATCGCGTCGCTGGGGTCAGTGGTGTGTCAACGGCTGCAATCGGGGCTCGGAACCTTAAGAGTTTCTGGAGGCCAGAAGCTCCCTGCGGGTGGTGCAGGGGGCGACTGAAGCAACGGAGAGGGTGGGATTCGAACCCACGGAGGCTTTCACCTCGCCGGTTTTCAAGACCGGAGCCATCAACCACTCGACCACCTCTCCAGGTGTAGCCCTAAGGCAGCAGCCATGTTCCCACGCGCCGCCTCAGCATGGGTAATCCCATCATGGACTCATGAGACTGAGGTTCAAGGTTGGGATAGCGCGTGGGGCGACCGAGGGTCGCGGGATTCATGTCTGTTCTTTGCACTGATCTGTTGGCCGTGCGAACCCGTGAACTGGCCGACATGATTGAGACCCTGCCGGTGAGCCTCGCTCCCGAAATTCAGTACGAACGCTGTTGCGAGCTCCTCGAGCAACTGGCCACGGCCCTGGAGTTTCTCGGCGCGGTCTGAGCGCCATGGGTGGGCCGGTCGTTGTTGTGGGGGCTGGTCCGGCGGGCGCCACGGCGGCGATGCGTCTGCATCGGGCGGGGCTGCCCGTGGTGTTGCTCGATCGCGCCCACTTTCCCCGAGACAAAATCTGCGGTGACCTGCTGCCGCCCCGCACCTTTCCCCTGTTGCGGCAGGCCGGTTTTCAGCCCAGCTGGGATCCGCAGCTCCAGCGCAGTGCTCTGCTGGCCCGGGGCAGTGTGGTGTTTGATCGTCTGGCTCGGCAGCGTCCGCAGGCCTGGCGTTCCACCGAGTCCGGCAGACTTTCCCTTACGCCGATCGCCGAAGCGCTGCCACGACGGCTGTTCGATGCGCTGCTGGTGGATCAGCTACGCCAGCATGATCTGCCAGTTCGTGAGGGCTGGCAGCTCACTCAGCTGCGTCCGGATACAGGGGGCGGTTGGTGTCTGAGCGGGCGGCGCCCTGATCCCTCAGGAGCTTGTCGCGGCTGGGAGCTGCAGGCCAGTTGGGTGTTGGCCGCCGATGGGGCCGGCTCGCGGGTGCGCCAGCAGATGCTCGGCTCTCATCATCGTGACGATCTCGCTGTCGGCGTGCGGGTTATGGCCGAGCCTGCCAAAGGCAGCCAGCCGTCTGAGCTGATTTATCCGCAGCCGCACTCATTGCTCTATCGCTGGTCTTTTCAGCTGGGTGAGCAGCGCAATCTGGGATTGTTCCGTCCATTGGCTACTGCGGATGCCGCCGCCCCGCCCGCGGCACATCTCGCCCGGCAATGGTTTGGCCGCTCTGGGGTGGCCTGGGCTTGCCCGCTGCTTCCTCCCCCGGAACGGTTGGTGGGATCTCCGGCACCAGGTGTGTTGCTGCTCGGTGACGCTGCCTCTCTGATTGATCCTCTGCTCGGCCACGGCATCGACCACGCAGCCGAAAGTGGCCTGCTCGCCGCTAACTGTGTTTTGCACTCAGCATCCGTGGCTGAGGGCTCGCTGGCTTACGACTCCCAGCTCAAAGCATTGTTCGTGCCCCGATGGCAGCAGCTGCAGGCGTTGATTCGGCGGCAGCTGAGTTGACCATCAGAGCGGCAGACACTGCGCTTCAGCGGCATCGATTGCCCGCTGCAGGTTGGTGCTGGTCTCCAGCCTCCAGCGGAAGGTGGCCAATACGGTTTCCACCTGCGTCAGTGCCCCGAGGCAGCGGGGCTGGCGTTCTCGAGCTTCCGGGCGCTCCTGCTCGACGATCAGAGCCTGCAGGTTGGAGTCGGCTTGCATGCAGGCTTGCTGTTGACGCGTGCTGCTGCAATGGTTCAGGGAGCGGAAAGTCGCATCCCTGAGGTTGCCGGATGAGGTGTCCGGTACCACCGGCAGCTGCAGGGCCAGCCATAGAAGCTGGCTGAGCGGTAGCCAGGCGCCCACCACCGCCGGCATCAGTTCGCCGGCTTTGCCAGGGGCAGCAGGCAGTTGTTGTGAAACCCTTGATCCCGTGCACTGTCTTGTTTTCTGGACACGAAAACCATGACTTAACCAATGACGTTTGTTCATGGGTTGCTCCTTGCTCGCGGTGAAGGGGTCGGCGTTTAGCGGGTCCGCTCAGGCTTCCTAACAGCGGTGCGAACTGGTATCCCCGGCTCACGGTCCACCCTGCTTTGAGGCCGTTAGCGGGGCGTACACGCTTTATTCGCAGCCAGGAGACTCCAACAATGCCAAGGCGCGTGAACGTTGAACTAGGTCTACAAGGCGCTTCAGCGACGACTGGAGCGGCTGATCGAGAAGGCAATGAGTGGTGGGCGAGTCAAGCGGGAAGAAATCAGGGCCCGGCTGTTTGATAACTAGAAAATAATCCGTATTGCTTCTTCCAGTCTATGGACAATCTCAGAAATTGCAGATCGGCACATCCGGTGTCCCAAAGGGAGTAGTGATGCATTGGCCACCACCTCCTAAGCTCTGGATTATCACGTCGTCGGTATCATGAACTCTCACGTCTCTGTTTGCTGGTGTAGCTAACAGCGCCTGCGTAGCCTGTGTGACTGTTGGCCGCTGTTTCTTTGGCGAACTAAAACCCTTGCTGCCAAAGCGGTATTTCAGGTCTGCTGAAAAGCGTGTATCAAAGGCTTGGTCGTAAGACAGGTTTGCTCCAAGGGTTAGGCCGTTACTGATGGTGTATGCAAGCCTGCCGCGCACCCCAGAGCCATCAGCGCTGTCCAGATCACCATTTTGGTAGTAGTAACCCACCGAGGCTGTCAGATCAGGAGTGATGCTATAACCAGCATCCAATCCGTAGGTATCAAGCGCGCCGCCCTTGTAGGCGCTGTTGAGCCGCTCCTCTGTCACGCCAATGGGCACAAGAGCGTATGCATTGAAGTTCCAACTGTTGCTCACAGCTTCTAGCCCGGCAGCGACTTGCTGGAAGAACACCGTTTGTGAGTCTGTTGCCGCGACGTTGGTATCTACCTGTCCTGTTCCCATCGGGCGGCTGTCATAGCCTGCGTTAACCCCAAACATCCAGGAGCGTTCGCCGTTCAGCCAGCGATAGCCCAGGCGTGAAGATGTGGAGATGGTGGTTCCAGCTACTTCAGTGTTGATGATGCTGGAGGAGTTGCCGATATCAGCAAGGTTGACGTTGGCGAGAGCATCCAAGAACAAGACGCTGTTGGTTCCAACGGAGAGAGGCAGGAATCCGCCGATGCCGATTTCATTTGGTGTGCCTGCTCCTTGTGTCTGGCCCTGGAAACCCCAGTTGAACTGGATAGTGTCCTTGATCGACACCGCCATACTGCCCGGGTCAGGATTGGTGTGCTGAGCAAGCTTCGCGGGACCTGCGACGGCTGGAACCGAGATCGGCGTCAGTGCTGCAATTGCTGCAAGGACAAGGCTGCGGCAAATGGATGGCTGCAACATGATCCTTTTCAAGATTCGAACCACCATGGCTTACAGCAGCTCCGATTAGGGCCACGCGTGGTCACACATCATTCCGCAACCCTGCTTGCCAGATCGGCAACCCCGCTAACAGCCCATTCGTCGTCGATGGCCCACCAGTGCCTTCTCGGCTGGTCTTGACTGCTTCTTTCCGCTCGGCTCATGGCGAGGCCTCCAGGGGCCGGGAATGGGCGGCGGACTAACTACGGGTGAGCGGAGTCAGGTTTCTGCGATCACATCGTTCTTTTGTTCCAAAGAAAAGGCCCGGAGCTGGCCCCGAGCCTCTACCACACATGACTTGCTAAGTGACTTATCTCTTTTGTGGTCTTGTCTCAGGTTTCCTGGGAAGTCTCTGCTGGTAACGGGTCTCAGTCTGTCTCACTTGTCGTCTGGCTTGGTCAAGGGCAGCAGGCACTTGTCGGAGTCGCAGCCGGCAGGGCCAGCTTCCATCAGCTCACCACTGTCGTAGCGCTGCAGGGCTTCGAAGAAGTCGGTGGTGCGGCGGCGGCCCACCACCTCGCTCTGCAGTTGTTCGTAGGTGGCGTGATCGATCGGCTCGAACGGCAGGCGCGGGAAGGTGGCGTTGGCATCAAAGCGGGCAAGCAGTGCGGCGGAGATGTAGCCCTGGCCCTGATCGATGGCGGCGTGGATCGCATCGGTGAGCGGCTCGATCTCGTGCTCGCGGAACTCCACGGTGGCCGATGTGTTATGGGCCGTGTAGTGCTGCTGCACCTGCATGTAGAAGTCGAACTGGGCCATGGCCGAGAAGTTGTTGATCTCCACGGCATCAGCGCCCGGGATGTTGGCCCAGCTCACTTCGGTGGGGATTTCCACCAGCCATTCGGTGCAGCGGGGATCGAAGGGGTCATTGAGCAGGCGGCCCTGCTCGTCTTTGTCGCTCTGCGACGGCACGATTGTGTAGCCGTAGTCCATGCAGGCCAGCGCCACCGGATCGTTCTTGCGGAAGGTGATGCGGCGGATGAAGCGCTGCGCCTTGGGAGGGTGCCAGCCGGGGGAAGCACCGGTGAGCAGGCTCTTGGTGCCGGCGGGCTGCACGGTGGTGCAGCGGTTGGGGCGGCGTAGGCCGTGGCGATCGCAGTAATCCCACACGGCCTTGTTCACGATCTGCTTCCAGCGGGTCAGGTATTCCGCTTCTTTCGCCTTGAAGCTGCGGCCTTCTTCGGTGTCGGGGCGGCCGGCTTCCCACCACTGCAGCCAAGGGGTGCCGAAGGCGTGCACGAAGAAGTCGAACAGGCCGGTGAAGCTCACGCCCACGATCGGATCCCAGGCGCGGCTCTGGCGGTAGCGCTCCACCTCAAACCGGTGGTTGAGCAGGCAGGCCACGGCCAGGCCGCCGGCGGTGAAGGCTTCCTCCTGGGCCACATGATCCTCAGGATCGATGCGGTTGAGGTGGATCTCGGCCAGGTTGCAGTGGAAGTCGGCGCCGAGGATCTCGCCGCAAGGGTTGAGGCCGTAGCGGCCGAGGCGGTGCTCCAGCTCAGCGGCGCTGATCTCGGGGTGGTGCGCGGTGAGCCAACGGCCCGCTTCCTCGCGGCCCTGATCGCAGTAGATCTCGATGAACTCGGCGCGCAGCTCGGGGGTGTGGAGCAGATCGGCGTTGGAGCGGGCGATCGCTTCTGGGGCGAACTGGATGGCGCCCTCGCCGGACTGGAACTGCTTGGTCACGGCCTCAAGCACCGTGGCGCGATCGGGACGGGTGTGGAACACACGGGTGTGGTTGGCCATCCGCAGGGCATCGCGCTCGGGGTCGATGCGCCAGTTGCCGTCGCTGTCTTGCTGCCAGAGGTTTTCCTTGGCGCCGGCTGCGGAGAGGTCTTCGGCGGCGAACTGGCGCATGCCGGCGCTACGGCGGATGTTGCCGGCCACGATCGTGACGGCCGCTTCATCGATCAGAAGGCAGCACTCCACGGAGGTGAGCTGGCGGCCCTGGGCCTTGCCCAGGATCTGGGCCACGCGGCCGTACAGATCCTTCAGCTTCACCGGGTTGGCCATGCCGCCGAACCCTTTCAACGTTTCGCCCACGGGGCGCACGTCCGCCAGATCCACGCAGATCTCGATCGGCGTGCTGGGGTCAAAGCGCTCATCGCTGCAGAGCTCCAGCAGCAGTTGGTAGCTGTCCACCCAGCCGCGGCGGGTGTCGCCCACCTTGATGAACACCTGCTGGCCGTCAATGCGGTGGCTGGTGTGCTCCTGGCGCTGACCGGCGGGGGTGGCGCCGATGTCGCTCACCGCTTTGATCGCCAGCTGGTTGCGGACCACCGGCAGCCGGCTGGTCAGGCGCGGCTCGATGATGGCGCCGGTGCCGCAGCCCATCATCGCCAGGTCCATCATCAGACCGAAGGCTTCCCAATCCACCAGGTTGGTGGAGGTGCAGTTGTAGGAGCCGGAGAAGTTTTCGCTCTGTTCAATCCAGGGTGTACCCCCGATCCACAGCCAGCGGCCGGAGGGCAGGGCCTTCTGCTCAAGCTGCATGCGGCGCAGCAGCTCCACTTCCTGGGGGTTCAGATTGCCCAGCTTGCGCAGGCCTTCCAGGTTGCGCTCGGCCACCTGCTTCCAGCTTTCGCGGCCGCTGACGGTCTTGCGCGAATAGGTGCGGTAGAAGACGGGGTTGGCGGCAGGCGCCGTGGCTGGGAAGTCAGGTCTGGGTCCCTTGAGGGGCTCGCCCATGGCGGCGGTGCTGGGTCCAGGTACTGACAGGGTCACGGGGCTTGAACAGGGCGATGCTCGAACCATAACGCCACCGGTGGGGTCTGCAAGCTGTCGTTGCCACCATTGGCGGTGCAACTCCGAGAATGCTTGCCAGGGAGCGCATCGCATCGCTCCTGAGGAACGCACGATGAACCGCACGCCTGAACCTGAGCTGATGGAAGGGCTGGAGCAGGCCCGGGCCTATGCCGCTGCCAACTTCGCTGCTGGTGATCAGGCCTTGATCGAGCGGCTCGCGGTGTTGTTCCCCCAGGGCTTGGGAGTGCGGCTTGTGGATCTCGGCTGCGGACCCGGCAACATCACCTTTCGCCTGGCGGAGCGCTACGGCGGCGCCGCTGTGATGGGGATCGATGGTGCTGCCGCCATGCTCGCTCCGGCCCGGCAGCGCCTGGCCGAGTTGCCGCTGCTGCAGGGGCGCCTTCGCTTCGAGCAGCGCTGTCTGCCTGCGGTTGATCTGGCCGGGGGCTACACGGCCGTGGTGAGCAACAGCCTGTTGCACCACCTGCACGATCCGCAGGTGCTCTGGCGCAGCGTGGCTCAACTGGCGGGCCCCGGTGCCTGCGTGTACATCAAAGATCTACGTCGTCCTGTCAGTGCCGAGGCGGCCTTGGTGCTGCAGCGCCTCCACCTGGCCGATGCCCCGGTGGTGCTGCAGCGCGACTACCTCGCATCTCTGCATGCCGCCTTCACCCCCGAGGAGGTGGCTCAGCAACTTCAGGCAGCCGGCCTGGCAGATCAGCTGCAGGTGGCAGCGCTGGAAGACCGCTACCTTGAGGTGTGGGGACAGTTGTTCTGAGAGGCTGGCCCGATGACCAGCACCTCTGCTCCCGCCGCCACTCCCGAGCTTCAGGCCCTGGCCGAGGCGGTGGCGCGCCGCCGCAACTTCGCGATCATCTCCCACCCCGACGCGGGTAAAACCACCCTCACCGAGAAGCTGCTGCTCTACGGGGGGGCGATTCAGCAGGCCGGCGCCGTGAAGGCCAAAGGCGAGCAGCGCAAGGTGACCTCCGACTGGATGGAGCTGGAGAAGCAGCGGGGCATCTCGATCACCTCCACGGTGCTGCAGTTCGACTACAGCGGCAGCACGATCAATCTGCTGGATACCCCTGGCCACCAAGACTTTTCTGAAGACACCTACCGCACCCTGGCCGCCGCCGATAACGCGGTGATGCTCGAAGACGCCGCCAAGGGCCTTGAGCCCCAGACCCGCAAGCTGTTTGAGGTGTGCCGCATGCGGCGCATCCCCATCTTCACCTTCATCAACAAGATGGATCGGCCGGGGCGTGAGCCCCTTGAGCTGCTTGATGAGATCGAGCAGGAGCTGGGGCTGGCCTGCTGGCCGGTGAACTGGCCGATCGGCAGCGGTGATCGCTTCCGCGGCGTGATCGATCGCCGCAGCCAGCAGGTGATCCTGTTTTTGCGGGCGGAGCGCGGCCGCACCTCAGAAGAGAAGGTGCTGTGCGTGGAGGAAGCGCGCAGCAGCGGTGCGGTGGAAGCCGAGCTGCTGGATGCGGCCCTCGAAGAGCTGGAGCTGCTGGAGGCCGCCGGCAACGATCTCGACCTCGAGCTGGTGCACGCCGGTGAGTTGAGCCCTGTCTTCTTCGGCTCGGCCATGACCAACTTTGGCGTGCGCCCCTTCCTCGACGCCTTCCTCGAGCTGGCGCAGAAGCCGATTCCGCGCAGCAGCAGCGCCGGTGAGATCGAGCCGGTGCGGCCAGGCTTCAGCGGGTTTGTGTTCAAGCTGCAGGCCAACATGGACCCCCGCCACCGCGACCGCGTGGCGTTTGTGCGGGTGTGCAGCG
>NZ_JBIPMN010000295.1:0-3533 GCF_044369115.1 Vulcanococcus sp. | reverse complement strand
ACCGAGTCCTACCGGCTGCAGGTGCGGAGCGGCTCCACGGTGGTGCGCACCGTCACGGTCACCGCTTCACAAAGCTGGGTCTATTCCGCGGCATCCATCAGCGCCGATGGCTTCAGCAGCGGTCAAACCATCGGCTTCACCGTGGCCCAAAACAGCGATCAGGGCGTGCTCGGCCATCTGGCCAGCACCAGCATCCTCAGGTAACCCATTTTGGTGACCCATGTCCAACAGCACCTCCCTTCTCGACACCATCGCCACCAACCAGAGCAGCAAAGAAGTCACGGCCAATGCGCTGTTTGATGCGGCCAGCGTGGCCACGCTGTGGGGTCGGCGGGCAAGCACGACTACCGGCTTGACCTGGGGCTACTACGGTGGCTGGTTCAACGGCCAGATCAGTAACGGCACGGTGAGCCTGACCGCCAGCAGCACCAACTACCTGATGGCCGATGCCAGTACTGGCGCGGTGACGGTGAACACCAGCGGTTTTACGGCTGGCAAGATTCCCCTGTACCAGGTGATGACGGGATCGACCACGGTCACCAGCTACACCGATCGGCGCTCCTACGCACCTCAGGCGTTGGCAGGCGGTGGGGTCACAAGCGTCAATGGCTTGACCGGCGCGGTGAGCCTGACCACTGACAACATCGGTCAGGGCAGCACCAACCTGTACTTCAGCAACGCGCTGGCGCGCGGGGCGATTTCTGCCAGTGGCTCGCTGGCCTACAACGCCAGTACCGGCGTTATGAGCTTCACCGATGCCGTCACCTCGGTGGCCGGCAAGACCGGAGCCGTGACTCTCAGCACCGGGGACGTCAGTGGCCTAGGCACGGTGGCCACATTGGCCAGCGACACCGACGGCACCCTCGCCGCCAACAGTGACAGCCGGGTCGCCACCCAAAAGGCTACCAAGGCCTACGTGGACTCCAAGACCGGGGGCGCACAGCCCTACGACCTGCTGATGTTCTTCCCTGGTACGCCCACCGGCAGCCAGGTGATGGGCCGCATCATCATCCCGCGTGCAGTGAGCTTGCCGGCCAGCCTAACGGGCTCCTACAGCTCTTCCATCGCCGCAGCCACAGGCAGCACGACGCTGACCCTTGCCAAGAACGGCACCTCGATTGGCAGCGTGAACTTTGCGGCCGGAGCCACCAGCGCCACTTTCACCTTTGCCAGCGCAGTGAGCTTGGCCGCTGGCGATGTGCTGACCCTGACCAATCAAGCCACCGCCGACGCCACGCTGGCCAACGTCTCGGTCAGCCTTGTGGGCACCCGATAAACAACCTCTGGAGCGATGAATGACGTTTCGATTCTGTGATGGCTTTGACAGCTACACCGCTACCGCGCAGGTGACCAGAAAGTGGTCAAGCGGCAGCAGCTTTACGTTCGCATCAACTGCCGGAAAGTTTGGAGGAGGTGCTCTGACCAACAGCAGTTCCCCCTATAGCTTCCAGGTGGTCAAAGGCGTATCCATACCCAGCGGAGCCAAGGTACGCGTGGGGTTCTATTTGAAGTACAGCAGTGGCACAACTGCTGGCGGTACTTCTGCCGGCTACTACAACGTCGGTTTCAACAACAACTCAGCGCTGTCTTTGACCCCGTTGGGGCAACTGGCGGTAGTGAACTACGGCGGAAGCACGCCCTGCATCACATCGTCCGCCTTTGTGAATGACGGCAACTTTCACTGGGTGGAGTTGGAGTACTACCTCAACGGATCGAGCAGTACGGCCCAGCTCTACATCGATGGCATCTCACAAGGCAGCTACACAGGCTTCTTTGCCTCTGCCCAAGCGATCATATCGGTCACCGTCGCCCTCGGATACACCTTCAGCGGCACGGGATGGATCGACGATGTCATCGTGTGGGATGACCAGGGCAGCAACTTCAACACGTTTCCCATCGGTCCGCGTCGTATCAGCACCTTGGTGCCGAACGCTGATGGTGACCTTGCCCAGTTCACGCCTAAGACCGGAACCTCGCATTACGCGATGGTCAACGGAGGTTTTGCCTCCACCAACTATGTCAGCGACTCCGGCACCGGCAATGTGGACCTGTACAAATTCCCCGCGCTGCCGTACTCACCCACAAGCATCAATGCGGTGGTCGGCAACTATTTCGCCCAGAACACCGGCTCGGGCACGACCAGCCTGATACCCAAGCTCAAGACCTCAGGCACCACGGTATCGGGCGCAACCCAAACCCTTACGGTAGGCATCAATTCGCTGTACCAGGCCGCGTTTCTGACCGATGCGGGTGGCAGCAGTTGGTCGGCGACGTCGGTCAATGCAATGCAATTGGGCATGGGCGACTGACGTGACGGTCCAGTACACCTACCTTTTCGGGGAAACGGTTGCCGATTGGACTGATGCGCCGACAGCGGCCCAGATCAGCTCACTCAATACTGAAGTCATCGGGCCTTGGACTGACGCAGCCATCGCGTCGCGAGTTACCGCGCTGGCCGCGGAGGTCCTTGGCCCTGTGGGCGAAGGCACCAACACAACGGCAGCCAGCGTGTTTGTGGAGGTGATTCACGACGTGAAGGCGCTGGCTACGTCGTCTGTCCCCATCCTGATGGCTTGCACCTAACACCGCAGGCAGTTTCAACAAGCTCGCCCTGGCATATGCCTCGACGGGCCTTCTTGTTTTGGAGGTTTTGATGTCAGATTTTTCCGATGCTGTGTCAGAAATTGGGAAGGGCAGCGTCCTGTCCCTTCGAGCCGAAGACCTCAATGAATTGCTTACACGGGCAGCCGAGCGCGGCGCTGAAAGAGCGTTGGCCAGCCTCGGCCTCGAGAACGGGCACGCGGCCGCAGACATCCGAGATCTGCGCGGTCTGATGGAGGCCTGGCGAGATGCTCGGCGCACGGCCTGGCAAACCGTGATTCGGGTGGTCACGACCGGGCTTCTTGCGCTGCTGCTAGTCGGCGCGGCCATCAAGTTCAAGTTGATGGGAGGCTCGCAATGAACTTCGAACAGTGCTTTACCGCATTGCTGACCCACGAGGGTGATTACGCGGATCTGAAGAACGACCGTCGCGGCGAGACCCGGTTCGGTGTCACCGAGGCTGTGGCGCGCGGCGCCGGATACACCGGCGACATGCGCGACCTGCCAATCAGTCTTGCCAAGACCATCTACCGGTCGTTGTACTGGGACGCAGTGCGCGGCGATGAACTGCCCGACGGAATCCGGTACTTCGTCTTTGACGCTGCCGCCGCTTCCGGGGTTCGGCAGTCGGTCCTCTGGCTGCAGCGAGCCCTGGGAGTTGCGGCAGACGGAATCCTGGGGCCAGTCACGCTGGCAGCCGCCCACGCGGCCAACCCGGACAAGTTGAAGGCGCTCCTACTGTCCCAGCGACTTCGCTTCATGGCTGGACTGTCGAACTGGCCGTCGTTCTCGCGGGGCTGGAGCCGCCGCGTTGCAGATCTATTGGAGGCGTAGATGGCAATCGATCCCGTCACCGCGCTGCTAGACATCGGCGGCAAGGTCATCGACCGTCTGTGGCCCGACCCAGTACAAGCCGCGCAGGCCAAGTTGGA
>NZ_JBIPMN010000177.1:0-5218 GCF_044369115.1 Vulcanococcus sp. | reverse complement strand
TGGCTGTAAGTGCTGATCGCCCCCTCGTGATCGAGGAAGTGAATGGCCTGCTGCAGCACCGTTTCCGAGAGCCTCAGCTTGGGGTGGGCATCGCTGAGGTCGTGCATCAAGGCGGTGGGGTAGCTGTCGTGATCCAGCAGGCACTCCAGGATCCAGCACACCGCCAGCTCCAACCCCAGATGCTGAATGGGGGGCTGCTCAAAAAAGGCCTGGATGGCTCCAAGGCCCGCAAGCTCCATGGAACGGGGAGATCGCATCACAACCGCCAAGAGGCACACCCACCTGCTAGCGCAATCTCATTTCGATTTTCAAGAGCGAAAGATGATCTTGGGTTTTGGTGCTGTTCGCCCGGCTGTCCGCGACGATGGCCTCAGCTCCTGTCAACGCCTTGCCCAGCCCTAGCTCCAGCGGCTCTGCAGCGCCGGCCGCCGGCTCAAGCCCGGCCCGCTTTGCCGTGCTCGATGCCGATCTCACGCCGGAATGGCATGCGCTGCTCGGCCGCTCCAGCGCCCTGGCGGTGGACACCGAAGCGATGGGCCTGGTGCATGGCCGCGATCGGCTCTGCCTGGTGCAGATCAGCGACGATCAAGACAACGTGTGCTGCATCCGCATCCTGCGGGGGCAGAGCGAAGCGCCGCTGCTCAAGCAGCTCATGGAGCGCGCCGACATCGTGAAGGTGTTCCACTTCGCCCGCTTCGATGTGGCGGCCCTAGGCGAGGGGCTCGGCATCGCCGTGAACCCGCTGTTCTGCACCAAGGTGGCCAGCCGCCTGGCCCGCACCTACACCAATCGCCACGGCCTCAAGGAGCTCGTAGCGGAACTGTGCGGCGTGGAGCTCGACAAAGGCGCCCAGAGCAGCGACTGGGGCCGCGTGGAGGAGCTGAGCGAAGCGCAGCTGGCCTACGCCGCCAATGATGTGCGCTACCTGCTGCCGGCTCGGGAGCGACTGATCCAGATGCTGGAGCGCGAGGAGCGCCTGGATCTGGCCCAACGCAGCTTCCAGTGCATTCCGGTGATCGCTGAACTTGATCGCGGCCGCTTCGGCGCGATCTTCGAGCACCGCAGCTGAGGGGCAGGGGCGGCTCAGTCGTCGCCCAGATAGTTCGCCTCTTCCGCCACGGCTTCCAGCAGCACATCCAGCAGCTGGCGCGACTCCTGCCCCACACCTTCGCTCTCCAGCAGCAGGCGCTGGGCGATCAGGAGCCGCCCGGCCGGATCGCGCACCCCCTCTTTGGAGGCCACCAGATCCACCTTGCGGCGAGCCGCAGCGATGCTGATGCTCAAAGCGCTGGCCAGCTTTCCGCAGGCGGTCACGTAGTCCTTGTCCTGGGGAGCTGCCATGCGGGCTGCAAGAAGCGTCAGCCCATCATCCCGCCTGGCCTAGAAGCGGGCCGAAGCAGCCGCTGCTCCAGCAACAGGGCCAGGGCTTCACTGCCGCCGGAGGGCCCCATCCGCCGCGCACCGATCCGACCCAGCGCCGCCCGCCGCTGCGGATCGTGCAGCAGCTGCGCCAGGGACTGGGCCAACGCCTGCGGCGTTCTGCACATCTCTACGGATCCCCCCAATAAGCGGCTCTGGCGCTGGGCAAAGCCGAGCTTGAACTGCGGGCCTGGCCCCGGCAACGACAACGCCGGCACCCCAAGCCCCACTAGCTGTTCCGTCGCGGTGCCCGCAGCCGCCAGGCCTACCTCGGCGGAGCCGGCCCAGGCCGCAAACCGCCCGGGCCCCACCAAAAGCAGCACGCTGCCGCGCTGCCAGGCGGCTGCCGCCTGTGCGGGCGGCGGCCCAGGCACCGGCTCAAACCCCAGCCCGTGCAGCAGCGGAGCCCACTCCTCGGGCGATGGACGCGAGCCGCAAGGGGCCAGCACCAACAGGGGCTCGGCTTCGCTGAGCAAGTGCAGGGCCTCCAGCAACCGGCGCAGGTTGCCCAGGGCCTCGGGCATGCGGCTGCCACCCAGCAACAACAGCCTGCGGCGCCCCTGCAGCACTGGCGGCAGAGGCTCAGCCTGCAGGCCATCCATCATCGGGTTACCCGGCGCCAGCGCGTCCACGCCATGGCGGCGCAAACCGCGGGCCGTGAGGGAATCGCGCATGGCCGCCAGGCGGCAGCGGCGCCGGGCCATCAGGACCCATTCCCAGGGATCCCACTCACTGCCTTTGCAGCGGTGGTACAACGCCGCAAGACCAGCTGAACCAGGCCCGCTCGCCCAGGTGTAATCGCTCTTGGGGGTGCCAATGAAGCCGTAGGGCGCACCGCTGGCCCAGGCCAGCAGTAGCGGCAGCAGATCACCCACCGCCAGCACGGGATCGCCGCTGCGCCCCCAGCGGCGCACTAGCCGCCACTGCCGCCAGCTCAGGCCGAGCACCCCAGCCCCGAGATCGGCCAACAACCCCCTGAGGCTCTGATTGCTGAAGCCGCCGCTGGGCAGCTGGCGGCGCGGCCCGATCCGCCGCAGCACGCCTGCCTCCTCAGCAGTGGCGAACGCTCCGCCCTCCCCCACCAGGGGCAGCACCGCAAGCTCCAACTCGGGCCTGCGGCGATGGAGCGCCTGCAACACCCGCAGGGCGATCAGGTCCTCCCCATGGCCGTTGCTCAGCACCAGCAAACGGCCGGGCATCCCGTGACTGATACGATCCGCCCTGGGAGTTTGCTCCCGTCTGGCGGCATGGCCAAGTGGTAAGGCAGAGGATTGCAAATCCTTTACCCCCAGTTCGAATCTGGGTGCCGCCTCTCGTTTCCGATCAGCGCAGCTGAGCGTTGATGATCCACGGCGGTTCTCCAAGGGCCGCCAGATCGCTGTTTGCTGCTTCGCAGCGCAGATCGCTGGGATCGATCCGGCAACCACCGCGCACCGACCAGGTGCGTGGCAGCGACTGCACCAGGCCGCGCCCATCAAAGCGAGCCAGGCTGAGGCTGACGAGGTTGAAGCTGAGCTGACGCTTCAGGGAGCAACTGCCATTGCGGCACCCCATGGGTTCACTGCCCTCCGCCAAGGCACCCACCAAGGTGAACAGGATGGAGGCGCCGGGCTCCTTGGCGTCGGCCTGCACACTCAGGCGCAGCACCTCCGAGCTGCGTTGATCCAGCCGCAGCTCCTGGCAACGCAACCGCGGCGCCGCCCCGTGTTCCACAACGCAGTTGTTGGGGCGGTAGCGCCAACGGCCAAAGGCCTCCTCCGCGGCCGCCAATGGCCGCCAGGGCCCCAGCAGCAGCACAGCTGCCGCCAACACGGCACCGCAACCCAAGGTGCGGCCCACCCTCAGTAGCCGGAGTCGGCTACACACATGCCGATGCACACCAAGCCATTGCTGGCGGTGCGGCCGCAGTGGCCGCAGAGCACCGGATCCGACTCCACTGTTTCAGGCGGCGCCTCGATGGCCTCCTGGGGTGATTCGGCAGCTCGCAGTGGCTGAAGGTCGGCGGAGGCGGCGGTCATGGCGATGGCTGAGCTGGGCAGAGAATTCACCGCAGAGATAGCCCCGATTGGCTCGATCATGGCAAGCAGCAGCCAGCAACCCGGGATCGGGGTGGGCACCTGGGCCTGGGGGAACCAGTTCCTGTGGGGCTACGAGCCGGAGCGCGACGACGAAGCCCTGGCGGCAACTTTCCGCCGCTGTCTGGAGCGGGGGCTGAACTTCTTCGACACCGCGGATTCCTACGGCACCGGCCGGCTCAACGGGCGCAGTGAGGCCCTGCTCGGCCGTTTTGCCATGGCAGCCCCGGCCGACGAGCGGGCCAAGCTTTGCATCGCCACCAAATTGGCCCCCTTCCCCTGGCGGCTGGGACGCCAGGGCTACCGCCGCGCCTTCGCTGCTTCTCAGGAACGGCTGCAGGGGCAACTGCACCGGGTGCAGCTGCACTGGAGCACCGCCCGCTACGCCCCCTGGCAGGAGGGGCCGCTGCTTGATGGGCTGGCCGACCTGGTGCGCAGTGGTGCTGTGGAGAGCCTGGGGGTCTCAAACATGGGGCCCCAGCGGCTGCGGCAACTGCACCAGCGCCTAGCCGATCAGGGCATGCCCTTGCGCAGCCTGCAGGTGCAGCTCTCACTGCTGGCGCCGCAACCGGTGCTGGCAGGCGGGGTGGCGGAGGCGTGCCGTGAGCTCAACATCGAGCTCATCGCTTACAGCCCGCTTGCCCTAGGGCTGCTCAGCCGCAGCAATAGCCAAAAGATGGTCGGCGGCCGGCCACTCACCGGAACCCGCCGGCGGTTGTTCCAGCAGCTGGAGCCCAAGGTGCAAGCTTTGCGCCAGCAGATGGCGGAGATCAGCGCGGGCAGGCCGGGTGGTCTAGCCGCCGTTGCCCTGAATTGGTGCCGCGCCCACGGAGCAATGCCAATCCCCGGCTTACGCAGCTGCGCCCAGGTGGATGCCACGGCCGCTGCTCTCAGCTGGCAGCTCAGCGGCGACGAACGCCACAGCCTTGACCAGTTGGTGGGACGAGCCGGCGCCGCGCGGATGCCGGCCAATCCCTTCCAGAGCGCCTGATCAGGCCTGGCCCATCAGGGGCGAGGGATCGGGAGTGAGCACCACAGGCATGCGCTCCCGCTCGGATGCTTCAGCGCTCTCCGTCGGCCGGCTCAACGAAATGAGCCGGGGGCGAGGAGCTTCCAGCACCGCCGCCGCTGTTGGCGCTTCCGGAGCGGCAGGACCCTCATCACAGGCGCTGAGAGCCTCCTGCAGCAGGGAGTCGAAGGTGGCACCGGGCAAACGATGGCGGGCGATCTCCAGAAAGGCCCGAGCCAGTGATTCACCAGCGGCCGCCTTCAGGGCAGGGTTGGTGCGGCGCTGCTCTTGCTCCTCTTCCACGGCGCGGATGAAGCGCTCGGTGACATCACGCTTGGTGGCGGCGCGAATGCGGGTTTCTTGCTCTTGAGGCGAAAGCTGCAGCTGCTGATCGAGCTCCTCAAGCCGGCGACTGATGCTCTCGAGCACTTCGCGGGCTTCCTTGCCCACGTGGGCCAACTGGCCATCAGAAAGGCGGGGCAGATCCGCCACAAACACCTTGCCGTGGTCGCGAAGGGTGAGAAAGGTGGGGCGAACGCTGCTGCGGCTGGGGTAGGCGTCGCGGGGGCGCAGCGGGCGATTGGGAGGGATCGGACCAGCGGAGCTGCGCCGGCGAGTGATGCGGGTGGAAGCGTTTAAAAGCGAGCCGTTTAACGACATCTCAAACCTATAAAGAACGGACCTATGCGCTGTGTTCTGCGTTGCCGAACAATCA
>NZ_JBIPMN010000276.1:0-5252 GCF_044369115.1 Vulcanococcus sp. | reverse complement strand
CGGACTTGATCCAACGAGGAACTTGCGACTGCTGCATGCACGTCAGGTGGGATGGCACCCAACTCTATGCCGCCCGAATGGCCTTGCAGTATCTGATGAAGTTTGGGGCCGTCCATTGGATAGGGCGGGTGTGCTTCTCCAGCAATCTGGTCCAGTAATCCGGTCCAACGCTTTGTGATCCGCTAAAGCTTGTGTTCCTGCCTTGGGACGCCTTTTCAGTGGCTTAGTTGGACCGCCTGGTCTTTCTCGCGTGGGGCGTACGGTGTTGCATGGCGATGATCATCGTGTCAGTGCGCCTTGTAGAGGTTCGTGGAATTGCTGTCGGGAATGTGTCTAGCTCTGGGGTTGAACTCGTGTGCCTTGGCTGAGATATTTGCGCTCGAATGGTTTTGCCCGGCAGGCGTTAAGGCAAAAGTTTGTGCCGTATTTCCTGTGGCCATTGATGAGCCGTCGGTCTTGAATGTTAGCTGATTAAGTGATTATCACTTGCTGAGTCAGGATCAAGTTTCGATCAGGTCCGCTATGACGGATTTTGATTGCCATTAAGCGACTGATGCAAAGTTAACCCCAATCACGTGATCATCAAAGTCGAGATCGCCGCCACCGAGGAGATCCTCGAGTCCAAACAGGTTGTTGCCCAGGGAGCGGAAGTGGCTGATGCCATCGGTGTTGGCAGATCCGTAGGCAAAGAAGGTGTTGCCATTCACCTGGGCGAAGGGAGCAAGGAAGCTGCCTCCGCTGATGCCAGAGAAGCTGCGGGAGGTGGTCTGGTTGTCAGCGACGGCAAGACCGTCGAGCTGAGCGATGCGGTTGGAGCTGCGCAGGGCTTCTGTGGTGTAGCTGCTGTCCCCCGGCCGCACGCGGGTGATGCCATCGGCGGCGATCACGGTTCCGGCGGCATCGAGGGTGCGGTAGAAGCCGGCAATCGGGTTGAAGTCGGCTTCCCGGCCCAGCACAAGCGTGCCGCTGAGGTTCTGGGCGGTGGTGAAGGCGCTGAGATCGAGCACGGGCGCGAGACCCTGGGCGTTGCTGATCAGGGCATTGAGGCCGGGATCGCCGGGCAGGAGGCTGAGGGAGAAGCGCACGCCGCTCGTTGAGCTGAAGCTCACCTGGCCATTGGCGAAGACTGGGGTGGAGAACAGGCGGAAGCGGCTGTCAGAGAGGCTGGTGAGCTGCTCAAGGCCGGCGTCGACCACCTCGAAGAAGCGCAGGCTCTGGCCGTTGATCTGCAGGATGTCCCGATCAAAGGAGCTGCCGGCCGGAAGGGTGACGTCGATGCTTTCGAGTGTGGAGAACAGGGTTTTGGCGCGGCCGCGCAGCCAGGTGAGATCGGAGAGCAGTGAATCAGCGCTGGCGACTTCAGAGGCATTGAGCACCACGTAGCCGATCTGGTTGGAGCTGTTGGGGCGGCTGGAGAGGCTGGCGCGCAGATTCACGGCTGCGGGCGCGGCATTGGAGGGATCGCTGATGGTGACGGTGCCGGAGCCGGCATTAGTGAACTGAAGATTGGTGAGATCAGCGAAGCCGGCAATGGAGGGATCATCGATGACGCCGTTGACCACGCCGTCTTTATCTCCGTAGCCTCCGTCAATCAGGCTGAGGCTGAAGAAATCAGCCGTGCCGTTGTTGTCGAGGTCGTAGAAGCGCCCGCCGCCGCCGGTGATCGGGTCGTATGTGAGCGGAGAGATGGCACCGCCTGCCGTGACGCCATAGAAGAGCAATTTGCGATCAGGACGACGGCCGGAGATGCCGGTGAGCTGGGGGAGCAGGTCTGCTGCTACCAGATCAAGCGCGGCGTTGAGGGATGCGCTGGCGCCTCGATTGACGGCGAGCTTGAAATCAAGCCCCGACTGGTTGGTCTGAATACCGAGCTCAGCGATGGTCGTGAGGCCGGCGGGATTGATGCCGAGGTTAGTGATCACCTCCAGGTTGGAGCCTGAGGAGAAGTCGGAGTTGTTGATGTTGACCGTGATCGGCTTGACCTCGCCGCTTGGCAGGGTGACGGAAACAACAGTTGAGACGGTCGGCGTTCCGGGCAGCTCATTGACATCGCTGACAGCCAGGGCGAAGGAAGCCGACACCGGCGTGCTGCCGGGGAGGGAGGGATCGCTGGCGGAGACCGAGATCGCGTAAGCGGTTTTGGCCTCAAAGTTAAGGGCGGTGCCGGCCTTGAGGAAGAGCGCGTTGCTGCTCACCTCGAAGCTGGCGGCATCGGCGCCTGAGAGGGAGATGGAGTTGACACCAAGGCCGTCATCACTGATCACCAAATCCGCCACCTTGACGCGGCTTGCGGTGCTGATGTTTTCGGACAGACTTGTGAGAGCGTTGCTGAAGCTCAGGGCGGTTGGTGCCGTGTTCAGAAGAGCCAGCGGCAGCGCAAAGGGCACCAAGACCTTCCCATCACTGAAAGCGAGCTTCAGATTGAGATTAGACAGATCTTGCTCGTTGAGGGTGAGAGGTGCCGTGGCCCGCAGTGTGGTGCCAGAGGTGGTAATCCACGTAGGGCCGTCGAGCTTGATGAGGGTGAGAGAGTCCGTGTCGGCATCGCTGGCGAAGGAGGCCAGGTCTTGGCTCACCTCAAGCCCGCGCTTGAGGTTGAACGTGCTCACTGTGCCGCTGAGTTGCGGCGCCGCGTTGACATCGAAGCTGAGACTCTGCAGTTGGCTCTTGATCTGCGGCCAGGGTGTTTGTAAGGTCACTCCATCAAGCAGAATGCGGTCGATCCCAAGCTCGTAATCGAGGATCCGCAGCCTCCCAGCCGGCGCCGGATTGGAACTGTCGATCAGGAAGGTATCGCTCTCGTTATCCACAAAGCCCACGACAGCGGGCAGGCCCAGGCTGCTGGCGTTGGCCACCAGCTCGCCACCGATCACCGTGTCGTCGGCGGCCCGCAGGAGGAACTGATCTGTGCCTGACCCAGCCGCCAGCACGTTGCCGCCGAGGCTGTCGGTGTTGTCGAGCTCATCACCGCCGGCACCGGTCTCCACGATGGCGCCGGCGCCCACCACCACCCGGTCGGCACCAACGGAGCCCAGCACCCGCACATCGGCGAGCTGCACGCCATCGCGGGGCACGCTGGCGTAGGCGGCTGGGTCAAGCAGCGTGGGCGCACCTTTGGCATCAAAGGCCAGGCCGAAGTTGAGATCCAGCTCCTGCCAGCTCGGTTGCCAGTTGATCAGGGGCCGGGCCTCAGCGCTGGTGGAAAGCGCAAAGCTTGCGCTGGAAACCACCGTTTCACTGCTCCAGACAGGCTTGCCGCTCAGCGGATCGGTGCTGTTGAGCAGCTGGAACGTGCCCACCGCCTGCTCTTTGCTCACCGTGAGATCCAGAAAGCCGCGGCGGTTGAGATCGGCATACTTGAGGCCATTCACATAGCCTTGAAACAAGGCATCAAGGCCATCCACTGCTGGATACTTGGCGCGGATGTAGGCATCAGCGCCCGGCAGGTACTTCTCGAAGCCTGGTGCCGTCACGCCTGGGGTGGCGAACTCCACCCCCGCCACCGTGCCGGCCGGCTGGGTGCCGGCGCTCATCGTGTCGAGCAGGCCGGCCCAGGCGTTGTGGGTGTCGCCGGCCAGGCTGATCAGGCGCTTGCCCAGGGACTGGGCGGTCTGCAGGATCGTCTCCCGCTCCACGCCGTAGCCATCCCAGGCATCGAGGTTGTAGGGGATCTTGCCCGCCTCGGCGAACAGGGCTTGCTCGGCGGCGGAAAGATTGGCGAAGGGGGTGCCGGTGGCGAGCTTCTGCAGCGGCGCGGCGTACTTGTCGAGCAGGGCGAGATTGCCGACGTTGAGTAGCAGTTCGGCCGGAACGGCCATCGATTGCATCAACGTCTGCTGGCCCAGCACATGCCAGGCGGCCGTGGAGGTGGCCAGCCGCTGCTGCAGCCAGGCCAGCTGGGTGTCGCCGATCATGTCGCGGTTCGGATCCCCCCAGGCTTGCTGCACCGTGGCGAGCACCAGCTCCTGGGTGACGAGCGGCGCCAGGGCATTGGCGAAAGCGGGGATGGCCGCCTGGCTGGCGGGGGGGGCGATGCCGGCCTTGGTGGCATAGCTGGCCACCAAGGCCGGATTGGCCAGGATGTCGCCGATGCGGGCCTGCACCGCCGCCGCATCCGGATAGGCCAACTGCTCATCACGGGCCGTCAGGCGGGTTTCGAGCATGTTCAGCGACAGCACATCGCCGAAATTGAACGAGCGATAGGCCTGGGTGAGCGGCGAGAGGGCGCTGGCCCCATCGCTGGCCTGGCGCTGGGCGGGTTCGCGGATGGGGACCCACTCGTAATAGGCCTTGAGGGCGGCATCACGCCGGGTGAGCCAGTCGCCTTCGATGGCGCTCTGGTGGTTTTCGGCACCGCCGCTCCAGCTGTTGTTGGCGGTTTCGTGGTCGTCCCAGCCGGCGATCAGCGGTGCTGCGGCCCGCAGGGCCTGCAGCCCAGCATCGGTGTGGTATTGGGCATAGCGCAGGCGGTAGTCGTCGAGGCTGAGGATCTCGCGATCGGGCAGGAAGCCACGGCTGCCGGCAGCGTCTTCCGCGGCGCCATAGCCGCCGACACCGTATTCATAGATGTAGTCGCCGAGGTGCAGCCAGGCGTCGTAGGGATTGGCGCTGTTGATCGCCGCTGCTCTGGTGTAGGCATCGAATTGCTGGGCCGCCGTGAAGTTGGAGCAGGAAAACACCGCCAGCCGCACTGGATCGCTGCCTACGGGCAGGGTCTTGGTCTGGCCAACGGTTGAAACCGTGTTGCCGGAGGTGAAGCGGTAGTAGTAAGAGGTGTCGGCGCTGAGGCCTGCCGCCTCCACCTTCACGGTCCAATCGCGGGCGGCACTGGTGCTGAAGCTGCCGCTGCCTTTGATCGAGCCCGGCGCGAAGTCGGCGCTGGTGGCGATCTCCCACTGCACATCAAGCGACCCCACCTGTCCGTCAGGGGGGCTGATCCGGGTCCACAGAATCACCGAATCGGTGTAGGGATCACCAGAAGCAACACCGTGGGCAAAGCTGACGCTGGAGGCTGACATGGAGTGGTGGGAGCGGAACTGCCGCTGAGGGAATCAGTGCAGGGAGATGAATAAGCTGTTTGTATCAGAAAACCGATCTCCCCAGAGGAGGGGAGATCGGTGGAGATGTCCTCCAGAGCGAACTAGACCAGCCCGGCGAAGTTGGCCTGGCTGTTGAGGCTGCTGGCGCTGAGGTTGGTGAAGTGACCCACCTCCACACCGGCCACCTTCAGCAGGGTGTCGGTTCCCACCTGG
>NZ_JBIPMN010000176.1:0-5314 GCF_044369115.1 Vulcanococcus sp. | reverse complement strand
GGCAGGGCCACGAGGCCCTGCCGGGACCGCTCTTGGCGCAACTGGAGAAATTTGAGCGGGAACGACGCGTGGAACTGCTACAGCCGTGGCGCCTGCATGACACAGCCGAGCTTGGGTTCGAACCATTCAGCCAAGATGGCCTCGCGGAGAGGGAGGCCGCCGAGGATCGTGACAACGCGATGGCAGCGCTGAGGCCATTGAACCGGCGCCAGCGCCAGGTGGTGGAGGCAGTGGTGCTGCGCGGACAGACACTGCGCACGGTGGGACGACACCTCGGCATCAGCGCCGCCACCGTGCATCGCGTGTTGCACAAAGCGTTGGAGGAACTCAGGCGTCAGCTGAGTCCTGCATCTGGCGCTCCAGCGTGCTGATGGCGGCGTTGATCGCAGCCAGCTGACGCTCGAGGCCATCGCGCCAGAAGATAAGGGTGTGCAGCTTGCGCTCCTGATGGCGCCGGCGGCACTGCTCGGGGGTGGAGCTGTCTCCGCAGCCAAAGAATGGCGGGAACATGGGAAAATAGTTACCAGTTGTTGTTCTAGCGGTCGACGACGGCCGACCGCGGGAATGGATCCACAGGGCCCCAGCGCCTCACCCGTGAGGTCAGAACCCTTTGCCTTGACTGATTTTCATGCCGAGAGAGCTAAAGCAATTCCGCAGCCTCGACCACCACAGGCTCGTTTGATCGCAGGGTGAGAGCAGTGGGTCCCAGAGCACCTATGAAAGCCACGCTTCTAGCGCTGCTTGGCAGCGTGATCGTCGCTCCCGTGCCGTCTCAGGCCTATGTGGCCCTGATGGCTGGCCAGAGCGCTCGCCCGCTGAACGGCACGTTCAACAACGTGCCGGTGCTCCACTCCAACCAGCCTGAAGAGGTGCTCGGGCCTGGAATCCTGATGGATACGCGGCCTGGATCTGCGATTGCGGCAGAAACCAACCAGCCCCTGGCTAACGCTACGTACACCTTCAATGGTGAATTCGGCCTGCACGTTCACCACAAGTACTACCCGGATGATCGGAGCCGCATCCGCGGAACCAACGGCCGGCGCGGTGAGCTCACACTGGCCACCATCCTGATTAACCCGGGACCGACCCCCGTCCATATCCGTTTCAAGAAGGGGGCGGTCCGCAACAGCTTTGAAGCGCCTTATCTGGCCAACAACCTGATGGGGGTGAAGCCGCTCGGTCCCCGTCCGTGGAATACCGGCCCTGGCGATGCCACCGCCATTCAGATGTTGCGCGGTCAGCTGGATCGGCGCCTCGAGGCTGAGATCACGATCCCGCCCTACAGCCGCATCGTGCTGTTCAGCACGGCCCTACCAGCCCTTGGCATTGCCAACGGCTTGCTGCGCGGCCGTAGCGATGGTCCGTTCCAAATGGCCGTGGTTGCAGCCCGTGACCCCCAGAACGACATCGATATCTTCCGGGTGCTGGATAGCAAGCGCCTTGCCCCAGGCCGGATTTATCTGAGCCGTGTGCACCAGATCCAAGACGGCACGGTGTTCTCCAGGGTGGGTGGTGTGGCCCTTGGCGACACCTACACCGCCAGCCTCAGGCACGACCTCAATCAAGGGGCACTCCACGTGCCCTTGACCAGTACAAACCGCCACCACTTCGGCACCCGTGAGGTGCAGGTGAATCAGTTGGCCTCGCGCATGGTCGATTCATCGCTCGACAACGTTGGCACCTACGGCGTTCGCTTTGATGTTGAGCTCAATCTGCAGGGCTCTGGTCCGCACCAGTTGGTGTTCAGCCACCCCACACCCAATGGCAAGCATTTCGTTGCCTTCCGCGGTTCGATCGGCATTGAAACCGACGAGGGCTATCGCGAAGTGCATGTGGGAATGCGTTCAGGTCAGAGCCTGCCGATCGCTTCGCTCAACCTCAAGCCAGGTCAGAACAATCCTGTGATGGTGAGCCTGGTTTATCCAGCTGATGCCACACCCGGCCATCTACTCAGTGTCGTGCCCGACCAGCAACTGGCTCAGCTGCGACAGCGGGAGCAGCTGCTTGCCGCTGCGCAGGCCAGCAAACCCAAAGCTGCACTAGCCGCTGCTCCGCCTCTCGCCGAAGTGGCCGCTGCACCGGTTGCTGCACCCGCGCCTAGGTCCGCAACACCAGCGGCGACCGGCAAGCCAACGGCTGCCAAACCAGCTCCCAAGCCCAAGCCCGTTGCGCCGGCGGTGGTGATGAACCCGGGCTGGATTCAACCGCTGCCTCCTGTTCCTGTGCTGCAGGGCCTGCCACAGGCGGTGATCACGCCCACCCGCATGAGCCAAAGCCTGATGGAGCGTTATCAGCAAGCTGTTCAGGCCCAGCAGCAGCTGATGAATTCCCTGATGGGCCGATAACCTCAGAGGGCATCAGCGGCGGGGCGTGGGGGAGAGCGGATCCGACAAGCGGCGCATCACCCTGGAACTCAGCGAAGACCTGCTGGGCTGGATCGATAGTTTGAAGTCGCAGATGGGCTTCCGCAGTCGCGGGCTCATGGTTGAACAGTTGCTGCGCGAGCTGGTTCCAGACCTCGATGTCGAAGCTGAGGCCTCAGCGGATGCCTCAGCTGGCGTCGTCGCTCAAGATCAGCTGGTTGGTGCTGATGGACGATCCGACGAGAGACCTGCCCGTGTTGGAGGGAAACTCGGCACCGAGCAACAGCGAGCGGTTGCCCCCGCCGAGAGCAGTCAGTCTTTGCCCCGTGGAGCTGCGAGCCGCGTTTCGGCCCAGGAGCTGCCCAGCGGCTCTGATGCCGACAACCGAGCGGCACCCGGCGAGCTCGACGACAACACCGCGATTGTTCTCATCGGATCTGGAGAAGTCTCTATTCGCGACCAGAGGCGAGACTTACCCGGGACAGCTGAAGAGGTCTCTGCAAGGGCTGGCGCAGCAATCGCAGTCGGCATTCAGCTGCCTGGCTTTGTGCGCCGCCAGGCCCGCGCGGTGAAGCGCAGCTTGACTGAACAAGCCATGCCGATCAGCGATGAACGCAATGCCGGTCTGGCTCTGATCCCAGCGGAAGCTCTGCAGGATGCGTTGGTGCGTGCCCAGCAGCACTGGCTAGAGATCTACGGCACTCCGCCCAGCGATACAGCGCAGGATGCGGTGCTCACCTGGCTGGCTCGCGACATCTGGCCCCAGTCGGATCACAGCGATGGCCGACCGTTCAGCTGGGCGCTAGCCCAGCAAGTTCTACTCGGCTTTGCTCCTGGCTGGACAGTGGGAGATCCAAGCCTTGATCGCGTGATCACCGCCGCTGGCATCCTCGAGGACCCCTTTGGTGGCAGCAGCCTTGCTGTTCGCGTGCCCACCTTGATCACACGCTTTGTGCAGCGTCAACGCAGCAAGCAAAAACGCAGCACATCCTTTGAGGCTATCGATCAATCGATGACCGTGCATGGCGCGCTGCGCTTGCTGCAGCTGCCAACCATCGCGGATCGCCCGTACACCCTCAAGGAAATTCGGGAGGCCTATCGGGAACAGGCTCAAAGCCACCACCCTGATGCTGGTGGCTCCGACGATGCGATGCGTCGCTTGAACGAGGCCTACCAGTTCCTGAAGGAGCGGTACCGCCAGGCCCTCTAATCGGAAGTCTCACACTAGTCCTGTTATCAGTCGCGTCATGGGACGACTAGAAGACATGAGACTTGCCTTTGTGGTCTCATCGTTGCTCATTGCGTAGACGCCGCTTTGATTCAAGTCTGACGGTCGGACGTCGTTGGGGCGAATCGTCAACCACAGCGACCAGGGGTGGCGGGGCTCTGCACTGCAGGCATGCCTTATGGAGCGTCAGCGGGTCTAGACAAAGGTCTAATAGTCGGACACAGTATGGACTGCTTGGACGGGTAATTGTCGGGGCTTTCGGCCCCAGGGGCCGTTGTTTCTATATGGGCAGGCACTCTTTATCTGGTCAGAAACACTGAATGACAAACAGGGCGCCTTCGAGTTCTGTGCAGTCTGGCTTTTTCCGTGAATTCTGCGTGCATGTGCTGGTGGGAAAGCTAGGGCTCTAGAGCTCCTCGTGGCTTCCTGCTTACTGGAGGCGCCGTGCTCTCCGTTCTGGCTTCGGGTTTGCTGGCGGTCTCGCATTTGGGTCTGCGGCGGATTGTCGGTTTGAGTGGGCATGCTGAGTCGGGGCCTGTTGTGGTTCATACCGCTGTCCATGCGCTCCAGCGTCGCGTCCAGTCATCCTGGACTGGTGCAAAAGGCCTGAAGTAACTGATTTCTTACTGAGGCGTACCTGCTGTAGACACAGGTACGCGGTCGATGTGATTGCTGGATCTGCTTTGGTGGACTGAGCGGCCAAGGCGAGCATCGTTGGCGGTGGCCGACATCTCCGCAGATCCTGCTCCAGCTCCGGCGTACCGAATATCACTCCACGGCAAGCAAGAACAGGACAAGTTCATTGGATATTGATATCCAGAGGTTCACGCCCAATGCGTAGAGACTGGTTCTGTGTTGCGTACAAATCAGGTTGGACTCGTATTCAGACTTCTAATGCGACCGGAATGCGGCTGGAGGGACGACTATGTGACTTGCCGCTGCTTCCGTGGAGTTTGTGGATCGTTGAATGCGGTATTGCGTTTCGCTGGTCTTTGTGCAGCGCCAGCCCCTGGTGCTGGTCTGCACAACTGTCCAACACCGGATATCCGCGGATATCCGGTGTTGGACGCAGCCCGGGACCAGTGCTGAAGTCTGGATGGGCTCTATGAGACACACGCAGTGCCGGATGAGTCGGTGTGACACTTGTCGCGAGCCCTCAGCGACAAAAAAGCCGGCAGAGGTGGCTGCCGGCTCTGGCGAATTGATCTGATTGACCTGGTTGTTCAGAACCTGCGCTCAGCAGGGAGTTTGCATGCCCTGGATCAGGAAGTCGAAGTAGGGAGCTGCCAGAGCTGCATCATCGCCGCTGAGCAGCACAAGGGAGGCTTCCTTGAGGCAGCGCATCGACTCGACCATGCCAGGCATGGGGACGCCGAGGCTGTTGTACATCTCGCGAGCGCCTTCGAGTCCAATCTTCTGGATCAACTCGGTGCTGCCGGCCAGCACTCCGTAGGTCACGAGTCGCAGGTACCAGCCGAAATCGCGCAGGCACTGGGCTCGTTGTTTCTGGCCGTAAGCATTGCCGCCCGGAGCGACGTATTCAGGCTTGCGGCTGAACAGTTGCTTGGCCGCTTCGTCGACGATCTTTTTCTCGTTCTCGGTGAGAGCCTTCACCACCACCATGCGGCTGGCGCCGGTGGAGAGGAATTCCACCATCGAACGCAGCTCACCGCCGGTGGGATAGCGCAGCTGATCGTCGGCCTGCAGGATCAGATCGCGTACG
>NZ_JBIPMN010000038.1:0-16302 GCF_044369115.1 Vulcanococcus sp. | reverse complement strand
CCTGCGCGGCGACGATCAGCGCCTGCTGGTGATCGTGGGCCCCTGCTCGGTGCACGACGTGGACGCCGCCAAGGAGTACGCGGCCGCGATCGCTGAAGAGCATGAGCGCCACCGCGATCAGCTGGAGGTGGTGATGCGGGTGTACTTCGAGAAGCCCCGCACCACCGTGGGCTGGAAGGGGCTGATCAACGACCCCCACCTCGATGGCAGCTACGACATCAACACCGGCCTGAAGCTGGCCCGCGGCCTGCTGCTGCATCTGGCGGAGATGGGTCTGCCGGCTGCCACGGAACTGCTTGATCCAGTGGTGCCGCAATACATCGCTGATCTGATCAGCTGGACCGCCATCGGCGCCCGCACCACCGAAAGCCAGACCCACCGCGAGATGGCCTCGGGGCTCTCGATGCCGATCGGGTTCAAGAACGGCACCGATGGCAGTGCCAGCACAGCCATCAACGCCATGGAGGCTGCGGCACGCCCGCACCATTTCCTGGGCATCAATAAAGATGGCAGCGCCGCCATCGTGACCACCACCGGCAACCCCGATGGGCACCTGGTGCTGCGGGGCGGTAAGCAGGGCACCAACTTCCACGCCGAGGCGATCGAAGCGGCCGCGGCGGCCCTGGCGAAAGACGGCTTGCCGGCGCGGGTGATGGTGGATTGCAGCCACGGCAACTCCAACAAGGACTACCGCCGTCAGGGCGCGGTGGCTGCTGCGGTGGCTGAACAGCTGCGCAGCGGGTCACGCCATGTGATGGGCGTGATGATCGAAAGCCATCTGGTGGCCGGCAACCAGAAGATTCCTGCGGATCTGAGCCAGCTCACCTACGGCCAGAGCATCACTGATGCCTGCATTGATCTGGGCTCCACCCGCGAGGTGTTGGCGGAGCTTGCCGGAGCCGTGGCTCAGGTGAAAAGCAAGGCTGCAGCTTTGGTTTGAGGGTGTGCTGAGATGAATTAGCACTCGCGTGTTGTGAGTGCTAATTCACAGCGACGTTGCAAACTGTTTGGCGTGAACAGTGCTCCTTTCGGCGCTGCGTAGGTTTGATGGAGTCGCAATCAGGAGGTCTGCTGATGACCTATCTCCTGCAGTTCTGTGGCGTGTCTGATCCCTTGCAGCTCTTTTATCTTGAGCAGAGCAGTGTGGGCGAAGGGGAAGGGCCGGCCTTTGCGGGTTTTCGCCCCTTCCAGCTCGATGCCCTGCTCGGCTGGGCGCTGGAGACGGCCCGGGGGCGCGGGTGGGAGCTGGATCTGATCCACACCACCGTGGTGGATGTGTGGCTGGAGCGCGCTGAAGCGATTCGGCAGTGGCAGTTGCGCCTGTTGGCGGAGCCCGATGACCGGCGCGTGGTGGCTGGCCTGGGCACCCAGCACGACTGGGAGCGACGCTGCGAGGCGATGCTCCTGGCTTGAGTGGGGCTTGAGTGGGGGCTTCAGTGGGCCCAGTGCTGCCAGAGCAATCCGGCGCTCAGGGGAACAGTGAGGTTGTCGATGCCGAAGTTGCTGCCCTGCTCGAGGGCCGTGGCCAGCAGGGCGATCGCGATCAGTTGGGCCCAAGCCGGCGCGGCCATGCTCTGGCTCTGGGCGATCAGCTGCAACAGGATCAGCACCGACAGTCCTCCCCCGCCCATGGCCAGGGTGCCGGCCAGGGATTTGCCTTGACCGAGCACCCGCCAGCGGGGCGAGCGCAGCTGTGGTCCTACCAGCCCAGCCAGGCCATCGCCGATGGCCATCACCAGCACGCCGGCGGCGACGGCCAGGGGCTGCTGCGGCCAGAACAGAGCGAGCAGGATCGCGATCGAAGCGCCATAGGCCACCGTGCCGTAGCTGTGGCGGTCAACATCCTCCACGGCGGGCAGCACTCTGAAGCGGTGATTCAAGGCTGTGGCCAGGGTGACGGCGATGGCGGCGGGCAGCGCCACCCAGCGGGCGATGCCAAGCCCCCAGGCCAGCAACACCACCGGGCCGGTGCCGATGTGCACCACCTTGCGGCTCCATTCCCGTTGCTGGGGGAAGTGATGGCGAACGGCGAGAGCGGTGCTCACCACAACGGCGAGCCAGAGCAGCACAACGGCGATGCCGGTGAGCTGTTGGATGAGAACCGGGGTCAACAGAGCAGGTTCAGGCAGCCTGCTGATAATTGGTCATCATGCGCAGCTTGAGAATGGCCTTGGCCTCCAGCTGCCGCACCCGCTCGCGCGACACATTGATCTGACGGCCGATTTCAGCGAGGGTGAGTGGCTCGTTGCCTTCCAGGCCAAAGCGCAACTCGATGATGCGCCGCTCGCGCTCATTGAGCTGGGATAGCCAGGTGCCGAGGTGCTCCTTCTGCAGGCTGCGGTCCATGGAATCCATGGACTCGTTGCTGTTGGGGTCGGCGATCAGCTCGCCCAGGGTGCTGCGGTCGTCGTCGCCGCGGGCATGGGCGTCGAGAGAGGCGCAGGGTGCGCTCTGTGAGATCAGATCCTCGAGTTCTTCGGGAGCCATGCCCATGGCGTGGGCGAGCTCGAGGCGATTGGGTTGCCGGCCGAAACGGTGCGAGAGCTCCCGGGTGATCCGCCGCATTTTGGAGAGCTTCTCGCTCACATGGATCGGTAGGCGAATGGTGCGGGCGCTGTTGTCGATGGCGCGTGTCATCCCCTGCCGGATCCACCAGTAGGCGTAGGTGGAGAATTTGTAGCCCATGGCGGGGTCGAATTTGTCGACGGCGCGCTCGAGGCCGATGGCGCCTTCCTGCACCAGATCGAGCAGTTCGAGACCCTGATTCTGATATTTCTTCGCCACACTCACCACCAGGCGCAGGTTGGCGGCCATCATCCGATCGCGGGCTCGGCAGCCCATGCGGATCAGGTGCTTCTGACGCGGCGTGAGTTGATCGCTGGGCAGCTCCTGGAGCTGCTTCATCGCTTGCACGTGATGGGCCAGTTCGATCTCTTCAGCGGCGGTGAGCAGCGGTACGCGACCGATGTTGCTCAGGTACCAGCCGATCGAATCAGCACTGAGCCGACCTCCCTGGCGTGAGGCGCCGTTTCGGCTGGTTGTTCTGTTGCTCGTCGGCCCGGAAGCTGCGGCGTTGTTGGCATCCATGGCATCGAAACCAGCGGCGTTGGGCTGGGCAGTGGAGGGAGCTTGAGGTCTGTTGGAGGTGTGAGACATGCTCATTGCTCCGACCTCGAATTGATTTGGCCGGAATTTAGCAGATTTGCTAACTCGAGACTGCCGCGAATCGGAAGACTTACTGCAGCATTTTTGTTGGAATTTCTTCTTGTTTGTATCGACCCTTACAGCTAGCTGTCACTCCCGGATGCGTTGCGGTGCCAGTCATCGATCAAGCCTGCCTGAACGGCTACGTTCTCCTCGTCGGGAATACGGCGCACGAAGCTGCCGTCGGACTGCATGTCCCAGGCGGTGCAGTTGTCGGCCAGGTAGGCGTCGATCAGGGCCAAGAGCTTTCGGTGGAGCGTGGCATCTTCAATCGGCACCACGGCTTCCACACGGCGATCGAGGTTGCGACCCATCCAGTCGGCACTGCCGATGTACGCCTCGTCGTTGCCGCCATTGGCGAACCAGAAGAGTCGTGAGTGTTCGAGAAAGCGACCGATCACGCTCGACACACGGATGTTGTCGCTGACCCCTTCCACACCCGGGCGCAGGCTGCACATGCCGCGCACTACCAGATCAATCTGCACTCCGGCCTGGGAGGCCTCATACAGCAGGCCGATGATGCGCGGATCCACCAGGGCGTTCATCTTGGCCTTGATCCCAGCGGGTCTTCCGGCACGGGCGTGTTCGGTTTCGCGCTGGATTAGCTCCTGTATGCGTCGTCGCAACGTGACCGGTGCCACCAGGAGCCGGCGGAACTCCTGCTGCTTGGAGAAGCCGGTGAGGTAGTTGAACAGTTCGGCTAGGTCTTGCCCCAGCTCCGGCCGCGCTGAGAGCAGCCCCAGATCGGTGTAGAGGGTGGAGGTGCGGGAGTTGTAGTTGCCGGTGGCGATGTGGCAGTAGCTGCGCAGCTTCTCCTTTTCCTTGCGCACCACCAGGGTGATTTTGGTGTGGGTCTTCAGCCCGATCACGCCGTACACCACGTGCACGCCGGAGCGCTCCAGCTGCCGGGCCCATTGGATGTTGTTGTCTTCATCGAAGCGGGCCTTGAGCTCTACCAGCGCCATCACCTGCTTGCCATTTTCTGCGGCGCGGATCAGGGCCGCGATGATCGGCGAATCTTTCGACACCCGGTAGAGCGTCATCTTGATGGCGAGCACCGAGGGGTCGTCGGCGGCCTGGTTGATGAACTCCTCCACGGAGGTGGAGAACAGATCAAAGGGGTGATGCAGCAGAACATCACCGCGCCGCAGCACCGAGAAGATGCTCTCGAATTCTTCGGCCTTGATCGAGCCGTCTTCCAGTAGACCCTTCTGAGCGCGGGCCAGCACGGCTGGGGTGCGGCCGCGATGGGGCTTGTCTTTGAGCTTGGGCAGTGGCACGGCCATCAGGCTCATCAGATCGTCGAGGCCGAGGGGGCCATTGACCCGATAGAGGTCGGCCGGCTCCACACCGGTGCCCTCCAGCAACAGATCCACCACGTCTTGTGGCATCTCATCGGCCACCTCCAGCCGCACCACTTCACCGCCCATGCGCCGCTTGCGCAGACCCTGCTGCAGGGCCTCCATCAGGTCGTCGGCTTCGAGATCGCGCAGTTCCAGGTCGGCGTCGCGGGTGACGCGGAAGAAGTAGTGGCCTTCCACGGTCATGCCGGGGAAGAGCAGTTGCAGGTTGAACGCCACCACCTGCTCCAGCGGCACCGCGGTGTAGACGGGAGTAGGGGCGTGGGTGCTCAGCTCCACCGGTAGTTGCACGAAGCGCGGCAGGTTTTTCTGCGGCACCTTCACCCGGGCGAATTGCTGCTGGCCTGATTCGGGATCACGAATCAGCGCCGCGATGTTGAGGCTGAGGTTGCTGATGAAGGGGAAGGGATGGGCCGGGTCAACCGCCAGTGGTGTGAGCACCGGGAAGATGGCGTTCTGGAAGTAGGTGTTGATCCACTCCTGCTGCTTCTTGTTGAGCTTGGCGTAGTCGATCAGGTGCACACCGGCTTCAGCCAGTTGGTGCTTGAGGTAGTGGCGGTAGTGGGCCTGCTGCTGGCTGAGCAGCGGTGCCAGGGCCTCGCGCACCTTCACCAGCTGCTGGCTGGGGGTGAGGCCGTCGTCGCTGAGGGTTTGAACGCCGGCTTCGATCTGTGACTTCAGGGAAGCCACACGCACCATGAAAAATTCGTCGAGGTTGTTGCTGAAAATGGCGCTGAATTTCGCCTGCTCCAGCAGTGGCGTGTGTTCGCTCAGCGCCTGAGCCAACACCCGTTGGTTGAAGGCCACCCAGCTGAGCTCCCGGTTGATGTAAAGCTCGGGAGCCACTGCGGGTTCAGCCATTCAGCACCAACCAACCTGATGGAGCAAATTAGCAATCAGGATGGGCTGTTTTGCGTGCGCTCCCCGCTTGACGGCAGGCCTCCGGCCACCAGCGACGCCACGCCCACCAGCAGTGCGATGCCCAGCCAGAAGGGGCTGCGCTGGCCGAGCAGGTCGTAGCTGAGGCCCGCGAGTGGTGGGCCGATGAAGCTGCCCAGGCTCTGCAGTCCCTGCAGGCTGCCGAGGGCTGCGCCCTGGCCGCTGTCGCCCAGTCGCCGCGACACCAGCGCCCGCAGGCTCGGTGTGACCAGTCCGGTGCCCAGGGCCAGGATCGCCACGGCGCTGAACACCACCGCGGCGGCGTTGTCGGCCTGGGCCATGGGAATCAACAGGCAGCCCACGATCACGAAGCCCAGGCCCACCAGGGTGAGCCGGTATTCGCCGAAGCGGTTCACGAGTGGGCCGATCAGCCCCCCCTGCACCACCGTGGCCACCACGCCCACCACCAGGAAGGCGGTCGTGGCCAGGCCCGGGCCCCAATCGAACACCTGTTTGAAATAGAGCACCAGCACGGCTGTGAAGCCGTTGAACGCCAGGAAGAAGAGGAAAAAGGCCCCGCAGAGGCGGCGCACCTGGGGGTTGGTGAACACCCGCTTCAGGGCCACCAAGGGGTTGAGATCCCGTTTGCGCGGCATCGCTTGCCTGGCCTCGGGCGGATGGGTTTCCGGCAGCACGGTGAGTACCAGCAGCAGGTTCATCACGGCAAACCCGGTGGCCACCCACACCGGCAGGGTGACGCTGAATCCCGCGAGTAAGCCACCGAAGGCCGGCCCCAGGATGAAACCCAGGCCGAAGGCCACGCCGATCAAACCGAAGGCCTTGGCTCTGTTCTCTGGGGTGGAAATGTCGGCCAGCACAGCGCCGGCTGTGGCAGCGGTGCCACCGCTCACCCCGTCGATCAGGCGACCGCCAAACAGCAACGCCAGGGGGATCGCCGTGCCGGCGGCCCAGGGGATGGCCTGCCAGTTGATGCTCAGGGTGACGGCAAACAGTCCGAGGCCCAGCACGGATCCCGCCACGCAAGCGGCGATCACCGGCTTACGGCCGTAGCGATCGCTCAGGGCACCGATCAGCGGCGTGAAGGCGAACTGGGCCAGGGCGTAGCTACCAGCCAACAGCCCGAGAGTGCGGCCATTGCTGGTGAAGCTGGCCAGCAGAAACGGCAGCAGGGGGAACACGATGCTCTCCCCCAGCCGATCGTTCAGCAGCGTGATGAACGCGCAGAGGCTGGTGGAGGGACGGCTCCAGCGCATGGGGATGGGCCCGGGTGTGGGCTCACCATCCCATGCGGATCGCAGCTGCTAGCGGAAGCGCCTGAGCAGCTGGTTCAACAGCAGGGCGAAGCCAGTGACGGGCTCAGGGTGCGGGCGGTGGTGTTGCGGGGCACTCATCACCAACCCGCCCACCATCGAAAAGGAGCCGCTTCCGCTTTTCACAAGCATCACACCACCTTCCAGGTGATGGGAAAGGTAGAGCGGTTGCAGCGTTGCTTCCAGCCGATCCAGAAAGTTTTTGGTTTTCTCGGCAAAGCAACCTGCGCGATCAGGATAGTGGGCGATTGCTTGCAGCCTCATCTATGCCGCCGGAGTCGCCGCAGGTGTTCCTGAGTCATCTCAACGCCGCCGGTGAGGTGCACATGGTGGAGGTGGGAGAGCGGCCGGCCACCCGCCGAGAAGCGCGGGCAGAAGGTGTGATCGTGATGCGCCCGGAGGTGTTGGCCCTGGTGCTCGAGGGCCGTGCTCCCAAGGGTGATGTGCTGGCGGTGGCGCGTGTGGCCGCGATCCAGGCTGCCAAGCGCACCTGGGAGTTGATTCCCCTCTGCCATCCGATCGCTCTCAGTGGTGTGGAGGTGGCGATTGAGGCCTGCAGCGAGGGCGCCGGGCTGCGTTTGGAAGCAAGCGCCCGCACCACCGGCAGCACCGGGGTGGAGATGGAGGCGCTCACTGCCGTGCAGGTGGGCCTGCTCACCCTCTACGACATGCTCAAATCCGCCGACCCGGCGATGACGATCAGTGGCGTGCGCTTGCTGAGCAAGACCGGCGGCCGCCATGGCGACTGGCAGTGCGATGACTGAGCCCTACGGCCGTGAAGGCCTGCCGCTGGAGCAGGCCCGCGCTCAGATCCTGGAGGTGTTGCAGCCCCTCGGGCTCGAGGAAACGCTGCCGCTCACGCAGGCCCTCGGACGCACCACAGCGGCTCCCCTGGTGGCTGCCGCTGCGGTGCCCGGGTTCCGCGCTTCGATCATGGATGGGTATGCCATTGCCGGTGCGGCCCAGCCCGAGCCAGGCCAGCAATGGCGGTTGGCTGGTGGTTCGGCCGCCGGTGCGCCCTATGGCGCGGCGCTGGCCGCCGGCGAAGCAGTGCGCATCCTCACCGGAGCGGTGGTGCCGGAGGGCAGTGAACGGGTGCTGCCCCAGGAGTTGGTGGCGCTGGAGGGTGAGCAGCTCATGCTGGTGAAAGCCTGCGGGCCCAACGCCTGGATTCGCCAACCCACAGAGGAAGCAGCCCCGGGCCAGGAGCTGGTGCCGGCGGGTCAGCGGCTGGGGGTGGCTGATCTAGGGCGCCTCGCCAGCTGCGGTGTGCAGAAGCTGCAGGTGACGCGCCGGCCGCGATTGGGCCTGTTGATCAGCGGGGATGAATTGCTGCCGCCCGGTATGGAGCGTGGCCCGGGCCAGATCTGGGAGAGCAATTCGGCCTTGCTCACGGCATTGCTGCAGCGGCTGGGATACGCCGTTGCCGATCGGCGCGTGGTGGTGGATCAGCCGGAACCGTTGCGTGCTGCATTGCGGGAGCTGGCGCAGGAGTGTGATGTGGTGGTGAGCACGGGTGGCGTGTCGGCCGGCGATAGCGATTGGATCCGGCCGCTGGTGGAGGAGTTGGGAGCGGTGCGCTTCTGGAAGCTGTTCCTGAAACCCGGCCGGCCCTTTGCCTGGGGACAGGTGGCGGGGGTGCCCTTTTTTGGGCTGCCGGGCAATCCGGTGGCGGCAGCGATCACGGCGTTGCAATTGCTCTGGCCGGCCCTGCAACGGCTCGAGGGTGCTGAGCTGCAGCTGTTGCCGCGGCTGAAGGTTCGGCTGGAGGCCCCGCTGCTCCGTGGTGCCGGTAGGCCTGAGCTGGCCAGGGCTCAGTTGGCGGTGGCCGCCGATGGCGGGCTCTGGGCGTCCATTGAAGGCTCGCAGGCTTCCTCCCGCATCGGTTCGCTTCAGGGCGCTGATCTGCTGTTGGAGATCCCGGCGGAGCTGGGGACCCTGGAGGCGGGCACGGAGCTGTGGGCGCAGCTGTTGCGTTTGCCTGTGTTTTGAGCTCAGAGCGGTGTGTTGCCGCTGAGCCATTCGCTGCTGCCGTCGGCGCGCCACTCGCGCTTCCAGAAGGGTGCGTGGTGTTTGAGGGCCTCCAGGAGTTCCTGGCAGCAGCGCTGGGCCGGGCCGCGGCGGTCGGCGCCGATGGCTACCAGCACGATCGCTTCGCCGGGGAGCACCCGGCCAATGCGGTGCTGCACCAGGCAGCTGATCACCCCATGGCGGTTGCAGCAATCGAGGGCGAGCCGCTCCAACTGCAGCTCGGTCATGCCGGGGTAGTGCTCGAGCTCGAGGGCTTCCAGCTCACGGCCATCCGCGGCTACGCCACGAACCCGTCCGATAAAGAAAGCCTCAGCGGCACTTTGGACGTTGCTTCTGTGTTGTTGTTCGTCCTGCCAACGCGTCAGCACAACGAGCGGCTCGAAGCCGGTGCTGTGGAGATCGATCCTGAGCTGCATGGCTTCAGCCTCAGCCCCCGTTGATGGGTGGCAGAAAGGCGAGCTCATCGCCGGGCTGCAGGGGGGTGTCGGCGTCGGCGAATTGCCGGTTGATCGACACTCGGATCGCTTGATCGAGATCGCCGGGCAGCTGCAACTTCAACCACAGCTGACGCGGTGTGAGCCTGCCATCGTCGTTTGGGTTTACAGGCCACTGTTGTTCAGCCCAGCCGGCCTGTTCGCGAAGCCAAGCGAACAGCAGGATCCGGATCTCTCCCGCGCATGGTCCAACCATGAACACAACACTAGCCATCGCTACATCCGATCCCTTGCGACCATGGCTTCTTCTCCTTTGCTGATGACTTGAGCCTCACCATCGCTCTGCTCACCGTTTCTGATACCCGCACCCGGGCGGACGATCGCTCCGGTGATGCCCTGCAGCAGCGGCTCGAGGCGGGCGGCCACCGCCTTGTGGAACGTTGCATCGTGCCCGATAACCGTTATCAGATTCGCGCTGAACTGAGCCGCTGGATCGCCGACCCCGCTGTGCAGGTGGTGATCAGCAGCGGCGGCACCGGCCTCACCGGCCGCGATGGCACCCCTGAAGCCGTGGCACCCCTGCTCGATAAGACGATTGAGGGTTTTGGCGAGCTCTTTCGCGTTCTCTCCTTTGAAACAATCGGTACCAGCACGCTGCAGAGCCGCTGCTTGGCTGGCGTGGCCAATGGCACGGTGATTTTTGTGCTGCCTGGATCGCTGGATGCGGTGCAAACCGCCTGGGATCGCCTGATTTCCGCTCAGCTCAACGAAGCCACGCGCCCCTGCAACCTGGTGCAGCTGCTACCCAGGCTCACGGAGCCCGCCGGGTGAGCCGTTTGCGTCGCCTGCATGTGGTAGCCAGGCGCGAACGCCGCCGCGGCCGTCGCTATCAGCCCCGCTTTCGGCTCAACCAGATCGGGGTCACGTCGCTGGCGGCGCTCTGTGCGGTGCTGTTGCTGGGTCTGCTCTCCCTTTGGAGCGGGCAGGTGCTGATCGTCGCGCCCTTGGGTGCGTCGTGCGTGCTGCTGTTTGGCTACCCCGCCAGCCCTCTGGCTCAGCCGCGCAACATCGTTCTGGGTAATGGCATTGGTGGCTTGGTGGGTGTGGCCCTGGTGAGTACCGCCGGCCAGGGGCCACTGGTGCTGGCCTTGGCGGTGGGCCTCACGATCCTGTTGGGCCAGCAGCTGCGCTGCCTGCATCCCCCCGCAGGTGGCATGGCTTTTCTGGCGGTGTATTTGAAGGTGGCCTGGAGCTTTCTGCTCTTTCCCGTGTTGAGCGGTTCTCTCCTTCTGGTGGTGTTGGCCTGGGCCTTCAGCCGCTGGGTGCCCGGTGCTTTTCCCTACCCCCAGCATTGGTTGTGATCACTGCGGTGTGGTTGCTTGCCGCACCCCTCGCGGTTGTTGCCTTCCTCTATGCCTCGGTGGGGCATGCCGGAGCCTCTGGCTACATCGCTGTGCTCGCCTTGGCGGGGTTCCCGGCGGAGCAGATCAAGCCCCTGGCCTTGATCCTCAACACGCTCGTGGCCAGCGTGGGTTGCTGGAATTTTTTGCGGGCGGCTCATCTGCCGTGGCGCCGGATCTGGCCGGTGTATCTGCTGGCGATTCCAGGGGCCTTTCTGGGGGGATGGCTGAATCTGCCCTCACTGTGGTTTCGCCGCCTAGTGGGCGTGGTGCTGTTGTTTTCGGCTTGGCGGCTGGGGCGCGCACTTGTGGATCCCCCCACGTTGCGGGAACCTCCGCGGCTGCTGTTGTTCGCTGCCGGCGGCAGCCTCGGTGTGTTGGCCGGGCTCACCGGCACTGGCGGTGGCGTGTTTCTCACACCCCTGCTGCTGCTCTGCCGCTGGTGCACCACCCGTCAGGCCGCGGCTGTATCGGTGCTGTTCATCCTGTTCAACTCGATCGCGGGCTTGGCGGGGCTGATGCTGGCCCGGCCCGGCGCCTTGCTCGGGCTTGGGCGTCTGGAATGGCTCCTGGTGCTGATTCCAGTGGTGCTCGCCGGTGCGATCGGCTCGCGTTTGGGCAGCCGCCACTGGCCCGTGGCCTGGATCCGGCGTTGCCTGGCGGTTGTGTTGCTACTGGCCTCGCTGAAATTGCTGGGGCTGGCCGCGTTGCTCTAGCCGCCCAGGTAGGCCATCTCAGCGTGCTCACGGCCAGCGGTGCTGGCTTGGCGCTCTTCGCTATAGCGGTCGTGGCGGCTGCGCCAGAGCTGGGTTAAGGCCTGCTCCAGGTCCATGGCATTGCTGCTGGGCTGCAGCCAGGGCTTGAGATCCAGGCCACTGCTCGGGGCGGCAAACAGGCAGGTGTAGGCCACCCCATCGGCGGTGACACGCAGGCGGTTGCAGTCGCCGCAGAACGGTTGGCTCACGGAAGCCACCACGGCAATCCCGCCGGTGCCATCGCGGTGGCGCCATCGGCGGGCCGTGCTGTGCAGATCCCGCTCGAGCGGCTCGAGCGGCCAGCGGGAACTGATGTGCTCCACCATTGCGCCGGCGCTCACCACATCGGCCGGGTTCCATCCATTGCGGTTGCCTACATCCATGTATTCGATCAAGCGCAGTTCCAGGCCCTGGCCGCGGCAGAGCTCGGCCAAGGGCAGTAGTTGATCGTCGTTGAGGCCGCGCTGGATCACGGCATTGAGCTTGAGAGCTCCCGCCGCGGGATCAAAGCCCGCATCCCGCGCATGCCCGATCGCGGCCAGCACCGCCTCCAGCGTTCGCTCGCCGGCTTTGGCATCGCTCAGGCCGGCCATGCGGGCCACGCTGGCGCCATCGGCGCCATCGAGGCTGAGGGTGAGGCGATCCAGTCCCGCCTCGCGCAGAGCCCTGGCGCGGTTGGCGCTGAGGAGGGTGCCATTGCTGGTGAGTGCAATGTCCCGCAGGCCTTGGGCCCGCAGCGGTTGCACTGTCTCAATCAGGCTCTCGAGCTGGGAATGCAGCAGGGGTTCTCCGCCGGTGAGCCGCAGGCTGTGGGCCCCCAGGGCCACTGCCGCCTGCACCACGGCGTGCCGTTGCTCGAGCGTCAGCAGGCCTGGGGGCTCCTGTCCATCCGGCAGGCAATAGGGGCAGGCCAGGTTGCAGCGGGCCGTGAGGGAGAGCCGCAGCACCCCGAGCGGCCGGCCAAGCCCGTCTGTTGGTATGGCCTTTGGTGTGGCCATGGGGGTCACAGCTCGGCAGGGCTGTTCACGTTGTGGATCGCGGCAGCGGGCAGGGGCACGGCGTTGCAAGGTTGGTCGTCCAACCATCGCAGCAGCCGGCGCTCTCCGCCGCTGATGCTTGCGGCCAGGTCGCTGCAGATCGCCGGCGGGCTCGGGTAGATCCCCAGCAGGGGTTGGCTGCGTGCCCCGTCGTGAGCCAGATGGATGCGCTCCGGAGCCATGGCGGCGGCCGCGATCAGGGTGTGCAGTGCGGCGGTGTTGAGGTGGGGCATGTCCACCGGTGCCAGTAACAGCCGTGCATCCGGATAGCGCTCCATCAGCCGGTGCAGCGCCAACAGCGGCCCTTCCCAGGGGGCTGGTTCGGCCACGCTTTCCAGGTGTGGCAGCTGCAGTGCTTCAGCCAGGGCGTGATGGTGCGGCCAGCGGCTCAGCAGCGTGATCGGTGCATCCAGCTCCGCCAGCAACCGCAGGGTGCGCTCCAGCCAGTTGCCACCTGCGGGATGGGGCAGCAGTGCCTTGTCCTGCCCCATGCGCTGGCTGGCACCACCGCTGAGCAGGCAGCAGCGCAGCGCTGGGACGGGCTCGGGTTCCAGCGTTGGCATCCTTGGTTTGGTAGCGGTCGTCACAGGGGTGTGCCAGGCGCCTTGATCCAATGGCTGCCGCGATACCCGCCCCGCTGAACGCTCCTCACGCCGCCACGGCTGCTGTTGCTACTGCTGATCCTGGCTCCCAGGCGGCCCGGGCGCAGTGCCCCTACTGCGGTGTGGGTTGCGGCCTGGAGCTGAAGCCCCCTAAGGATCCCGGCGATCTGCAGTGGACAGCCCGCGGCGATCGCCACCATCCCTCCTCCCTTGGGCAGGTGTGTGTGAAGGGCGCCACGGTGGGTGAAACCCTGCACCACAACCGCCTCACCACACCGCTCTGGCGCGAGCGGCTGGATCAACCTTTCGCGCCGATCAGCTGGGAGAAGGCCTTTGGGCTGCTGGTGGATCGCATCCGCACCACCCTGGCTGATCAAGGTCCACAGGGCCTGGCGATCTATGGCTCCGGGCAGTTCCTCACCGAGGATTACTACGTGGCCAACAAGCTGCTCAAGGGTGCCCTGGGCAGCAACAACTTCGATGCCAACTCCCGTCTGTGCATGAGTTCGGCGGTGGCCGGCTATGCCCGCAGCCTGGGATCCGACGGTCCGCCCTGTTGTTACGACGATCTCGATGGTGCCGATCTGGTGTTCTTGATCGGCACCAACACCGCCGAGTGCCATCCGGTGCTGTTTCAGCGGCTGCTGAAGCGCAAGCGCAAACAGAAGGACTCTCTGCGGATCGTGGTGGTCGACCCCCGCGCCACGGCCACCTCCGATCCGGCGGATCTGCATCTGGCGATTCGTCCGGGTACTGATCTGGTGCTGCTGCAGGGCATTGGGCATCTGCTGCTGGAGTTGCAGGCGCTTGATGAGGGCTTCATCGCCGAGCACACCGAGGGCTTCGCCGAGCTCAAGCAGCTGTGGCAGCAGTGGACGCCGCAGCGTGTGAGCGATCTCTGCGGCATCGCCGAAGCCGACCTGCGCCAACTGGCCCAGTGGTGGGCCGAGGCGGCTGGGGTGCTCAGCCTCTGGTCGATGGGGGTGAACCAGAGCAGCGAAGGCACCGCCACCGTGGCCGGGATCATCAACCTGCATCTGGCCACCGCCCAGATCGGCCGCGCCGGCGCCGGCCCCTTCTCGCTCACGGGCCAGCCCAATGCCATGGGTGGCCGCGAGGCCGGTGGCCTGGCGCAGCTGCTGCCCGGCTATCGCTTCGTGGCCAACCCGGAGCACCGCGCTGAGGTGGAGCGCCACTGGGGGTTTGCGCCTGGCTCGATCGCCCCGGCTCCGGGCCTGGCGGTGTGGGATCAAGTCGAAGCGATGGAGCGCGGCGAGCTGGGCCTGTGGTGGGTGGCTGCCACCAACCCGCTGGTGAGCATGCCGTCGCTGGATCGCGTGCGCGCCGCTATTGCCAACTGCCCGTTGGTCGTCCTCAGCGAGGCCTATGCCGGCACCGAAACCGCAGATGTGGCCCACCTGCTGCTGCCGGCTGCCCAGTGGAGCGAAAAGAGCGGCGTGATGACCAACTCGGAGCGGCGCGTCACCCACTGCCCGGCTTTTCGCGAGCCCCCCGGTGAGGCGCGGCCGGATTGGGCCATCTTTGCGGAGCTGGGCCGGCGCCTCGGCTTCGAGCAGCAGTTCCGCTATGGCTCTGCGGCGGAGGTGTATGCCGAGTTCACGGCACTCACCGCCGGCCGGGTGTGTGATCTGAGTGGGCTCAGCCATGCGCTGCTGGTGGAGCATGGCCCGCAGCAATGGCCCTTCCCCGCTGGCAGCGAGCCGGGCATGGGCGCGCCGCGCCTCTACTCCGATCACCGTTTCCCCACGGCATCAGGCAAGGCCCGCTTTCTGGCTGAACAGCCCTTCGGCTTGGCTGAACCCCCCTGTGAGCACTACCCGCTGGTGCTCACCGTGGGCCGCTATCTCGGCCACTGGCACACGATGACCCGCACCGCTCATGTGGCGCGGGTGAATCAACAGCACCCGGAAGCGTTGCTGGAAGTGCACCCCAGGGATGCGGCCAGCCATGGCCTCAGCGATGGCGTGATGGCTGAGGTGAGTTCCCGTCGCGGTTGCATCAGCGCCAAGGTGACCGTCACCGATCGCATCCGCCCGGGCACGGTGTTTCTGCCGATGCACTGGGGTGCCAGCCAGTTGAAGGCTTGCGAGGCCAATCGCCTGATGCACGAGCAGGCGTGCGCTCATTCCAAGCAGCCGGAACTCAAGGCCGCGGCGGTGTGCGTACGGCCGTTGGCCTGAGCCCGGCGCTTCAGGCTTCCAGCAGTTCCGGTGCGATGCGCAGGGTGCGCCCTGGGCCGGCGTCCTGCTCGATCAGGCCGAGGCTGCGCCAGCGGGAGAGCTGTTTGGTCACCGTGACCCGGGTGTGGCCGCTGAGGTCGGCCAGTTCGGCGTGGGTGAGTCGCAGCGATAACTCATACCAAGCGCCATTGCGCCGCCCGAGCCGTTCCACCAGCAACTGCAACAGCGCGCCGATGCGCTGGCCCGCGTCGTTGAGGTTGCGCAGCAGCAGCAGCGACAGTGTCCACTCATGCAGGTTGATGGTGCCGGCCGCCGGGTTCATCGGGCAGCCCTCCACCAGCTGGGCGGCGGTGAGGGCTTCCAGATGCAAGCGGGTGGTGCGCAGCAGATCGAGCGGCAATTGATCACCCGCCTGCAGAAAGCCGAGGGTGACCGGCTGGGCTGCCAGGGCTTCCTGCTCCGGCCTGGAGGCCGACACCCGCACCAGACCGGAGTGCACCGTGAGGCATTGATTGCGCTCGAGCAGCTGTGCATCCAGCAGCAGGGTGCTGCCGGCTCGAATCGACAATGCTGCTGAGGCTTCAGTCGTCGCCATGGGCATAACGGCGATAGAGGAAGTCGAGGGCGTGGTTGCGGAGCTGGCCGTAGCGCGGGTCGTCCTGGATGGTTTCGAAACGGCGGGGCCGATCGAACGGCACCTCCATGATTTCGCCGATCGTGGCGGAGGGGCCGTTGGTCATCATCACGATCCGATCGGAGAGGAACAGGGCCTCATCGATGTCGTGGGTGATCATCAGCACGGTGGGTTTGTGCTCACGCCAGATGGCGAGTAGCTCCTCTTGAAGCTCCTCTTTGGTGATGGCATCGAGGGCACCAAAAGGCTCATCGAGCACCAGCACTTCTGGCCGCACCGCCAGGGCCCGGGCAATAGCCACCCGCTGCCGCATCCCGCCCGAAATCTGCGCTGGCCGTTTGTGGCGCGCTTCGATCAAACCCACCATCTCCAGGTGATGGTCCACGGTTTGGGCGCGGGCGGCAGCATCCAGTTCGGGCCGAGCTGCTTTCAC
>NZ_JBIPMN010000174.1:0-5349 GCF_044369115.1 Vulcanococcus sp. | reverse complement strand
TCACCCGTTTGCGGGTCTGGGCCCACGACAACCCAGCGAACTCGGCAAACCGTTGCCAATGGCGCTCTTGCACCTTGCTGAATCGATCCTTGCTGCCCAGTGCGTCGATCACCCGCAACACCAGCCCGTCTGATCCCGTGCGGCAACAAAAACCCAGAGGGCGCCATGGCTGCCTGGAATTGACCGATCAGGAACATTTCTTGTTCTTAGGCAGCGTCAGCGCCTGATTGTCCCGATCGGGGTCGTGTGCATTGGCGTCCAACACGACACTCAGCTGCTGGCTTGAACGCTCCAGGATCTGTACAGCTTGTACAGCTGCCGTAGAAGCCTGGAGGCGATCGGTCCTCACCTTGCTCAGGCCTCATCCGCTGCCGCTAAAGGGGAAGCCAAGCCGATAAGCCCGGCTACGGCCCGCGCCAATCGGTGTGAGGGCCTCGATGGCCACCAACTCACTGAGATCGCGCCAGGCTGTGGCCCGGCTTGCCTTGGTGATTCCGATCGCTTTGCGCAGGGTCATCCCACCTTCAAAACCTTCGGGTTCGGCATCCAGCAGACGGTTGAGCAGCTTCTGCTGCCGCGCATTGAAACCGCTATGGCGATGGCGCCACCAGAACAGCGCCTTGGCCTGCACGGCGGCCACCACCGCCTGGTTGCTGAGAGCCGCCGCCGCCACCTGCTCGAGAAACCACTGCAACCAGCGCGTCACCTCCAGATCACCCCGCTGGCAGCGCTCCAGCTCCTGGTAATAGGTCTGCCGTTGCTGCTGGATCCGGGCCGAGAGCCCATAGGCACGGGCTATCAGCGGATCCGTTCGCCGGGCTGAGGCCTGGGGCCTGGGGATTTGGGCCAGGGCACGATCCGTGAGGGCACGGGCCAGTCGACCGTTGCCATCGTCATAGGGATGCAGGGTGACGAACCACAGATGAGCCAGCCCTGCCCGCACCAAGCCATCCAGCTGCAGGGACGGACCGTTGAACCACTCCAACAACAGCGTCATCTGGCGTTCCAACCCGTCCCGTGGCGGAGCTTCGAAATGCAACCGTTCCCGACCAATCGCACCCGACACCACCTGCATCGGTAGCAATCCGCGCAGCTCACCAATGGCAATGGCCCGCAAGCCATCGGGCCCAGCAGCAAACAGATCGGCATGCCACTGATGCAAGGCTGCAAGCGTGAGTGGGGCGCCCAGCTCCGCCGTAGCCCCCAGCAACAGCTGCACAAGGCCTTCCACCTGGGCGCTGGCGCGGGGTTCATACCCCCCGGGTGGCAACTGAAAACGCCGCGCCACGGAGGAACGCACCTCAGCTGGATCCAGCCGCTCACCCTCAATGGCTGCCGTGCTGAGGCCCTCGCGGCTCAGCAGCGCCGCCAACGCCTCACGGTCCAGCCCAGCAGCCAACCCCTCCAACTGCTCTGCCAACCGCTCCCGCTCTGCTGCCGCCTGAAGCAGCGCCGGGCGAAGTGCCTCGCCATCCCAATGAAAGCTGGGCCAGTCGCACTGCTGCCAGATCCATTGAGGCTCCATCGGATGAGCTTAATCGCTTCACAGGATGAAGCGATTAGCGGGCTCGATTCGCTTCAGGACGCTCAACCGGTTGCCACCCGACCTGAGCCACCAGTCAGACAAGGAAGCGGCTAAAGTAAGGATTCCTTACCACGGTAGGAGCCATGGTTGTTGCCAAGCGAACTAGCAAAAACCAGCTCACCTTGCCCAAGGCCGTGGTGGAACAGGCGGGTCAGGCCGACTACTACGACGTGAGCTTCGACAACGGCCGGATTGTGCTCACGCCGCTCCATCCAGGTGGCGCCGCAGCCGTACGCACCCGCTTGATGGAGCTGGGCATCAGCGAAGCCGATGTCACCGATGCAGTGAACTGGGCTCGGGAGGCGTGACACCCTCGCCGATCAGAACCGTGCTCAACACCAACGTGTTGGTGTCGGCTTTGTTGTTTGCCAACGGCAGGCTGAGCTGGCTACGACCCTGCTGGCAGTGCGGCCAGATCACGCCTGTGCTGGCACAGCCCACGGCCCGCGAGTTATTGCGGGTGCTTGCTGATCCAAAATTCAGGCTGGAGCCAGACGACCGTGAGCGACTGCTGGAAGACTTACTCCCGTGGTGTGAAAGCTGGACAGGCTCCATTCCTGCCAGTTCCCACCGGGTTCGAGACCCACACGATCAGGTGTTCCTTGATCTGGCCTTCGCTGCGGCCACGCCCGTGTTGGTGAGTGGGGAGACGGATCTGCTGATGCTCCAAGGGGCGATTAACCCGCTGCAGATCCTCAATCCCAGCGACTTTCAGACCTGGCTGAGCGGGCGCTGACCTGCGCCGGCCGAAGGCCTACGCAAACAGATCAGCAGCTGCCAGCTCAGCCAGCAACGGCGCCCCGGCATCCTTCTCCGACAGCTGGGGCTGTGCACCGGCCAAGGGCTCAAGCGGCCAGCCGATCGCCAGCTGTGGATCGTTCCAGCGGATCGCGCGCTCGCAGTCGCGGCTCCAGAAGTCGGTGGTTTTGTAGAGCACCTCGGCCTGCTCGCTCAGGGTGAGGAAGCCGTGGGCGAAGCCAGCCGGCACCCAGAGCTGCTGATGGTTGCTGGCGCTCAGGTGCGCTCCCACCCACTGGCCAAAGGTGGCTGAACCGCGGCGGATGTCCACCGCCACGTCAAAGATCTCGCCTAGCACGCAGCGCACCAGCTTTCCCTGGGGATGGGTCGGCAGCTGGTAGTGCAGCCCCCGCAACACGCCACGGCTGGAGCGGGAGTGGTTGTCTTGCACGAAGGGCGGCACGGGCTGGCCATCGGCCTCCAACGCCGCCGCAAAGGCCTGCTGGTTCCAGCTCTCGAAAAAGAAGCCGCGATCGTCACCGAACACCCGGGGCGTGATCAACAGGGGCCCCTGCAGCTGAAGGCCACCGGATGTGATCAGCCGTTCAGCCTGCATCGGATTCCTCCAGTACCTGGAGCAGATAGTCGCCGTAGCGACTCTTGCGCAAGGGGGCCGCCAGGGCCTCGAGCTGATCCGTGCTGATCCAGCCCAGGCGCCAGGCCACCTCCTCCGGGCAGCCCACCTTCAGGCCCTGACGATGCTCCAGGGTGCGGATGAAGCTGGCGGCCTGGTGCAGCGAATCGCAGGTGCCCGTATCCAGCCAGGCCATGCCCCGGCCCATCAACTCCACCCGCAGCAGCCCCTCCTCCAGGTATTGCCGGTTGAGGTCGGTGATCTCCAACTCGCCCCGCGGTGAAGGAACCACCCGGCGGGCACGGTCCACCACCGTGTCGTCATAGAAGTAGAGGCCGGTCACGGCGTAGCGGCTCTTGGGCTTGAGCGGCTTCTCTTCAAGGCTGAGCACCCGGCCATCGGCGGCGAACTCCACCACCCCGTAGCGCTCCGGGTCGCGCACTTGATACGCATACACGGTGGCTCCCGCCTCGCTGCCATTGCTACTCAGCAGCTGCGGCGCCAGATCGTGGCCGTGGAAGAGGTTGTCGCCCAGCACCAACGCCGCCGGGGCCCCCGCCAGAAACTCCGCCCCGATCAGAAACGCCTGAGCCAGGCCATCAGGGCTGGGCTGAATGGCATAGGAGATGCTCATCCCCCAAGCCGATCCATCCCCCAACAAACGCTGAAAAGCCGGTTGATCGTGGGGGGTGCTGATGATCAACACCTCGCGAATCCCCGCCAGCATCAAGGTGCTGAGCGGGTAATAGATCATCGGCTTGTCGTACACCGGCAGCAGCTGTTTGCTCACCGCCTGGGTGATCGGGTGCAGGCGGGTGCCGCTGCCCCCCGCGAGGATGATTCCCTTCCGCATCGGCTGATTGATCGCGCCGCCTGTTTGAGCCCAGTGTTTCACCTCACACGACAAGCCGGCCGCCGCGTGGTTTGTTGTTCAACGGCGCAGCACTGATCCCATTCCGTACGGTTTGTACAGAACCCTGATCTGTGCTCCGACGGTTGCACCAACGAGACAGATCCCGGTGCTGGCCCACAATCAGCCCATGGACGCGATTCGCCTGCTGATCCACGCCCCTGGCGCTCCAGGGCTGCGTTGGCTGGGGCTGGGTCCGGGGCTGCGGCCGAGCCGCGGCCTCTGGAAGCTGCAGCGGTTGCTGGATCAGCACACGTTCTGGGCCCAGGGTCGCTCGCTCGGGCAGTTGCGCCACATGCTGGCGGGCAGTGCCGCGGTGGTGAGCCTGTGGCGGGGCCGCCGTCTGGTGGGCTTTGCTAGGGCCAGCAGCGATGGGGTGTTCCGCGCCGTGCTCTGGGATGTGGTGATCCCTGAAGACCTGCAGGGCCAGGGCCTCGGCCGCCAGCTGGTGGAGGCGCTGCTGGCCTCACCAGCACTGGCAGGGGTGGAGCGGGTGTATCTGATGACCACCAACAGCGCCGGCTTCTACGAGCAGCTGGGCTTTGCCAGCGTGAACGGCCAGAAGCTGTTGCGACGCGATCAAAGCAACAACTGAAACAGCGGTGGCATTCAAAGGTTGCGGCTTCAACCGCGCCAAGACGGCCTACTTTTCTGACACCAGCACCCCATGGGATTGATTCACGCCAGCCTCCAGCTGTTGAACCCCAGCAACCCCAAGGTGCGCAGCCTTGAGGTGCGGGCCTTGGCCGATTCCGGGGCCGTACACCTGTGCATTCCCGAGCATGTGGCCCTGCAACTGAAACTGAGGGAACTGGAGCGGCGGGAGGTGGTGCTGGCCGATGGGCGCCGACAAAGCGTTCCCTACATGGGCCCTGTCGAGGTGCGCTTCGCCAACCGCCGCTGCTTCACTGGCGCCATGGTGCTGGGTGATGAGGTGTTGCTCGGAGCCATCCCCATGGAGGACATGGACCTCGTGCTCCAGCCGCAGTTGCAGCGGCTCAGCGTGAATCCCGAGAATCCGAATCTGCCGCTGAGCGTTGCAAAGGGGTTGTGATCAGCAAAGGGTTGTGATCAGCGCTGATCAACCCGGCAGCGCTGCCATCAGGCTGCCCATCTCGAGCGCCTGGAGGCCGTAGCTCCAGCCGAGATTGCTCTTAATGCCGGCGCGCTCGAGCGCCTGCTGCATCGTGTCGGTGGTGAGCACCCCGAAGATCACCGGCACGCCGGTGTCGCGGCTCACGGCGGCCACACCCTTGCTCACTTCGGCCACCACCACATCGAAATGGGGGGTGTCGCCGCGGATCACGGCCCCAAGGGTGATCACCACCTGATAGCGACCGCTGGCAGCGAGGCGTTGGGCCACCAGGGGAATTTCGAAACTGCCGGGCACCCAGGCGGTGTCGAGCTGGGTGCTGCTGGCGGAGGTGTCGATGCCGTGGCGCGACAGGCAATCGAGACAGCCGCTCAGCAACTTGGCGGTGA
>NZ_JBIPMN010000026.1:0-17641 GCF_044369115.1 Vulcanococcus sp. | reverse complement strand
TCAATCACCGCCTGGCGCCGGCTCCCCTGCTGCACCAACAGGGCCAGATAGCGGCCATTCCAGCTCAGCGATGGTGAGCTGTGGGGCTGACGATTGCGCAGCTGCCGTAAGGGCAGCACGCGGCCTGTGCGGCGCTCCTGCAGCACCACTGTGGTGCGTCCTCCACGATCCACGAGGGTGGCCAGAAGACGCCCGTCGCCGCTGAGAGCCGGTTGCTGGCGAGACTCAGCTCCCAGGCCGACGGGGGGCGTTGGTTGGCGGTTGAAGGGTGAAAGGCTGCAGCCGCTTAAGCCCAGTGCGAGCCCGGCGGCAGCCGCTAGCCGCCGCCACGGATCAGTCGTCGAAGCGGGAGCTGTTATCGCGCGGAGCAGCGCTGCTGGGGTTGTTCTTGCGGCTGGAAGGGGGAACGGGGCGGAATTCGGCATCGCTCACGCCGGCATCACTGGCGGTGCTGGAAGCGGCGGGCGCAGGGGTGGTGCTGGGGGCCCGATAGGGAGTTCCCTGGGGCTTGTCCATCGGTCGCTCGCTGGGCCCGGGGCGGCGGCTGGAGCGTGGCATCGGCTCGCTGGTGGCAGCAGGCCGAGTGCCGCGCCGGGTTTCGTCGCGGTCTTGGCGGCGGGCACCGAAGTCGCGGGTTGAGGTGTCAGTCGGGGCGCTGCCGGCGCGGTAGCGACGTTCGCCGCGGTGATCCCATTCATCGCGGGACGCAGCCCGCTCGGGAATGGCGGCTCGGGCCGGTGCACGGCGGGGGCGGTACAGATCATCCTCATCGCGCTCGCCAATGCCCTCGTCGCGGGAGCGGATGCGCCGGCGCAGGGGCTGGGGTTCGTCGAACCGATCCACATCGTCGCGCCAGTCGCGGCCGCCACCCATGCGGGGCTTGGGCTCCGGTTCGTCGTCGTCAAAGAAGGAGGAACGCCGGGCCTGCTCGGTGGTAACCCCGCGCAAGCGCACGCTTTCGTAGGCGAAGAACACCGTGGTGCCGGCCAGCAGAAACTGTCCGAACTGCAGGATCGGGTCGAGTCGCCAGCCCTGAAAAAACAAAATGCCGCCGCAGAGCAGGCCCACGGCGGCGAAAAACACGTCGTAATCGCGGGCCAGGGCGGGCTTAAAACTCCTCATGAAATAGAGGAGTGCGCCACCAACGGCCAACACGATCCCAACAATGCTGGCCCAATTCAGGCTGGCGTTGACCACGGATCGCTGCTCTCGTTCAAGCCACTGTAGGCCGGGAGTCGAGCGCCGCTGAGCCGCTCAGCAAGCCCTGGAACTCAAAGCTTGCGGGTTCAGAGTTTGCGGGTTCAGAGTTTGCGATCAACGCGATCGTTCTGGCTGATCAGGATCACGGCGATGGTGATGGGGATGACCACGATCACCGCACCCCACACGAGGCTGCTCAGGAAGTTGGCGAGGGAGGGGGTCATGGCTGTGACGAATCCGCCTGGGATCCTAGGCAGCGATGGCTGCTTCCTACGATCCGTGCACTGCTGCTTAGAGCTTTGTGACGGGGAGCCTTGCCATGGCGGGAGTCGAGCAGGCGGCGGCATCTGGGGCTGACACCCTGGCGCTGCTGCGGCAGGTGCTGCCCCCGGTGCATCTGGTGCTGGGCCTGCTGCTCTCGGCCTGGACGCTGCTCTTCCTGTTTCGCATCGTTCTCACCTGGTACCCCCAGGTGGATCTCAGTCAGGGGATCTGGCGCGTGGTGGCCATCCCCACTGAGCCCCTGCTCGCTGCCACCCGCAAGCTGATTGCCCCGATCGGTGGGGTGGATGTCACGCCGGTGATCTGGCTGGGGCTGATCAGTCTTATGCGCGAGCTGCTGGTGGGCCAGCAGGGCCTGATCACGCAGGTGATGATCCGCGCCAGTGTGCTGCCGGCTTAAGGCGGCGGGAGCATTTCCTGCTCCACAAACTTGGTGTGCACGTCGCCGGCCTGGAATTCCGGGCGATCGAGCAGCTGCAGGTGGAAGTCGATCGTGGTGGGGATGCCGGTCACCGCGCATTCCGAGAGGGCCCGGCGCAGGCGCCTGAGGGCGTGGTTGCGGTCGGTGCCCCACACGATCAGCTTGCCGATCAGGGAGTCGTAGAAGGGCGGGATCTCGTAGCCGGTGTACACGTGGCTGTCGAAGCGCACGCCGGGGCCGCCGGGGGGGAGCCAGCCGGTGATCTTGCCGGGGGCGGGGCGAAAGTTCTGGCGCGGGTCTTCCGCATTGATGCGCACCTCGATCGCGTGGCCGGTGAGCTTGATCTCGTCTTGGCGCACTGAGATCGGCTCACCGCCAGCGATCCGCAGCTGCTCCGCGATCAGGTCGACACCCGTCACCATTTCGGTCACGGGGTGCTCCACCTGGATGCGGGTGTTCATCTCCATGAAATAGAAGCTGCCGCTGCGATCCACCAGGAACTCAACAGTGCCGGCGCCCTCGTAGCCGATGGTGCGCGCAGCCGCGACAGCTGCATCACCCATTTGGCGCCGCAGATCGGCGTTGATCGCCACGCTGGGGGCTTCCTCCAGCAACTTCTGGTGGCGGCGCTGAATCGAGCAGTCGCGCTCGCCCACGTGCACCACGTTGCCGTGGCGATCGGCCAGCACCTGCACCTCCACGTGCCGGGGCCGGTCGATGAATTTCTCCATGTAGAGGCCGGGATTGCCGAAGGCGGCTTCTGCTTCCCCCTGGGCGGCCTTGAACAGGTTCTCAATCTGGTCGGCGCTGGGGACGAGGCGCATGCCACGGCCGCCACCGCCGGCCGTGGCCTTGATCATCACCGGGTAACCCATGGACTCAGCCAGGTTGCGGGCTTCCTCCACGTTCTCAAGCAGGCCCTCGCTACCGGGGATGGTGGGAACCCCCACGCTCTGCATCGTGGCTTTGGCCGTCGACTTATCACCCATCGAGCGGATCGATTCCGGTGATGGGCCCACGAAGGTGATGCCGTGGGCGGCACAGATCTCGGCGAACTTGTCGTTTTCCGCCAGAAACCCGTAGCCGGGGTGGATGGCATCGGCGCCGCGGGAGGTGGCGGCGGCAAGGATGTTCGGAATGTTGAGGTAGCTCTTGCTGCTGGGTGCATCACCGATGCACACCGCCTCATCGGCGAGCTGCACATGCAGAGCGTTGCGGTCCACCGTGCTGTACACAGCCACGGTGGGAATGCCGAGTTCGCGGCAGGTGCGCAGGATGCGCAGAGCGATTTCGCCACGGTTGGCGATCAGCAGTTTGCCGATGGGCATCCAGTGGCAGGCCGGCAGATCCGGCAGCGCAGGCCGCCTGGGACTGTATCAGTGCTCACCAGGGCGAATCACGCCAGGCTGATGGGTATAGTTCCGGAGCGGCGCTCAGGCGTCGTCAGCCCTCACGCTTGTTGCTGCGGTCTTTTCAGACTTACGCACAGACGACCAACCCCCGGTTCAGTCAGCCCTGCGCTGCCGAATCAACAACCACGCGGATGTGGTGGAATTGGTAGACACGCACGTTTGAGGGGCGTGTGACTTCGGTCTTGCGAGTTCAAGTCTCGCCATCCGCACTGATCTAGTTCTTCAGCAGGTCATCCGTGTGACCCAGCCCGGCGGCTTCCCTCCTACCGCCGGGGCCCCGCGATTCAGCCCGGCTGAAACCGCGATTGTGCTCGTGTGCAACGGGCCAGGAGAGCTCAGCACCTGGGTGCGCCCGCTGGCGCAGCGGCTGCACCGGGAACTCTCCATGCGGCCCCTGGATTCGCAGGCCCCGATCAGCCTGCAGCTGGTGCTCGTGCCCTGCCCGAATGCCACCGGCATCGAGCATCAAGTGGCGGAGGGCATGGGTCTGTTTGATCGGATCCTGCCTGCAGCTCGGTTTTGGTGGCTGCTCTTGCGTCCGCACCGCGGAGGCCCCTGGCCCTCGCGTGGGGTGGTGGTATTTCTGGGTGGTGACCAGTTCTGGACGGTGCTGCTCTCCGCGCGCCTCCGCTATCGCCACATCACCTACGCCGAATGGGTGGCCCGCTGGCCCCGCTGGAACGATCGGATTGCGGCTATGGGCCCTTCAGCAGCGGATCGACTGGCGCTCCGCTGGCAACCCCGCTGCCAGGTGGTGGGTGATCTGATGGCGGATCTCTCGGAATCAGCCCGCAGCGATCAGCCGCTGCCGGAGGGGGAGTGGGTGGCCTTGATGCCGGGTTCCAAGCGGGCCAAATTGCAGGTGGGCATGCCGTTTCTGCTCGAGACGGCCGATCGCCTGGCCCGCTTGCACCCAGGCTGCCGATTCCTGCTGCCCGTGGCTCCCACCACCAGCGTGCGGGAGCTGTTGGCTTATGCAGGCCCTGCCAATGCGATTGCGGCTGCCTACGCCGCCGGCGAGCCGGAGCTGCTGCAGGGTCCTGAGGGGGCCCTGCTCCGCACGCCTGCAGGAACGCGTATTCGTTTGGTGGAGCAGCAGCCGGCCCATGGGGTACTCAGCCAGTGCCGGCTGGCCCTCACCACCGTGGGCGCCAACACCGCCGAGCTGGGAGCGCTGGGGGTGCCGATGATCGTGTTGGTGCCCACCCAGCACCTGCATGTGATGCAGGCCTGGGATGGTGGCCTCGGGATCCTGGCCCGCTTGCCGATCCTGCGCTGGTTGCTGGGGGCGGCGCTCACCGCCTGGCGGATGCGCCATCACGGTTATCTGGCGTGGCCCAACATCTCGGCGGGCCGGGCGGTGGTGCCTGAGCGGGTGGGGGCGATCACTCCCGCCCAGATTGCCGAGGAAGCAGCGGGCTGGCTCGAGCAGCCTGAACGGCTGGCGGGCATGCGCGATGACCTGCGCAGCCTGCGTGGTCAGCCAGGTGCGGTGGCGGCGCTGGCCGGCATGGTGCGAGAGCTGCTGGCGGGAACTCCCTAGCTTGTGGGCCTGCCCATCACGCTTTGCATGGCTTCCGCTTCCTCCGCTGATCACGAGCAGTGGCGCGATCAGCTCACACCGGAGCAGTTCCAGGTGGCTCGCCTGGGGGGCACCGAGCGTGCCTTCACCGGCATCTACTGGGACAACAAGACCAAAGGCATGTACCGCTGCGTGTGCTGCGGCAGTGAACTCTTCAACTCCGACACCAAGTACGACTCCGGCAGCGGCTGGCCCAGCTTCTGGGAGGGGGTGAATCCCGATGCGATCACCACCGTAGAAGACCGCAGCCACGGCATGGTGCGCACCGAGATCAAGTGCGCCAAGTGCGATGCCCACCTCGGGCATGTGTTCAACGACGGGCCCAATCCCACGGGGCTGCGCTACTGCGTGAACTCGGCCTCGCTCCAGTTCGAGCCCGGTCAGGGTTAACCGCTGAGCCGGCCGCGCCTACCAGCGGTCGGTATCGCGGCGATCAAACGGCTCAACCGGCTCTACGTCGAGAGGACCCTCATCGCGCACATAGCGCCGGCGGGGGGCTTCCTCTTGGTAGCCGCGCCTGGACGGCGGATCGAGCGTCTCCTCATCGAGATAACGGCGCTGACGCAGCGGCTCGCGCTCGCGGCGCTGCTCCACCTCCACGTAGTCGTAATCCTCTTCCGGCTCGAAGCGGCGGTTGGTGGCGGGCTCGATGCGGCGCTGCTGCTCCTGCACCGCAGGCTGGCCGGCGGCCAGCTGGTTCTCCACCGGCACCATGTTGAGCCGGTAGCGCTCGCGCTCTTCCTGCTCCCAGCTTGGGCCACCCACACCCAGCTTCTCCAGCAGGCCCGTGCCCAGTTGCTTGAGCTTCTCTTCTGCGCCCTCGTAGACGATGATCCGATCAGGGCCGCTGCTCACGATCTCCTCCACCGTGAGTTCCCAGGTGCTCAGCACACCTTCGCCGAGGAGGGGAATCCCCAGGGCACCCAGCACCAGGGTGGTGAGTTCGCCGGTCTCGATGTCGAAGCTGAAGCCCAGCACCTTGCCCAGCTGCTCACCAGCTTCGGTGATCACCTGGCAGTTGATCACGCGTGAATAGCGATCGGGGTTGAAGCCTTCCGCCAGAGAGTCGGCGGAATCCACGAGGATCACATCGCCCACCTGGCGGATGCTTTGCAGCGGCATCCAGCGGGGTAAGCCCGGCAGGAAGCGGGTGAGGGGGTTATCGCGCAGGCCCAGCGCCACCACTTCGCGGCGGTCGATATCCACCACCACCTCGCCCACCACACCCAGGCGACGGCCGGAGTCGCGAGTGATCACCTGGGTGCCCATCAGCTCCGAGCGCAGCCAGAGGCGATCACTGGGTGTGGCGGTCGGGTCGCTACCGGGGGGTGTGCTTGTCATGGGCGCATTGTGGCCGAGCGGCAAGGGGCTGCCTTCAGGCGGCTGGTGGTAATCCCACCACCTGGGTGTGGGCACCGCGGGCCTGGGTTACACCGATGGTGCGGGTGGCAGCGCCGATCATCGGGCGGCGGTGGCTTACCACCAGGAACTGAGCCGCTTCTGCCTGCTGGGCGATCAGGGCCGCCAGGCGCTCCACATTCACGCCGTCAAGGAAGCTGTCCACCTCATCGAGGGCATAGAAGGGCGAGGGGCGGAAGCGCTGCAGGGCGAAGAGGAAGCTCAGGGCCGTGAGTGATTTCTCGCCGCCGCTCATCGACGCCAACCGGCGCACCGCTTTGCCCTTGGGATGGGCCACCAGGCTCAAGCCACCATCGAGCGGTGACTCGGGGTTCTCCAGCTGCAGGTGCCCTTCGCCATCGGAGAGGCCGGCAAAGATATCGCGGAAGTGGCTGTCCACGGCTTTGAACGCCTCCATGAAGGCCTCCTGCCGCAAGGTGGCCACCGTTTCAATGCGCAGCAGCAGCTCCTCGCGCTCCTTGCACAGCACATCCAGCCGCTCCTGAAGATCGGCCAGGCGGGTTTCCAGCTCCTCAAGCTCCTGAAGGGCCAGCATGTTCACCGGCTCGAGCGCTTCCATCCGGGCCTGGAGGCTCTTGAGCTCGGCCTGAAGAGCCTCCAGGCCGAGCTCGCGAACCTCGTCTGGTATCTCCGGAAGGGGATCGGGCAGGTCGCCCTGCAGCTGCTCGAGCCGCAGGGCGCCACTGCGCTCTTGCTCCGCCAAAGCCGTGAGCTCTTCCGCCAGGCGCTGCAGCTCCCATTCCTTCTGTTGCAGGGTCTGGCGTTGGCGCGAGAGCAGGGCTTCGGCTTCATCACGGGCGCGGCGCCGCTCCCCGAAACGCTCCTGCAGCTCGTGTTGCCGCGCTTCGAGCTCGCTGCGTTTGGCTTGATCGGCCTGCTGCTGCTCCTTCCAGGCCGCTCGCTCGGTCACCAGGGCGTTCACCGCCTGCACGAGCCGCTTCTCCTCACCGCCCAGGGCCTGAAGTTGGCTGGCCACCCGCTCGGCAGCAAGGCCCCGCTCGCGCCGTGCAGCCAGTAAGCCATCGCGCTGGGCGCGCGCAGCGGTGAGGGCTGCATCGGCCGCTTCGAGGTCCTGCTGCAGCCCTTGCCAGCGTTCGCTGTCGCCGCTGGCTTGGGCGCTGGCTTCCTGGGCTTCGAGCTCCTGGAGGCTCTGCTGCAAGGGTGCCAGTTCAGCGGCGAGGGTTTGCAGCCGTAGCTGGCCGCTGCTCAGATCCACCTCGATCTGGCTGATGCGCTGCAGCAGTTGCTCGCGCCGCTGCTGCAGCGGGCCGTGAGCCCGTTGGGCGGCGCCGCGTTCCGCCTCCAGGGCTGCCCGGCGCTGTTCCAGACGGCTCAGCCGGGGCCGCAGCTCCTCCAGCTGGCGGCCCAGCTCGGATTCCTTGCGGCGGCTGGCGGCCAGGGTTTCGCCCAGCTCCAGCAGGCGCCGGCGCAGCGGCTCGGCTTCATCGGCATCGCTGGCGGCGCCAAAGCTCAGCTGGTTGCCCCGCTGCTGGAAGCTGCCGCCCGTCATGGCGCCGCTCTTCTCCAGCAGTTCGCCATCGAGGGTCACGGCGCGGCATCGGCCCAGCTCGCGGCGGGCGCTGGCCAGATCGTGGAACACCAGCGTGTCGCCGAACACGTAGCGGAACACTTCGCTGTACACGGGTTCAAAACGCACCAGCTCCACGGCGCGGCCCACCAATCCCCCGCCACCACTGGTGCCAGGCCCTGGGCCGCTGCCGCGTTGGAAGGCGGCGCTGTTGCCGCTGCTGCCGCCGCCACCGCGGATCTTGTTGAGCGGCAGGAAGGTGAGGCGGCCGGCGCGGCGGCTCTTGAGCAGGTCGATGGCACGGGCGGCGATGCGGTCGTCGTCGACCACCACCTGCCCCAAGCGGGCGCCGGCGGCCACCTCCAGGGCGAGGCGGTGCCGCTCCTCCACCTCGCCCAGCTGGGCCACCGGGCCATGGATGCCATCGAGGCCCGCCTCCAGTAGCAGGCGCAGGGCGCCGGTGCCGCGGCTTTCCTGCAGGGTTTCGCGGCGGGATTCCAGGCGGGCGATCTCGCGCTCGAGGCTCACCTGCTCCTGCTCGAGCCGTTGGCGGGTGCGCTGCTGCAGGGCTAGGGCCTCCGCCAGCTCCTGCGCCTGGGTTTGTTGGCTCTGCAGATCGTTGAGCAGCTGCTGCCACTCGGCCTCCAGCAGATCGAGGGTGCTGGCCACGCCGTCGCTGCTGGCGGCGTCATCGGCCTGTTGCTGCTTCAGCTCCGTGAGCCGCTCCTGCTCCTGTTGCAGCCGCGCCGCTAGTTGCTGCTGCTCGGCCTGCAGCGGTGAGAGCCGCGCCTGCAGCTCCTGCCGCCGCTGGCTGCGCTGTTTCTGCTCCTCCATCCAGCTGCCGCTCCGCCCGGCCACTTCGCCCAGGCGGCGGCGCGAGAGTTCCACAGCGGCTTCGGCGCTGCGGCAGTTGGTTTCGGCCTGTTCCAGGGCTGCGTCATCGTCTGGTGCGGCCAGCTGGCTCTGCTGCTGACGCAGCTCGCCCTGCTGCCGGGCGAGCTCCTGCCGCTGGCGCTGCAGCTCCTCGGCGCTGTGTTGGTGTTTCTCGGCCTGGCGGGCCAGCTCGCGGCCGCTGGCCTCCAGGCCGGCCAGCTCCGATTGCACGGCCAGCAGGCTGTCTTCACCGAGGGCCTTCACTTCGGCTTGCAGAGCTTCGAGGGCCTTCGCGGATTGCTCCAGGCTGGTTTTGGCTTCGGCGATCGCTTGGCGATCGCGCTGCTGCTGTTGCCCGAGCGCCGCCTGGCGGCTCTGCAGCTGCCGTTGCTCCTGCTGCGCCTGTTCAAAGCCGAGCACCTGCTCCTGCAGCCGGCCTCGCTGGAAGCGCTCGCGCAGATCCTGATACGTGCGGGCCTTGGCGCAGTCGCGCTCCAGCTTCTGGCGCGACACAAGCAGTTCCTGCTGGACGATCGCGCAGCGTTCTTCGCGCTCCTGCACCTCAGTGAGCTTGCTGCGGGTCTGCTCGATGCGGGAATCGAACAGGGCCACGCCGGCCAGCTCGTCGATGATGCCGCGCCGTTCTTTGGCGCTCATCGACACGATGCGGGTCACATCGCCCTGCATCACCACGTTGCTGCCCTCGGGATCCACCCGCAGGCGGCGCAGCTGCGTTTGCAGTTGCTGCAGGTTGCAGGCCACGCCATCGGCGCTGTAGCTGCTGGCGTAGGTGCCGCCGGGGGCGATGCGCAGCCGGCGGGTCACGGACCATTCCTGCTGGCCTGGCTTAATCCAGGGCCCTTCCTCGGGTGGCTCCAGGCCTGCTTCAGCGTCGTCGGGCTGCCAGTCGCGCAGGTCGAAGCGCACCGTGACCACGGTTTCAGCTGCCTTGCCCTGCTTGAGCATGGAGCTGTTCACAAGATCCGGCAGGCGTTCGGCCCGCATGCCGCGGCTGCTGGCCAGGCCCAGGCAGAACAGCACGCCATCAAGGATGTTGCTCTTGCCGCTGCCGTTGGGGCCGGTCACCACCGTGAAGCCCTGCTCGAGGGGGATGGTCATCGACCCCCCGAACGACTTGAAGTGCGTGAGCTCTACCTGATTGATGTGAACCAACAGGCCCGAGCGCCGAGCAGCTGCAAAGTAGCGGAGCCCCTGACGTTTTCAAGCCGCCGTCGATAGTTTGGACGCACCAGCGCAGCCAACCGGGCTTGTTTCGCCATGGATCCAACCCCCGCCGGCGACACCACCGCTGAGCCTCAGGCTTCGGCTCCAACCGCGGAAAGCCCAGCGGCGAGCCAGTTCCGGGATCGCTTCGAAAGCTTGCTGCCTTCGATCCAGCGGGAATGGCCCGAGGTGGCTCGCCACACGCTCGAGGCCACCCGCGGCAGCTTTGACACGGTGGTGGAGGTGATCGCCCGGCAGACCGGGCGCACCAGCGACGGTGTGAAGCAGCAGTTGCTCGAGCTGGTGCAGGTGACCGGTGATCAGGCCCATCACCTGGCCGATTCCCTGCGCCCGCTGGAGGAGCAGCTCGAGCAGTTACTCGATGATCTCAACGCCAGCCTCCGGCCCCGGATCGAGAGGCCTGTGCGGGAGCGGCCGCTGATGGCCCTCGGTATCGCCGCTGGTGTGGGTGTGCTGGTGGGTCTGCTGCTGGCTTCGGGCCGGCGTTCGGCATGACGGAGAGCAGCGGAAACGGCCGCGAGGAGCGCCGCCGCGGCCTTCCGTTGGAGGCCGCCTCACGCATCACCGGTCTGGTGACTTCGGTGATGGATCTGCATGTGCGCATCGCCCTCAAGGAGGTCGACCGGGAGAAGCGGCGGCTGATTGTGGGGGTGCTGCTGCTGGGGGCCGGGATGGCGGCGCTGCTTCTGGCTGTGCTGGTCGCTGAGCTGGCGCTAGTGCTCTGGCTCGTGATCGTTCAGGGCTGGGGCTGGATCCCGGCCTTGCTGGCTTGGGCCGCCGCCAACCTGGTGTTCAGCGGGATCTTGCTGCGCGTGGGTGGCCAGCTCACCAAAGGCCCCTATCTGCCGGAAACGATGGCGGGCCTCACGAAGACGACGCGGGCGTTGGTGGGGCGTTGAGCCAACGGCACACCGGAGGCAGCGAGAGCCCCTGCAGCAGCAGGTTGAGGATCACGGCGATGAACACGATGCTCTGGCAGTTCTGAGCCAGCTCAGCGGCCAGGGCCGGATCCAGGCCCTTCAGGTTGGGGATGGCGTTGGCCACGTTGAACGAAAGCGCAAGAGGCACTGCACCGCGCAGACCACACCAGGCGATCAGGCTCGAATCCCGCAGGTTGAACGGGGAGAAGTGCTGGAAGCAGAACACGCTCACCGGCCTGGCCAGCAGCATCAAGGCCGCGGCAGCGGCGATGCCGGCGGGTAGGGAGGGAACCAGATCGGAAGGATTCACCAATAAGCCGAAGAGGAGAAAGATGCTGATCTCCGTCATGGTGTTGAACGGCAGGAGCACTTCTTGAATGCTCTGGTGATTGATCTGGGAATCTTGGTAGTGCAGATTGGCCATGAACACGCCTGTGACGTACACGGCCACATAGCCCGATCCGCCCAGGAAATGGGCGCAGCCATAATCCACAAACGCGATCGACATCGCCACCACCAGCAGCTGCTCTTTGTCGATCACGAAGCGGTTGATCGCCAGCTTGGCCACGTAGCCAAACCCCACACCCACCAGGAGCCCTGAGCCCAGCTTCTGCAGCAGGCTGCTCGATGCGCTCAGTGCCATCGCAGGCATCGATTCGCCGGCGCCGCTGGTCACGGTGAAAAAGCTCAGGCAGATGCTGTAAATGATCAGCGCGGAGGGATCATTCACCGAGGATTCGAATTCGAGCAGGTGGCGCACCCGTTCGGGGACTTGCCGCTGCACCTGCCGCAGCACGCTCAAGGTGGCACCGGCGTCGGTGGAACCCAGGCAAGCTGCAATCAGGAATGCCGCTCCCAGGGGCATGGTTTCGGCCAGACCTGGCACCAGGCTGGTTCCAGTGGCTGAACTGAGCCAGCAGATCGCCGCACCCAGGATCAGCGTGGAGATGGCCACTCCGCCAACAGCCAGCAGTAAGCCGTATTGCAGGAAGCCGCGAATGGATTGAATATCTGTTTTTAACCCGGCATAAAAAAGTAGTAGGGCCAGGGCAAAGACGTGCAGTTTTTCCACTTCGCTGTGGCTCACATCCAGCACATGGATGTTGATCATCAGGCCCAACGCCAGAACGCCCAGGATCGCCGGTATGCCGATGCGGATCGAAAAGCGACTCACGATCAAGGTGCCAAGAAACACCACCCCGATGAAAAGCACTTGCGCCTCTAGCGGCACCGCCTCCAGCGATGGTGCACCAGCTTCAACGGCGCTCCCCAGCAGCAGGCCCAGGTTCGGGAGCATCACAGGCGCCACAGATGAGGGGATTCTCGGATGTGGCTTTCCGCCTCAGCGCACGGTGTAGTGCAGCCAGCGGCAGTCGATGCCGCCGTTGCTCACGGGGATGCGCCGGCTGGCTTTCATGCGTAGGGCTCCGGTGAGCTCAGGGTTGCCGCTAAGCAGCCAGAAATCCCAGCCGCTGCAGCGCTCTTTCACCATCCGGCCCAGATCGGCATAGAGCGGTTCAAGGGCATCGCGATCACCGATGCGCTCCCCATAGGGCGGGTTGCACACCAGCACGCCAGGCCCCTCGGGCGGCTGGAAGTTGCGGAAATCGCCGCTCTGGATCCATACGGCATCGCCCACGCCTGCAGCTTCGGCATTGGTGCGGGCCTGATCGGCCACCGAGCCATCGAGTTCGAGCCCCACCACCGGTGCCAGGGGCCTGCCATCAGCGAGCTGTTGGCGCTCGCTCTGGCCGGCCTGCTCCAGCGCCTGGCTCCAGAGCTGCCCGTTGAAATCGGGCCATCGCTCCAGGGCAAAGCGATGTTCAAGCCCTGGGGCGCGGCCCAGGGCCATACAGGCGGCCTCGATCAGCAGCGTGCCGGAGCCGCAGAGCGGATCGGCGAGCGGCACGCTGCCATCCCAGCCCGTGAGCCGGATCAGGCCGGCCGCCAGGTTTTCCTTGAGCGGTGCCAGGCCCATGCGGGGGCGGTAGCCGCGGCGGTGCAGGCTCTCGCCGCTGCCATCCACGCTCAGCCGGGCTTGGCCGCCCCCCAGGTGCACGTGAATGGAGAGGTCCGGGTTGTCCAAATCCACCGATGAGCGCTCCCCCCAGCGCTCCCGCTGCCAATCCACCAGCGCGTTCTTCACCTGCAGGGCGCTGTAGTGGCTGTGGGTGAGGCCGGGGAGGCTGCCGCTGGCATCCACGCGGAAGCTCAGCTCGGGGGGGAGCCACGCGCTCCAGTCGACCGACCGCTGCACACCTGCATAGAGCTCCTCGCGATGGCGGCAGGGAAACACCGCCAACTGGCGCAGCAGCCGGAAGGGCAGGCGGGCCTGCAGCTGCAGGCGGTAGAAGCCGGCCAGATCTGTGCGGAAGCCCACGGCGCGGTGCAGGGCTTTCACGCCGGTGGCCCCGAGCTCGCTCAACTCATCGGCGCCGCAGGCCTCGAGGCCAGGGGGCAGCACAGCGGTGCACTGGAACTGCAGCTGTTCGGTCATGCCCACCCCTGCGCCCTGTGCTCGCTCCTGCCACAATGCAGGAGTCCGGTTTCGGCCGGACTAGGTGGCTCACACCAGTGTTTCGGACAGCGGTTCGATTCCGCTCAGCTCCATTGGTTCTCCCGGCATCCGCCGGGACCTGTTCCGGGGCTGCAATGGTTTCGACGGGGCATGAGGAGGGTGACTGAAGCCTGCTCGGTGAGAGCAAACACGTAACAGCGAACAACATCGTTCGTTTCTCCCGTCAGACCGCCCCTGTGGCCGCCTGACCCTTTAGGGGAGATGGGGTGAGATCAGCCTTATCAACCAAATGATCCATGGGGGCTGGAAGGCCCCTTTGAAGTTCCAGCAACCGCTGGGGGCAGTGTCCTTCGCAGCTCCCGCTTTCTCTGCCGCAGCAAAAGCCCCCCGCCTGAATGGCAGGGGGCTGGTGAGATGTTGATCGTGTGGATAAGGCTGATCAGAGGATGATGAAATCGCTGGTGATCAGGTCTGGAGCGCCGCAGTGGTTGGGCTGGCCGGAAGCCTGGTTGTAGGCAAAGAAGGCATCGGTTCCGCGGCTTGCTCTTGGCTGCAGGGCCAGCTGTCTGACAGCATCAGCCGCGAGATCCCCGCTATCAAGCTGTGTCCGTTGCTGATCTGAAGGCTTTCCTCGCCAAGGTGGAGTCCGACGCGGACCTTCGCCAGAAGTTCCATGCCGCCAGCGGGATGGACGACATCGTGGATCTGGCGGCTGCCCATGGCCACAGCGTGGACAAGGCCTCTGTGCTTCGTGCCCACGGAGAAGCCCTCAGCTCTGCCGGTGAGCCTGAGCTGAAAGGGATCAACAGCTGGGGTGATGCGCTGATGCACTGCTTTGGTGCCACCGACGCGGACTGAGTTGCAGTTGCGACTGCTGCGCTGTTAACGCGGGCTGTAGCCGCTCCAGGTTGTGAGCTCCTCCAGGCTAAGCACGCCCACTCTGCGTTCGCCTTTGAGATCCCAGGTGGGATAACCCTTCACCTGGGCTTTTTGGCAGGTCTGCCGACCGGCATCGTCCTTGTCGCATTCCACATAGGGCAGCAGTTCAATCGTTTCCAGTCCGAACAGCTCCCTCTGGTGCGTGCAGTGGGGGCACCACCAGGCTCCGTAGAGCACGGCACCCTGGCGCTTGAGATGCTCGGCCAGTCCTCTCTGGAAGCCGGTTGAGGCCTGCGGGGCACTCGAGTTGCTGCCGGCTGCGGGAGCGACTTCGGCCTGTGTCGGTGCCGCTGCCGTTACCCCCATGCCCCCCCCGGCCAGCAGGGCCAGGCTGAGCGACAAGCACTGCAAGCGCATCCGTAGAGGTGGCGTGGCGATCAGCATCACAGTTGAAACTGGCGCGTTGACCCTAGGCGCGTTCGGGCTTCCGCCCCGGCCAGGCAGGTCCAGTGCTCCCGGTTGCTGGGAGACTGGCTTTTAAGGCACCGGTTTGCGAAGCAGCTGCGATGAGCGCCAACGGATACCGCGATTACTTCAAGGTGCTGGGTCTAGATCGCAGCGCAGATGCGGAGACCGTCAAGCGGTCTTTCCGCAAGCTGGCCCGTCAGTACCACCCGGACGTCAATCCGGGGGATGCAAGCGCTGAAGCGAAGTTCAAGGAGATCAGCGAGGCCTATGAGGTGCTCTCTGATCCCGATAAACGCAAGCGCTATGAGCAGTTTGGTCAGTATTGGAATCAGGCAGGAGCAGCCGGGTCAGGACCCGCTGGTTTCGATGTTGATTTCGGGCGCTACGGCAATTTCGACGATTTCATCAACGACCTGCTCGGGCGGTTTGGCGGTCCTGGGGCTCCCCCGGGTGGCTTCGGCGGTTTCGGGGGCGGCTTTCCAGGGGGCTTCAGCAGCAGTGGATTTGCCACGGGTCAGGGTCGAGCACCGGCCCCAAACCTCGACGCTGAAGCCACGATCAGCCTCTCGTTTTCTGAGGCGTTCCGGGGTTGTGAGCGCACGCTGGCGGTGAACGAGGAGCGCGTGCAGGTGCGCATCCCCGCTGGCGTGAAGCCCGGCAGCCGTCTTCGGCTCAAGGGCAAAGGGAACCTGCAGCCCGGCACCGGTCGGCGCGGTGACCTCTACCTCAACCTGCAGCTGCAGTCCCATCCCGTTTGGAGCCTCGAGGGCGACCAGCTCAAGGCGGAGCTCCCCCTCAGCCTTGATGAACTGGCCCTCGGCGCTGAGGTCCGCGTGGCCACACCGGATGGTGAGGCCATTCTCACGGTGCCTCCTGGCATGGCAGTTGGCCGCAGCTTGCGGCTCAAGGGGAAGGGCTGGCCCGTTCAAGGTGGCCGCGGCGATCTGTTGCTCAGCCTCAGCCTCAAGCAGCCAAGCAGTTACAGCGATCAGGAGCGTGAGCTGCTGGAGCAGCTGCGGGTGGCGCGGCGTGTGGATCCACGCGCTGAATGGATCACCGCCGCACGGCTTTGATCCCTGGTTGGAAGCCAACTCCCACCGTTGGTATTGCTTTTGCAGCTCCAGATCGTGATTTGAAACTAAGATTCTTCATTCAGCCTCTTGGTCACGAATGAACTGGGACTACCAAGTGATTCGTCTGAATGTCGAGCCACCGGTGGCCCAGTCGCCCGCTCCGGCCTCCGAGGCTCCGGATCAGGCGGGTGAGGCCAGTGCTCCAGCATCGAGTGCGGTTTTCAGTGAGGCTTACCTCAAGGAGGAGTTCCCCCGCTTCTACAACCCTTCCGACCAGCCCCAGCAACCTGTCGCCCAGGTCCAGGAGATTGATCCGGCTGTGCAGTTGCAGGAATTCCTGAACACACAAGGCCGCCAGGGTTGGGAATTGGTGGGTTTTCAGCATGCACAGCCACATGTTTTTATTGTTTTCAAACGACCGGCTGCTGAGCAGGAGACACCCTTTGCGGCTCAGGTTGCTGCTCAGTCTGAGCAGCTTCGACTGACGCTTGACCTGGCCAATCGTGCGCTCTCGATCATTGAAAAGCAGGCCGGATAAACGCTGAACGATCAGCGATGGGCAGTGGCCTGCGGACCGGTTTCAGGGGAACTGCTTCACTCCCCCTGGCAAACGCCCCCTGATGGATTCGAACCATCGACCGGCTGCTTAGAAGACTCTGGTTGTAAAAGCCCAGAATGCTTGCTATTACTGATGTCTTGCGTCCGGCTGTCTTGGGTGTGAGAAGGAATGTGAGAAGGTTTGGGGTTCCGGGGTCCTCGGAGCGCGGCAGAGAGGATCTCTGAGCATCGAGCAGCTGCCTTGCAAGCAGCTGCTCGATGGAGGGGGTTGGCCGGCCTTGTTGCTGGGCGCTACGGGCGCTACGGGCGCCGCAAGGCTCCGGTCGGCGACGGCCGTCCTTCAGCGTGCCACGGCTGTGCCGTGGTGTGCATCGGCCAGCCGCCGCCGCCCTCCGCTCCGAGGCCGGTGGTGTGGTGGTGGGCATCGTCGCTCTCCCGCGGCTGCGGTGGCCTGGCAGCTGGTTGCCAGTGTTTGGCTGCGGTGATGCTCCATTTTTCCTCGCGCGGCTGCGCGGCCATTGCACCATTCGGCCTTGATCTGATGGCCTTGATCCTCATTAAGTCGTTGCTGCTGCGTGGGGCTCAGTGTTGTGTAGATCGATTGCCCTGCAGGGGATCTGCTTGTCTTTAAGTGCGTTTGTACTGGTAGAATAAGGGCTGCACCAAGGGCCCCGAGTCCATCGCCTGCGGCAACCTCACCCCCTGGTCTCGCCATCCCGGCCGCGTATCTCTGAGCGGCTTCGATGCCCCGATCAGTTGTCACGTTCGACAGCTGAATCCATGGCTTTATGTCGTCCATCGCGGCTGGAGATTGCCCCGGCTCGCTCTCTCGTGATCGCGGCTGGTGGTGGCCGTGATCTGGTCTGGCCCCATCAGCGGGTTGCCGCTGAGCTGCTCGCCCGCTCCGGGGGGCGGATGGTGCACCTGCTGCTCCACGGCGGTGCCCGTGGCGCCGATGCCGCCATCGGCCGCGCTGCCCATCAGCTGGGTTGGTCCGCTCTGGTGATGCCGGCCCAGTGGCAGCGGCACGGGCGGGCCGCTGGGCCCATTCGCAATCGCGAGCTGCTGGAGCAGGCCGTTGCCCGGGCGTTGGCTCTCTCCTCCCCCGGCCGTCAGGTCTCGGTGTTGGTGTTGGCGTTCCCCGGTGGTGCCGGCACGGCATCGCTCGTGCAGCAGGCGCGCCGCATGGCCTCCCGCTCCCCCGTGCCGATTTCGGTTGCACAGGTCAGTCCATCGGCAGGGCTCTGGGCTGCTTCAGCCCTC
>NZ_JBIPMN010000173.1:0-5380 GCF_044369115.1 Vulcanococcus sp. | reverse complement strand
TTGAGCCAGTCATCGAGGACGTCAAACCATCCCCGCTGCGGCGCGCGCCCTACAGCGATCGTCATGGGTGGGAAAAACCGCGGGCTGTGGGTTACCGGGCGATGGTAACAACGTTGATCGGCACCGCGAGGCGGGTTTTGACGGCCTGACACGGCCCGTCACCATTGCGTTTTGGGTATTTGTGCTCAGGCCTGGGCCAGCCTGGATAGCAGGCGCGCCAAGATGGCAAGCCACCGGTTGTTCCGCCCATATGGCCTCGGCATCCGCAGCAAAGGCTGCCTCGTCTTCCGCGTTGCTGGAGCAGGACGTGCTGGGCTCCCGCCGCCTCTCCAATGTGTTGGTGGCGGCTGTGGTGAGCACCGGCGGTCTGGGCTTTCTGCTCACCAGCGCCTCGAGCTACCTCGGCACCGATCTGCTGCCCATCGGTCACCCCGCCGCCCTGAGCTGGGTGCCACAGGGTTTGGTGATGGGCCTCTACGGCATCGCCGCTGCGCTGCTCTCTACTTATCTGTGGGCCGTGATCGCCCTCGATGTGGGTTCCGGCGCCAACCGTTTCGATAAAACCGCCGGCACCCTCACTGTGACCCGCCGCGGTTTCCGCCAGCTAATCAGCGTCACCACCCCGCTCAAAGACATCCAGGCCGTGAAGGTGGATGTGCGCGATGGCCTCAACCCCCGCCGCCGGCTGGCTCTGCGCGTGCAGGGTCGCCGCGATCTGCCCCTCACCCGCGTTGGAGAACCGATGCCTCTGGCTGATCTTGAGCGTGGTGGTGCCGAGCTGGCCCGCTTCCTCGGTGTTCCGCTCGAGGGCGTTTGAGCATGCGCTCGCACCGCCTGGTGACCTTCCGTATGACGACGCTCCGTATGCCCTCGTTGCGCTCGGGCTCTCTGCGCAGCCTGCTGCTGGCACTACTGCTGTTGCTCAGCCCGCTTGGTCCTGTGGCCTGCGCTGCTCCTGGGCCTTCCACAAGCTTTGGTTGCGGTGCCTCGGGTGTGCCTTGCCTGAAGGGCACGGCCCTGGTGGAGCTCACCACGAGCAAAGGCACTGTTGAGCTCAGTCTGGATGGCAGCGCCGCGCCGCTCACCGCTGGCAACTTTGTGGATCTGGTGCGCCGCGGCACTTACAACGGCACCCTGTTCCACCGTGTGGTGAAAGAGCCCATTCCATTTGTGGTGCAAGGGGGCGATCCCCAGAGCGCCAACCCCAACACGCCGGTGGACCTGCTCGGTACCGGCAGTTTTGTCGACCCCACTACCGGACAGCCGCGCCTGATTCCGCTCGAGCTCTTCCTCGACGGTGACAGCAGCCCCCGCTACGGCGAGATCACCGTGGGGCCTGGTAAGGCGGAGAAGCTGAAGCTGCAGCATCAGCGCGGTGCCCTGGCGATGGCCCGCTCTAACGACCCCAATTCCGCCAGCGCGCAGTTTTATATCGCCCTGCGGGCCCTGCCGGAGCTGGATGGTCGTTATGCCGTGTTTGGCCGGGTGACCAAGGGCATGGATGTGGTGGACCGAATCAGCCAGGGCGATAAGCTGATCAGCGCCAAGGTGCTGCAAGGAGGCACCTTGGTGCAGGACGCCAAGTAGTTCCCATTCGCTGGAACAGTGCGTGCTGACTTAGGCCGGCACGCGCTTGTCCAGGCTGGTGACCTTCAGATATGGGGTGCTCACGCCGGAGGCGCGCTCCAGAGAGATGCGGCCGGTGCGGGCAATCTCCAGGATCCCGTAGGGCTCGAGCACATTTTCCAGGGCCACGAGTTTGCCGGGATCCCCCACCACCTCCACGGTGAGGGCTTCGCTGCCCAGATCCACCACCCGGGCGCGGAACACCTGCACCAGATCCAGGATGGCGGCTCGCTGGCTCTCCGGTGCCGACACCTTCACCAGCATCAGCTCCCGCTCCACGGCCGGGATGCGGGTGAGGTCGGTGACCTCGAGAACGTTGATCAGCTTGTCGAGCTGCTTGCTCATCTGAGCCAGGGTGCGCTCATCACCCTCCACCACCATCGTGAGCCGCGACACGCCGCTGCGTTCGGCAGGCCCGACGGCCAGGCTCTCGATGTTGAAACCACGGCGGGCAAACAGGCCGGAGATGCGGCTCAGCACGCCCGATTCGTCTTCCACCAGCACCGACAGGGTGTGCTTCATGCCCAGGGCTGTTCGTGTGGCTGACGTGAATCCAAATTACGCGCCAGCCAGCCCAACACGTGGTGGTTGAACAGCTCGGGCCTCTCATCATGGGGGCAATGGCCGAGCCTGGGCAGCAGTTGCAGCTCCAGATCGCCTTTGTGGCGCTGCAGGCGCTGGCTGATCTGAGGCGGCACCAGCCGGTCGTGGCTGCCCCAGAGCACCAGCAGCGGCTGGCGCATCTGCTCCAGTAGCACCGCCGCCGTGGCGCCATGGGGCCGTAGGGCCATGCCGATGCTCATGGCCCGCAGCGCCCGCGCTGCCCGCGGCCGCAGCGCTGGGCGGGCGATCAGGCGGCGCAGTTCGCGGTCCACCGCCCGCTGGTCGCTGTAGGCGCTGCGCAGGCCCAGATCCAGCAGCGGTGTGCGGGCGATCAGGGGCACCAGCAGTTCCAGGGGCAGCAGGCGGCACAGCACCACCACCAGCTGGCGCTTGGCCTGCCGGCGCCAGGGGCGTCGCCGCCGCCGAGGCGGCATCAGCAGGGTGGGATCGGGCAGAGGCGCCGCCACCACGCCGTGCACCCACATCGGGAAGAACACGGCGCAGGTGATCGCCACAAGGCTGCCCAGGGAGTTACCCACCAGCACCGCCGGGCCCTGCACCACCTGCTCGAGAAACCCCTGCAGCTGCCGTGCCCAGAGTCGGTTATCGAGCGGGCGATCGCGCCGGTGGCCGGGCTGGCTTGAGGCCCCGAAGCCCACCAGATCAAGCGCGTACACGCACCAACCGGCCGCTGCTAGCTCCCTGGCGTTGTGGCGCCAGTGGCCGCTAGCCGCACCGAAGCCATGGATCAGCACCAGGGCGGGATGGTTCCGGTCGCCCAGCACCCGCCAGTGGCAGGTGTGCTCCTGCCACTGCCAGTTGCCGTGCTCCCCCCACTGGGCGCCTGCGGGGGCAGGCTGGGGGGCTGACACAGAGGCTTGGAAAGCGGTGGTGGCCGACACGGCGGAGCTCTCTGGGCAGGCGGATGGCAGCGCTGCTGCGGCAGCGAGCTCCCTTCACTATTGCGAAGGTGCCGCAGCGCTGCAGCTCGGCTCCGGCTTCTTCCGGCCGGAATCCCGCCCATCGCGCGATCTGGGCGTGCTGCTGGCGTCGCTGCTCGCCCGGGGTGAGCTGGAGTTGGCGCAGCCTCTGGCGGTGCTCGATCTGATGGCGGGCTGCGGCATCCGCGCCCTGCGCTATGGCCTCGAAGCCGGCGCCAGTGCCGTGTGGGCCAACGATGCCGATGCCGATCGGCTGCCTGTGCTGCAGCGCAACCTTGTGCCCCTCGAGGCCGCCGCAACATCCCTGGAGATCACCGCCCAAACGGCCCAGAAGCTGCTGGCGGGCTGCCTGCTGGAGGAGCGTCGCTTCGGGTTGCTCGATCTCGATGCCTTCGGCTGCCCCACGGCTCTGGTGCCTGCAGCCCTTGAGGCGCTGCAGTTTGAAGGGGTGCTTTATCTCGCTAGCACCGATGGTCGCTCCCCCACCGGCCACGACCGCTCCGCTGCGATTCGCTCCCTGGGGGCTGCGGCCCGAGCGCATCCCGCCAGCTGGGAGTTGGCCCTGCGCCTGCAGATCGCCGTGGTGGCCCGCGCGGCCTGGGCCATGGGCCGGGGCATTCGGCCGCTGTTCAGCTTCAGCGAGGGGCGCACCTTTCGCACGGCGATTCAGCTGCAGCGCCGCGCCGATGCCCGCCAGGAACAGCAATTGGGGCTGCTGGCCCACTGCCATGCCTGCGGCGAGCAGCTGGAGCAGAGCCTGCTGCAGCTGCGCCAGTGGCCCGCCTGCGCCTGCATTGGGAGGCCGTCGCCGCTGGCCATCTCGGGGCCGCTGTGGCTGGGCCCGCTGCAGCACGCACCCACACTGGCAGCGATGCAGCGGCTGGTGCCGCAGCTGCCGGCCGGATGTGTGGCTCGGAGCAGTGAACGCCTGCTGGCTCGCCTCTTGGCAGATCCAGGTCTACCGGCGCGCTGCTGGTCCAGCGCTGAGCTGGGGCGGCGCCTGGGCGGCGGCCCTCCTTCCACGCCAGCGCTGCTGCAGGCCCTGGCGGCGGAGGGGTACACGGCCCTGCGATCCGGCGTGATGGATGGAATGTTTCGCTGCAATGCCCCCTGGCCTCGGCTGTTGGAGCTGGCGGCTGCGCTAAACAGGTAGCCGTTACGCCACCTGGCTATGGCCTCGGAGATCTTCGGCACTGCAGCGCTGTTCTGGGTTCTGATCCCCATTGGTCTGGCGGGTGGTGCGCTGCTGCTCAAGCTCCAGGGAGATAACTGAGCCTGAGCGAATGCTCTGAGCGCGACCCAGCAGGCACACCACTAGGCTCGTGCCTCGCTGAACAAGCCTCATGCAGATGCTGGTGATCGGTGCTACGGGCACGCTGGGCAGGCAGATCGCCCGCCAGGCCCTCGATGCCGGCCACCAGGTGCGTTGCATGGTGCGCTCACCCCGCAAAGCTTCGTTTCTGCAGGAGTGGGGCTGCGAGCTCACCCGCGGTGATCTGCTCGAGCCCGACAGCCTCGATTACGCCCTTGAGGGTCAGGAGGCCGTGATCGATGCGGCCACGGCGCGCGCCAACGATCCCGGCAGCAGCTACGACACCGACTGGACGGGCAAGCTCAACCTGCTCAACGCCTGTGAGCGCTCTGGCGTGAAGCGATTTGTGTTTGTGTCGCTTCTCGGTGCGGAGAAGCACCGCGATGTGCCGTTGATGGATATCAAGTACTGCAGCGAGCAGGCGCTGATGCAGTCGGATTTCGATTACACGATTCTGCGCTGCGTGGCCTTCATGCAGGGTCTGATCAGTCAGATCGCGATTCCGGTGCTGGAAAACCAAACGGTGTGGGTGAGCGGAACGCCAACACCGATCGCCTACATGAACACCCAGGATGTGGCCCGTTTTGCTGTAGCGGCCCTCACCCGCGCCGAAACCATCCGCAAGGCCCTGCCGGTGGTGGGTCCTCGCGCCTGGAGCACCGGTGAGATCACCCAGCTGTGCGAGAAGTTCTGCAGCAAGAGCGCCCGGGTGTTCCGGGTGCGGCCCTTCCTGCTGCGCCTGATGCAGGGCGTGGCCTCGTTCTTTGAGCCGGCCGTGAACGTGGCCGAGCGCCTTGCCTTCGACAAGGTGATCGGCGGCGGCACCCCCCTCGATGCACCGATGGAGGAGAGCTACGCCGCCTTTGGTCTCGATCCTGCCGATACCACAGGCCTGGAG
>NZ_JBIPMN010000288.1:0-5397 GCF_044369115.1 Vulcanococcus sp. | reverse complement strand
AGCTGTTGATCCAGCTGCTCAAGGAACAGCTGCACCGTGCTGCGCAGGCCTTCGCTGAGGGGGATTCTCGCCCGCCAACCCAGGGCCGCCATGCGGCTCACGTCCAGCTGTTTCTTTGGTGTGCCGTCGGGCTGGGTGGTGTCCCAGAGGATCTCACCCTGGAAGCCCGTGGCCTCCGCCACCGCCTCCGCCAACTGTTTGATGGTGAGGTCCACCCCTGTGCCCACATTCAAGTGCTGGAGGTCGTTCGGTTCGGGGCTCCAGCGCTCCAGGGCGAACACGCAGGCCTCCCCCAAATCGTCGGCGTGCAAAAACTCCCGGAACGGCGATCCACTGCCCCAGCAAGTGACGCTGGCATCTCCGCGCTCAGCCGCCTCATGGAAGCGACGGATCAGGGCTGGCAGCACATGGCTGTTGGTGGGGTGGTAGTTGTCTCCCGGCCCATAGAGATTCGTGGGCATCAAGCTGATGGCATCGAAGCCGTGCTGGAGGCGCAGGGCCGCACAGAGCTTGATGCCGGTGATCTTGGCGATGGCGTACCACTCGTTGGTGGGCTCGAGGGAGCCGGTAAGCAGTGATTCCTCCCGGATCGGTTGCTCGGCAAATTTGGGGTAAATGCAGCTGCTACCCAGAAACAACAGCCGCTTCACCCCTTGGCGCCAGGCCGTTTCGATCACATTGGCCTGGATCTTGAGGTTCTCCAGCAGGAAATCCGCTGGGTATGTGGAGTTGGCATGGATGCCGCCCACCTTGGCCGCCGCCAGCACCACCACCGTGGGCCGCTCGGCGGCAAACCAGCGCTGCACAGCAGCGCCATCCAGCAAGTCGAGCTCGTCGCGGCTGGCGGAGAGGATCTGCCCGTAGCCACCACGCTGCAGCGCCCGGCAGATGGCACTGCCGGCCATGCCGCGGTGCCCAGCGACAAAAATCCGATCCGCCGGTGTGATCAGCGCCGTCATCGCTGGGCCGCCTTCACCGCCTCGGGGTTGGTGGGCGGGTTTTCCATCGAGCCCACCACGGCAAAGCCTTTGCGGCGCAGCAGGGCTTCTTTGGCCGCTTCTTCCTTGTCTACGGCGACCATCTCCGCCACCAACTCCTCGAGGGTGGTGGTGGGCGTCCAGCCCAGCTTGTCGCGGGCTTTGGTGGGGTCCCCCAGCAACGTTTCCACCTCGGCCGGGCGGAAGTAGCGCGGGTCGATGCGCACCACGACCGCTCCAGTGTCGGCACGCATGCCGCACTCCTGAAGGGCAGTGCCCTCCCAGCGCATGCCCCCCCAACCGAGTTGCTCAGCCGTAAGCTCAATGAAGCGGCGCACGCTCTCCTGGCGGCCGGTGGCGATCACAAAATCTTCCGGCGTGTCCTGCTGGAGCATCCTCCACTGCATCTCCACATAGTCGCGGGCGTGACCCCAATCGCGCAGCGAATCCAGGTTGCCCATGAACAGGCACTGATCCAAACCGGCATCAATGCGCGCCAGGCCGCGGGTGATCTTGCGGGTCACGAAGGTTTCACCGCGACGCGGTGATTCATGGTTGAACAGCACCCCATTGCAGGCATACATGCCGTAGGCTTCGCGATAATTCACCGTGATCCAGTAGCCATAAAGCTTGGCCACCGCATAGGGGCTGCGGGGATAGAAGGGGGTGGTTTCCTTCTGGGGGATTTCCTGCACCAATCCATAAAGCTCGCTGGTGCTGGCCTGATAGATGCGCGTTTTCTGGGTGAGGCCCAACATGCGCACCGCCTCCAGAATTCGCAGAGTGCCCAGGGCATCGCTGTTGGCGGTGTACTCCGGCGCCTCAAAGCTCACCGCCACATGGCTCTGGGCCCCCAGGTTGTAGATCTCATCGGGCTGCACCTGCTCGATGATCCGGATCAGGTTGGTGCTGTCGGTGAGGTCGCCGTAGTGCAGCACCAGCCGCGGATCGGCCTCATGGGGATCCTGATAGAGATGATCAATGCGGCTGGTGTTGAAGCTGCTGGCCCGGCGCTTGATGCCATGCACCACATAGCCCTTCTCCAGCAGCAGCTCCGCCAGATAACTGCCGTCCTGCCCCGTGATGCCGGTGATCAGGGCCACTCGGCCGCTGCAAGTCACGCTGGCGGGGTTGAAGGCCATGGGCTGATTGCGCTGCAGCCATTAGAACCCACCCCCAGCCACCAGTTGCCGATAGAGGTGCAGGTGCTGCGCCGCCACCTGCTGCGGTTGAAAGCGCTCAGCCGCCTGTTGACTCGCGCGTAGCGAAAGGGCCTGGCGACGGTGGGGATCTTCCAACAGCACCTTTAGGCCCTGCTGCAGCGCCTCGGGGGTGAACTGGGGCAACAGGTAGCCGCTGCACAGGTGCTCCACCACGGAGCCCACGCCACTGTCGGCCAAGGCCAGCACCGGCAGCCCACAGGCCTGGGCCTCAGCGGCCACCTGCCCGAAGGTTTCCTGCTGGGAGGGCACCACCAGCAGATCAGCCGAGCGGTACAACGCCGCCAACTGGCGGGGATCGCGGATCAGGCCATGGTGCTGCCAGGGCTGGGGCCAGTGCAGGCCGGCAGGGGGCAACTCACCAAAGCTGGCGCATCGCCACTGGGGATGCTCCCGAGCCAGCCAAGGCAGCAATGGCGCCAGCAGCTGCCAGCCCTTACGGGGATCGCTGAAGGCATTGGAGCCGCCGAACAGCAGCAGCGGCCGTTGGGGATCGCGGCGCGAGCCTGGTTCCTGGGGGCCCTCAAAAAACAACGGATCCACGGCGTTGGGGATCACGGCGATCGGCCGGGATTGGCGCAGGGCTTGAAACACGTCCGATTGCTCCGCCTGCTGGGCGGCCCAGGGGCTGGGGGCGACGAACTGGATCCCCTCCGGGATCGCACGCTGTTTGATGGCCACCGCCAGCGGGTCGAAATCGAATCCCAGCCCCGTTGGCGCGGCATCGCCCCGTGCGGGATAAGGCAGCACCCCGAGCACGGGCCAGAGGTCATGCAGGGTCCACACCAGGGGCTTGCCCAACCGCCGCAGGCTCAACAACGACAGAAAACCTGTCCCCAGCCAATGCAAGTGGATCAGATCCGCCGGCCAGCGCCCTAGCGCACCACTGCGCAGCCCCGGCGTGATCGAGAGATGCAATCCAATCCGGCGCCGATCGAGGCGGTCCACCGCTCGCCCAAACAAGCGCGAGGCGTTAGCGGAACGGGTCCAGAACAGAGATGAAGAAGAACGATCGGGCTCACCGACCCGGCACTGCTGGCTGGGACTGATCCAATCGGCCTGGGCTCCAGCGGCCTGAAGGGCGGCCCGCAGCCGCCGCGCAGCGATGTCCGAACCGCTGCCGGCGGGGGCCCCGGAGAGCTGCAGGCTGCGGGGCCAGCCGCTCATCACTGCCGCAGGCGTCGCCATTTGCGTTGCAAGCGCTCGAGCAGTGAAGGGTCGCGGTATTGATGCCGATGGGTGAGCTCGTCGTGCAGGGGGCTGGGCCGCAGGAACCCGGGGTGCTGCAGCGGGAACGGCATCGCCTCCGGCTCCGGCAAGGGGCAAGCCTCAGCATTGGTGTGGGTGGCATCGGGCCCGAAGCCGGCATTGCGCACCAAGCAGCGATCGGGCACGCAGGAGAGCATGCCGGCCTTCCAGTGGCTGTAGGTCCAGGCGAAATCCCAGGTGTCGATCTGGCCCGCCGCGGTGGCATCGAGGATGCGGGTCCAGTAACGCTGAAAGCGGCGGTTACCCAACCCCTCCAGCAGCCCCTGATCGCGGAAGGCAGGCCAGCTGCACAAGGTGTAGTCATAGTGCTGCCAGGCACGGCGCCAGCTGCCCCAGCCCCAGCAATGGTTGTAGATGGAATAGCGGTAGCTGCTGCCGCCACTGGGCTGGCGGTGGAAGTGGTGCGAAGAGATGGAGCCAATGCGGCTGTCATCGCGGTAGCGCGCCAACAGCTCCTGCATGAACGGGAAAAAGCTGGGGTCCGGCCAAACGTCGTCCTCCAGCACAATGCCTTCCGGTTCCTGATCGAAGAACCAGCTGATCGCTGAGGCCACGCCGGCTCGGCAACCCTGGTTGTGGTCGCCATAACGGCGCCGCAGCTGAACGGGCCAGGTGACCCGTTCGTCGATCAAGGCACGGCAGCGCTCCACCAGAGCCTGGTTGTGCGCATCACCGGCCCTCGGGCCATCACAGGCCAGATAGAGACGCTCGGGCTGCAGGGGCTCGAGCACATCCAACAGACCAGCCAACAGGGCGGGTCTGTTCCAGAAGATCACCAGGATCGGGGTGGAAAACGCCATCAAGCCTGGAAGGGGCGCCTCAGCAAACGGGCCAGGCGACCGAGGCGCCGAGCCACGATCTGGAGGTGCCAGAACAGACCCCGGGCCAGGGGGGAGAGCGGGCGACGCAGGGGCAATGTGGCAGTGGTGAAGCCCACAGCCCAGGCGCCCCGATCCAGGGCGGGCTGGATCAGGTGCCGATCAAACGCCTCCATCACCATGTCTGGCGTGTAGCGCCGATAGGCGCCTGTATCGGGCGGGGGCGGCCTGGAGGGATCAAAGCCAAGCAACAGCCGCTCAAGATGCGCAGCATTGCGATACAGGCTGGCGGCCGATCCCAGCACGTAATGGTGATGCCGATCCGGGGTATGGGCATAACTGAAGATCGGCTTGTTCTGAACGGAAAACTCAGCGCAGGCCAGGCCAAACGATTCCCCCTGGCGTCGGGCGTGCAGCATGGCATCACACGCGGCCACAAACGCCTGCTTGAACAGCACATCCGTGGAACGCTCCAGGAATAGCGCCCGTGGATGCTCAAGGAACGGCACATAATTCATAAAAAGAAAATAACAATCCTTGCGCTGATCCAGAACATCTGGAATCACCTGATCTCGCACAAAATCCACATCAAACGAACCACGCCCCCCATAACTGCCAATCACAACGGCATGGCTTGGGATGCCCAACTGCTCACGCAGGCCGGGCCCACTGGTTCCGGCAGGCGTGGGCACCACAAAAGGCACAGCGGGCACCAACCCGGCAGAGCACTTCAACGACAACCACTCAGAGATGAAGGCATAGGCCGAGCCATGGATCTCCAACAGCGACTGAGCAAACACCGCGTGCACCATGGTGGGCACACAACGGCTCACAATGCGATCAAGCTCACCGCCTTTGATCGTGTAAAACACATCCACACCAAGCCGCTGAATCTCCGCATCCACCTGACTGAAGTGGTCGTAGGCGATCACCGGAAACCGAGATGCAAAACGCTCCACAACGGATGGCTCATTAGCAGCCGCCCGGCGGGGATAGAACACCAGCGGTTGATGGCCCAGCAGGGTTTCGCAGTAATGGCAGTAGTCGTACAACGCCACCTCGCAGCCGCGTTCGGAGAGCTGATTGGCGTGAAAAGCAATCTGCAGCGCCATC
>NZ_JBIPMN010000290.1:0-3472 GCF_044369115.1 Vulcanococcus sp. | reverse complement strand
CACCGAGGTGGTGCAGGGCCAGGTGCTGTACCTGCTCAGCCGCCTGGCGCTGCTGCTGCGCATCGCCCGCCGCTACGAGCTGATCGTGGTGGTGGGCGATGTGATCCCCGTGATCGCCGCCTGGCTGAGCCGCCGGCCCTCGGCCGTTTACCTGGTGGCCTACTCCAGCCACTACGAAGGGCGGCTTCAACTGCCCTGGCCGTGCGCTGCCCTGCTGCGCAACCGGCGCCTGCGGGCCATCTACAGCCGTGATCAGTTCACCGCCACCGACCTCACCAGCCAACTGGGGCGGCCGGTGCAGTTTCTCGGCAATCCCTTTTTTGATGGGGCCCTCAAGCCCTCCGATCCGCTGGCGGGGGCACCGCAGCAGCGGCTGGGGCTGCTGCCGGGCAGCCGGTTGCCGGAGGCCCTGCACAACCTGGAGCTGATGCTGCGGGTGCTGGAGCGGTTGCCCCAGGATCTGTGGCCGGCGACCCGCCTAGGGCTGCATGCCGCCCTGGTGGGCAAGCTCACGCCCCAGGAGGTGGCGCCGCTGGCCAGCCGCCTGGGCTGGCGCCTGGAGCTCGACAGCCCCAGCCAATGCCGGCTGATTCGCGGGCCGCTCACCCTGCAGCTGGAGTGGGGGCGCTTTGCCGCGGTGATTCAGCAATGCGATCTGCTGCTCTCAATGACCGGCACCGCCGCCGAACAATGCGTGGGGCTGGGCAAACCGGTGCTGCAGCTGGAGGGGGAAGGGCCCCAGTTCACGGCCGGCTTTGCCGAGGCCCAGCGGCGTCTGTTGGGGCCGGGGGTGGTGTGCGCCGCCAGCGATGGCGCCCCCGGCAGCGAAGGCCAAATCAATGGCACCGCCGTCTTGCTGGCGCAAGTGCTGGAGCGCCTGGAGCACGACCAACCCTGGTTGCAACAGCTGAAGCGCTTGGGGCTGGAGCGCATCGGCCGGGGCGGCGGCACCGCCAGGATGGCCGCCGACATTGTTGAGCGCCTCAACGGCAGCGGCCATGCCTGACGCCAGCGGAACCGGCACCACCAACGCCAGCCCGAGCTGGGGGCAACGGCTCAAGGGCTGGATCGACACCCTGCTGGTGGCGGATGTGTTCGTGGTGATCGCCGGGGCGGTGTGGTTTGGCGTGGCGGTGCTCTGCCACAGCCGCGGCGTAGAAGCGCCGCTCAACCTGTTTCAGCGCCTGTGGGAGCCGCTGTTCACGCCGGCCATCGGCCTGCTGATGGGGGCGGCGATTCTGAGCGGCGTGCTGGGCTGGGCCCTCAACTGGTGGCGGCGGCAAGGGCCGCGTTGAGCTGGCCGTCGCGAAAGGCAAAGCCCTGCTGCTGCAGGCGTTCGGGCAGCACCCGCTGGCCCTCCAGCACCACCTTGGCCCCATCCCCCAGCAACAACTGCAACAACGGGCCGGGCACCGGCAGAAGGCTGGGGCGCCCCAGGCAGCGGCCCAGGGCCGCGGCGAACTGGGCCATCGAGCAGGGCTCCGGCGCCACGGCGTTGTAGGTGCCGGCGTAGGCCGGATCCTCCAGGGCCTGGGCGATCAGCTGGCAGAGGTCGTGGCGGGAGATCCAGCTCATCCACTGCTGGCCATGGCCGATGGGGCCGCCGAAGCCCAGGCGGAACACCGGCAGCATCTTGCCGAGGGCCCCGCCGTCGCCCCCCAGCACGATGCCGATGCGCAGAATCACCAGGCGGCAGCGGCCAGAGGCCGCCTGGGCCTCCGCCTCCCATGCCTGGCAGAGGCGGCCGAGCACATCAGCGCCGGCGGGGCTGGCCTCAGTGAACGTTTCGCTGGCGCTGGTGCCGTAGTAGCCAATGGCCGAGCCATTGATCAGCACGCCTGGGCCCTGGCCGCTGGGGAGGGCCGCCATGGCCTGCACCAGGGCGCGGGTGGTGTGGATGCGGCTGTCCTGCAGCAGCTGCAGATGGGCGGGCGTCCAGCGCTTCTCAGCGATCGGTTCCCCCGCCAGGTTCACCAACGCCTCCGCGGCCGCCAGGGCCTCCTGCAGGGCCGGCTGACTCCAACTGGAGGGGTCAGCGGGGTTGGCCTGCAGGCGCGTGAGCTGGGGGTGTTGCAGAGCGGGCAGCGGCTGGGCTGAACGGCTCACCAGGGTGAGCTGATGGCCGTGCTGCAGCAGCAGGGGCACCAGGGCGCGGCCCACAAAGCCGCTGCAGCCCACCAACAGCATCCGCATGCCCATGTCCGATCGCTCTTGGACAACGCTAGGCAGCTGCAGCCCTCAAGCTGTGAGGGAATAGGACCTAGAGCTCAAGCCGATGCAGCAGATCTGAGAGCTCAAGGCCACACTGCTCGCAGACTCCCTTGAGGATGGCCCGCAGGGTCCCAACACGCAAAGGTCGGTGGGCGGGGATCGTGAGGTGTTGCTGTCCAGCGGGTCCGAGCCGTGTCAAGCGGCGATGGCTTCCGGTTTGGCGCGTTGTTGCGTAACCCAACACGCGGAGCTTGTTGGCAAGGTCAACACCATTGAGATCAGTGGGCAGCTTCACAGGGTGAGCAATTCCTGCCGCACGTGGTGGAGGCGTATGAGCGGTGGCGCCTCCCCAGGCTCGTAATGGCAATGAACCGCATCTCTCAGCTCCCGGTGGAGCTCCTCAATGGTGTCGGCCTCGGTGTGAATGGCAGCACCAACAGCCTGAGCTCGAAACGAACCGTCTTCGGCCTCCTCCACCAGAAAAAGGATCTCGTTCATGGCCAGCATGCATTGCTTCCAGTCTGGATCCCCTGAGCCGCTTGAAACGGCCAGGATCACCAAGCACCCACAACAGGGCCCTAGCCTGCAGGGCAACCCCGATGCGCGCCATGGCCGACGCCACCCCTGCCGCTGAAGCCCCGGCGATCAAGAAGGGCAGCCTGGTGCGGGTGAACCGCCAGGCCTACGGCAACAGCCTCGAGGCCCAGGCCAGCGACGCCGCCGCGCCGGATTACATCTTTGAAGGGCCCGCGGAGGTGCTGCTGATCAAAGGCGATTACGCCCAGCTGCGGTTCCGCCGCCCCGTGCCCGACGTGTGGCTGCGCAGCAGCCAGCTGGAGCTCTTCCCCGGTTGAATCACTCCGGGTTCAACCACGCCCATCAGATCTCCAGCCGCCGGCGCTCCTCCTGCAGCAGGCTGCGGCGCCGCTTGGCCTCCCGCAGCATCTCGCGGCCGTCGCGCAGGTAACTATCCACGTAACCCATGGTGTAACGCTCCAGCTCCCTCACCGCGTCTTGAACCTGAGAAAAGCAGTGGTAGAGGTTGAGGCTGAACCCCTGGGCTGAGGGGGGTGCCGCCAGGGCGCCGTAGAGCCGTTGCACCTTCTCCAGCCGGGCTTGGCTCTGCTCCAGGAATGCGCAAAAGGCCTCCATCAGGGCGTCGTCGTAGGGGTCAGCGGAAAGGGCCTTGAGCTGGGCGGGGAACGGGTTGATCACCTGGGCCAGCAGGCGATCGATGGGGGCATACACCTGCTGCAGCCAA
>NZ_JBIPMN010000168.1:0-5825 GCF_044369115.1 Vulcanococcus sp. | reverse complement strand
GGTGGGTTGCCAGAGCAATCCCTCCGCCGAGAACGAGCGCCTCAACCGCATCGAACTGAGGCTGCAGCAGCTGGAGCAGCGTCAGGCCAGTCCAGGGGCGGGGAGCACAGCGGACCCTTCGGGCAAAGCGCCCGCCGGGCCGGTGAAGTCGCTCACGTTCCGCATGGGCACCAGCGACGACAGGCTTCGGATTTACTGGGCCGACGGCACCAGCAGCGATCTGCCCTGCACCAAGGAACAGAGCACCTGGGCCTGCGGCTGAGCTCCCACCACCTCGAACCCCATGCAACGCCTCACCCCGATCGCCGGCGCTCTCGCCGCTGCCACAGCTCTGGCCTTGAGCCCTGTTGCCGGCTTCACCCAGGGCGTGAATCAAACGCTCGAGCGAATCGACCAGCTGCAGCAGCAGGCACCGGCGCGGCAGCGGGCCATGAACCTGGCGCGCAACACAGTGGTGAAGCTCAACGGAGGCCTCAGCCAATACATGCCAGCGGCTTGCATGTTTGCCTCAGGCGGCAGCGGCGGCAGCTGCCTGGTGAGCAGTAACGATCAGGGCTTTCTCTTCCGCTTCAACGGAGGCGCCCCAGGCTGGCAGCAACTGGGCACCGCTCCCACCACCACCAGCGAGATCCTGATCAGCCCCGATGGGCGCACGGTGGCCCAGCTGATTTACAACGGCCCGCTGCGTTGAACCAACGCGCCCAGTGCCTCAGCCCAGCTGGGCTGGCAGCGCCAGAGCTCCCGGCGGCAGAGGCTCAGGGCGATGCCCTTCTCGCCGTAGGCGGCCTCGTTGATGAACACCGGCCAGCGGGCGCCTGCCTCCAGGGCTGAGCTCCGCTCCAAAGGCAGCGCTGCACCATCGGCACTCCAAAAGAGGGGATCACCCGGGTGAAGCAGCTGCCAGTCGCGGTGCTGCCGCTGGGGATGTAGGGCTGCTACGGGAACCCCTTGCGGACTGCGGGGTAGATCGAGGCTGCTGTGGTGCAGGTGCACTTGCAGGGCGTGGGGTAGCCGTAGCCGGCCCGCGGCAGCCGCGGCCAGGGTGTCGAGGGCGGCCTCCAGGGCCAACTGGGTCTGCCGGCAGATCACCGCCGACACCAAACCCTGGGGCACAGGCCCCACTTCAATCACAAGGCCTGCCGGCCAACGCTCCACCAGAAAACCGGTCTGGGCAGCGTCGGCCTCGTGCAAATACACAGGCAATCCCAGCCGGGCCTGAATACCGGCTGCCAAGGCCAAATCCGCCGGCCGCCGCCCGTACACCACCAGCGAATTGCCCATGGCACTGGTGGTGCTGTGCAGATCGAGCACCACCGCGCAGGGCTGGGATCCATCGGGGCCATGGGCCGCCAGAAGGTCGCGGGCACGCTGCACCTCGCGCTCCCTGCGGGTGCTGTCAGCCAGCAGGTCGGGCGTAAAGCAGCGATTGAGGTCGCGATCGAGGTAGCGGCGGTTGGCAGCAAAAGCCTCGGGATTGCCGATGGTGAGCTGCAGCTCAAGGCCCGCATGGCGCAGCAGTTCTGGCCGCGCCTTCCATTGCTCGAGCAGCCAGGGGGCGTTGCGCTCGTTGCCATGGGTGGCCGCCACCACCAGAACTCGGCCCTGGCCCATGCCTGTTCTCCGGCGGATTGCTGCGCCAGCCTGGCAGTGATCCAGCAATGCCGGTGATGGCCATTCCTCCAGCCGTGGTGAGCGCCGCCCGGGCCGGTTGGCGCTGGCAATGGCTGCAACTGATGCAGGGCCTTGGCCCTGCCGATGGCGATGGCAACTACCGCAGGCCGGTCTCGCCCTTCAACGCACTGCCGCCGCTGCCCGCCAATGCCGCAGGGGCTGGCTCCCACGTGTTGATCGTGGGGCGCAGCTGCCCCTGGGCCCACCGGGCCTGGCTGGTGTGGGTGCTGCGGCAGCTGCAGCCTTCGATCGCGCTGCTGACCGTGGAACCCGATCCCAAAGCGGGCCGCTGGCGTTTCCCAAAACCATTTCTCGGCTGCACCACCCTGCAGGAGCTCTACCGGCGCTCTGGCGCTGGCGCCAGCCAGCGGGCCACGGTGCCGGTGTTGGTAGAGGCCGGCAGCGGCCGGGTGGTGCTGGGGGAGAGCTCACGGCTGATCGAACTGCTTAACCAGTGGCCCGCAACAGCCCCCGCGCACGATCTGGCTCCGACGGCGCTGATCCCCGAGATCACGCGCTGGCGCGAGCTGCTGCAAGGGGCCGTGAACGACGGGGTCTATCGCTGCGGCTTTGCCCGCAACCAGGCGGCCTACGACCGAGCTGAGAGCGAGCTGTTTGCTGCTCTTGATCAGGTCGAATCCGCCCTGGCGAGCCCTGGAGCAGGTCCCTGGCTCTGCGGGGAGAGCCTCACCCTGGCGGATGTGCAGCTGTTCCCCACCCTGATTCGGCTGGAGCTGGTGTACGCGCCGCTGTTCGGAGTGTCGCGGCGGCCCCTGTGGCAGCTGCCCGCCCTATGGCAGTGGCGCCAACGCTTCCATGCGCTGCCCGGAGTGGCAGACACCTGCTGCGATCAGGCCTGGCGCGAGGACTACTTCGCTGCCCTTTTTCCCTTGCACCCATCAGGCATCGTGCCCGCTGGACCCGCCCTGGCCACACTGGTGCAAGCGCCGCCGCCGCCATGACCAGCTTTGAAGGGGTCTACGGGCCGTACTGCATCACGGCGGAGGACGAGCGGGAGGTGTTCGGCTATCGGCTGGCCCTCTGCATCGCGGCCGTCGCCCAGGCAGGGCTGTTGCTGCAGTGGCGCCAGTGGGGCGGGGCGTGGCTGTGGCCCTGGCTGCTGCCGCTGCTGCTGGGGGTTGGCCTGGCCCTGCGCTGGATTCACATCTACCTCAGGCCTTTGCATCAGGCCCTGCAGCTGCTTTGGTTGCTGGGGAGCGTGGGCTTTGTGGCCTTGGCCATCAGCGCTGGCCCGGCCTGCATGGCGAATGCAGTGGCGAGCCAGCCGGCGTGGCTCTGGGCGATCGGCCCCTTCTTTGCCGCCCTGGCCGGCATCGGCTTCAAGGAGTTCTTCTGTTTCCGTCGCCCTGAAGCAATCGGGGTCACGCTGCTGCTGCCCGTGGCCCTGCTTGGTGCCCTGAGCGGTTTGCTGCCCGTGGCGGCGAGCGGCAGCTTGATGGGGGTGGAAGCGGCGCTGCTTCTGGTGCTCACCCTGCGCAAGTTCCCGATGCCCGCCGCCGCTGATGTGGGCGACAAGAGCGTGTTTGCTTATCTGGAAGCGCAGCGGCAGAAGCCTGGTTCGTGAGTTTGATCAGCCTGGTGGATGTCCGCAAGGACTACGGCATCCGCACCCTGTTTGACGGTCTGAGCCTGCATGTGGGCGAGCGGGAGCGGCTGGGGCTGATCGGGCCGAACGGAGCAGGCAAATCCACCTTGATGCGCGTGCTGGCGGGGCTGGAGCCGCCCGGCGGCGGCGAGCGGCGCGTGCTGCCCCAGGCGCGGATCGTGCTGGTGAGCCAGGAGCCGGAGATGGATCCGGAGCGCACGGTGCTGGAGCAGGTGTTCGCCGAAAGCGGCGAGAAGATGCAGCTGCTGCGGCGCTACACCGAGGTGAGCGATGCCCTGGCCCACGCCCACAGCGCCGGCAGCGACGACACCGCCCTGCTCGCCGAACTGGGCGAGCTCAACGCCCGGATGGACCAGAGCCAGGCCTGGGATCTGGAGCAGCAAATCCGTGAAGTGCTGCAACGGCTGGGCATCGGCGACACCCAACGCCGTGTGGGCGATCTCTCCGGTGGCTACCGCAAACGCCTGGCCCTGGCCGCAGCCCTGGTGGCCGATCCGGATGTGCTGCTGCTCGATGAACCCACCAACCACCTCGATGCCGACTGCATCCAGTGGCTGCAGGGCTACCTGCAGCGCTTCCGGGGCGCCCTGGTGCTGATCACCCACGATCGCTACGTGCTCGATCAGGTGACCAACCGGATCGTGGAGGTGGACCGCGGCGAAGCCCGCAGTTACAGCGGCAACTACGCCTACTACCTGGCCCGCAAGGCGGAAGAAGATGCCGCGGAAGCCGCCAGTGAAGCCAAGCTGCGCAGCGTGCTGCGACGCGAGCTCGAGTGGCTCAAACGAGGCCCCAAGGCCCGCAGCACCAAGCAAAAGGCCCGCATCCAGCGCATCGAGGCGATGCAGGAGCAGCCCAAGCGCCAGGCCAAAGGGCAGCTGAGCCTGGCCACCAACCAGCGCCGCCTGGGCAAACGCGCCATCGAAGCGGAAGAGCTGGGGGTGTGGGCCAGCGACGAAGCGCGCGATGGCGGTGCCTCACCCCTGCTGCGCGCCTTCAGCTACGACTTCAGCCCCGAAGATCGGATCGGGATCATCGGCCCCAACGGCTCGGGGAAATCCACCTTGCTGGATCTGATCGCCGGGCGGCGCCAGGCCCACATCGGCCGGATCGAGCTGGGGAGCACCGTGAAGCTGGCCTACTTCGATCAGCACAGCCACCACGTGCTTGAAGGCACCGATGCCGCGGGCCGGCAGCGCAAGGTGATCGATGTAGTGAAGGAGGCTGCCAGCAGCGTGGAGCTCGAAGGCTCCACCCTCAGCGCCTCCCAGTTGCTGGAGCGCTTTCTGTTCCCTCCGGCCCAGCAGCACCAGCCGGTGAGCAAGCTCTCGGGCGGCGAGCGCCGCCGCCTGCACCTCTGCCGCCTGCTGATCGAGGCTCCCAACGTGCTGCTGCTCGATGAGCCAACGAACGATCTCGACGTGCAGACCCTCACCGTGCTCGAAGACTTCCTCGAAGACTTCCGCGGCTGTGTGGTGGTGGTCTCCCACGACCGCTACTTCCTCGATCGCACCGTGGATCGGCTGTTCAGCTTCGAGAACGGGCAGCTGGAGCGCTTCGAAGGGAACTACAGCAGCTACCTCGAACGGCAGCAGAGCAAAGGGGCCTCACCCAACAACAACAGCAGCGCCAGCAGCAACCCGAGGCGAAACACAGCCGCACCCGGCGCCACCGCAGCCCCGCCCCCTGCATCCACCGCCACCAAAACCCGGCGCCGCAGCTTCAAGGAAACCCGAGAGCTGGAACAGCTCGATGTGCAGCTGCCGCAATGGGAGGAGCGCCGCGGCGAACTGGAGGGGCTATTGGCCGTGGGCGGCAGTGATTACGCCGCCCTCGAGGCCTTGAGTGAAGAGCTCTCTGCGCTGCTGGAGCGGATTGCGCGCGGCGAGGAGCGCTGGCTGGAGCTCAGCGAACTGGCCGGCTAGCGGCGCTGCTGCGGCGCCGCCGCAGCTGGTGGGGGAGCTCCGCGGTGGCAGGCCTGCAGGACGCTGGCCGGGCGGTCAACTCGCAGCGGGGAGCCGGGGTGGGATCGGAGCCCAGCCAGGGCTGCAAGCGCAACCGGCCTGTGCGCACCTCCTCCTCTTTCAGGGCAGTGGGCTTGTAGTCGTCCACCCCGCGTTGCAGTGCCATCTCATCGCCCATGCGGCGCAGGTAAAGATCCAACGACCACTGCACCTGGTTGTGCTCAAACGCCTCACAGGCCGCCTGGAGGGAGCTGAAGCGCTGGCTCACCAGACCGCTTGGGGCGCATTGCTTCCAGGTGAGTACGTCATCGAAGCTGAGACCGGTTCGCCACTGGCGCTGCTCGGAGAGATAGCAGTGATGCTCCGGACCGTTGATCCAATAGAGGCAATCGCGGTCATCGATGAAGTGGCGATCGCGGCGTTGGCGAATGCGTGTCATGGCCCCAGGAGCCGGGTGAACTCTCCATAGCAACGGCGCAGCAAGAACGCCGCAAAGAACGGCAGACGGCCGAAATCAGAAGCCCACCACAAACCCCGTCCAGCAGGGCTTGCAGCCCGTATGG
>NZ_JBIPMN010000077.1:0-12106 GCF_044369115.1 Vulcanococcus sp. | reverse complement strand
GTCGAGCGGCCGAGCACTTCCGGCCTCCTCCATGACCACGATCGACGAGCACATCGCCAAGGACAAAACCGAGATCGAAGCGGCCCGCGCTGCCGGCGATCAGGGCAAGGTTCGTCACCTCGAGGAAGAGGTGAAGGATCTTGAGGAGTACAAGGCTCATCACCCTGACGACAAGCACGATCCCACCCCTCTGGAGGTGTTCTGCGACCTCAACCCCGACGCCCCTGAGTGCCTCGTTTACGACGACTGAGTCGTCTTGAGAGCGAACCTGCCTGGAACGAGCCTCAGATTCCGAGCTCCTTCCAGGTAGCCGCTAGAAGCTTGTCGAGATTGTGTGACGTGGCGGCGGAGATCGCCAGAACAGGTTGGCCGCAGTGGTCGCTGGCCTGCTCAATCTTCTCCTCCAGTTCGTGATCGAGCAGCAGCTCGGTTTTGTTGAGCGCCACCAGACAGGGACGTTCATCCAGCCCATTGCCGTAGGCCGACAGCTCCTGCTGCACCACCTGGAGATCGCGCACCACATCGTCGGAGCTGGCATCCACCAGGTGGATCAGCAGACGCGTGCGCTGAATGTGGCGCAGGAAGTCGTGGCCGAGGCCCGCTCCCTGGGCCGCTCCGGCGATCAGGCCAGGGATATCGGCAAACACGGTGCCATCACCGGTGGGACGGCGCACCACGCCCAGGTTGGGCACAAGAGTGGTGAAGGGGTAATCGGCGATCTTGGGCCGCGCCGCCGAAAGCACGGAGATCAAGGTGCTCTTGCCGGCATTCGGCAGGCCGATGATCCCCACCTCCGCCAGCAGCTTGAGCTCAAGCTGCAGGTTCCATTCCTCACCGTCGCGCCCCTCGGTGCACTTCTCTGGAGCGCGGTTGCGGTTGCTCAGGTAGTGGGCATTACCGAGGCCGCCGCGGCCGCCCACCGCCACCAGCAGTTTCTGCCCCTGTTCGGTGAGATCCCCCAGCAGGATGCCCGTGCGTAGGTCGCGCACCTCCGTGCCGCAGGGCACCTTGATCGTGAGGCCGTCGCCGCTGGCGCCGGTGCTCTTGTTGGGTCCGCCGCGGCGACCATCCACTGCCTCAAACAGGCGCTTGTATTTGAAGTCGAGCAGGGTCTGAAGGTTGGAATCAGCCTCCAGCCACACATCACCACCGCGGCCGCCATCCCCACCGGAGGGACCGCCGGCCGGCACATATTTCTCGCGGCGGAAGGCCACGATGCCATCGCCGCCGCGGCCGGCCCGCACCGCAATGCGGGCCTGATCAATGAACTGCATTTGACCAACCCTAGGATCGGGCCGCCGTGTGGCCTGGTCTTGGCAGAGGTTCGCTTCCAGCAGGTCAACAAGACCTATCCACCACGGCGGGGCAGTGCACCGGTGGAGGTGCTCCGCCAGGTGGATCTGCAGATCGCCGATGGCGAATTTCTGGTGCTCGTCGGCCCCTCCGGCTGCGGCAAGAGCACCCTGCTGCGTCTGTTGGCGGGCCTGGAGGCACCCACCGGCGGTGAGATTTTTGTGGGAGATCGCTGCGTCACCGGGCTGCGGCCTGCCCAGCGGGATGTGGCGATGGTGTTCCAGAGCTACGCGCTCTATCCCCACCTGAATGTGGCCGACAACATCGGCTTCGGGCTGCGCCGCCAGCGCCGGCGCAGCGCCACCCAGCAACTTCAAGACAGCCTGCATCGCGCCAGCCGCAGCCTGCCCAAACCGCTGCGCATCCCCTCCAGCCGCGAAACACGCATCGAAGCGCGCATCCAGGAGGTGGCGGCCACCCTCGAACTCGACCACCTGCTCGATCGCCTGCCCAAGGAGCTCTCCGGCGGCCAGAAGCAACGGGTGGCCCTGGGCCGCGCCATCGCCCGCCAACCGGCGGTGTTCCTGATGGATGAGCCCCTCAGCAACCTCGACGCCAAGTTGCGCACGGGCACCCGCGCTCAGATCGTTGAGCTGCAGCGTCGCCTCGGCACGACCACCGTCTACGTGACGCACGATCAGGTGGAGGCGATGACCATGGGCCATCGGATCGCCGTGCTCAATCGCGGCCACCTGCAGCAGCTGGGCACTCCTAGCGAGCTTTATCAGTGGCCGAGCAACCTGTTCGTGGCGCAGTTCATCGGGAGCCCACCGATGAATCTGCTGCCGGTGCGCAGCGCAGGCCAGGGCCAACTGCAGCTGGGCAGCCGGCGCTTCATCCCCGAAGGCCCCATGGCCGAAGCGCTGCTGCACTGGCAAGCCCGGGGCGGCAGTGAAGAGCTCAACGGCGGCCTACGGGCCGAACACCTGAAGCTCGCGCCCGCCACCAACCGCAACCTGCCTGCGGAGGTTTGCCATGTGGAGGGACTGGGCAACGAACAGCTGCTCACCGCCCGCCTGCAGGAGGGCGATCACCTGGTGCAGCTGCGAGCCGAACCCGATCAAATCCTGGTGCCGGGCCAGAGCGTGCACCTGGAGGTGGATCCCCTGGGCTGGCGTCTGTTTGATCAGGCGGGCGAAGCGATCCCGCGGCCCAACACCGCCACTACACCTAGCCGCGAACCCTTGCTGCCGGATCTGAGCTGAGGCGTGAGGCCGGCAGGCCCCTTACTTCGGCCAGATCACGCTGCAACCCTGGCCGCCGTCACCCTGCTCGGCATCGGTGACGCGCTCCACGTAAGGAACGGTGGCCAGCCACTCGCGCAGACCGCGCTTGAGCTTGCCGGTGCCAATGCCGTGGATCACCCAAAGGGGGCCACTCGCGGTGCGCAGGCGCTCCTCTACTGCCGCCTCGGCTTCGTGCACCCGCATGCCGCGCACATCCACGGTGTTGCGCTCGGTGCGCACATCGGGGCTGCGGCTGCCGATGGGGGTACGGCTGCGCACCTTCACGGTGGCTTCCGGCGGCGCCGGCTTCTCTCCGTTGAGCCCCTCAATGGCCGAGAGCTCCAGGTTGAGCCGCATCACGCCGCAACGCACGGTGAGCTCGCGGCCATCGGCGGAGAGGGCCAACACCTCGCCGGCCTTGCCCAGCGACAGCACCCGTACACGATCGCCCACACCCGGCCGCCAACCCTTGTGATCGCGGCGCTCCGGCTGAGGCCGGTGCTGCTGCTCGAGCTTCTTGAGCCGCTGACCGGCGCGTCGTGCCGTTTCGCCGAGGCTGGTGGTGTCCACGTCGCGGCCCTGGCGCAGGCGGCGGATGATGCGGCGCACCTCCTTCTGGCCGTCGCGGATCGAGCGCTCCAGCTCCTGGCGGCGTTGCTCCTGCAGCTCGGCGCTCTGCTCTTTCTGTTGCTGCCAGCGCTGCAGCAGCTCTTCATGCAGCAGTTCGGTGCGGGCAAGCAGCGCCGCCGCCTCTTCCGCCGCCTCCTGTTGGCGCTGGCGCTGGTTTTCCAGGCCTGCGATCACCTGGTTCACCTCCCCTTCGCCGCGCGGCGCCAGGAGGGCTTGGGCATCGGCCAGCACCGCCGGATCCAGCCCCAGCCGCGTGGCGATAGCGAGCGCGTTGCTACGCCCGGGGATCCCCCACTGCAGGTGGTAGGTGGGCGAGAGGGTTTCCACGTCGAATGCCACAGAGGCGTTCTCGAAACGGGGGTCGTCGTATTTGAGGGCCTTGAGCTCACCGAAGTGGGTGGTGGCGATCGTGAGCCGGGCCCGTTCCGCCAGCTGCTTGAGCAGGGCGATCGCCAACGCCGTGCCCTCGGTGGGATCGGTGCCCGCACCCACCTCATCCAGCAGCACCAGCGAGGCCCCAGACGCGCTGGCGAGATCCGCGCTGGCCAGATCCGCGCCGGCCGGCGGCAGCGCCTCGAGGATGCGGGCGATGCGGCGCACGTGGCCGCTGAAGGTGGAGAGGTTCTGCTGCAGCGACTGCTCATCGCCGATGTCGGCCAACACCTGGGCGCACCAAGGCAGACGCGGACTGCCGCTGCAGGGCAGGAACAAGCCGGCCCGAGCCATCAGGGCAGCCAAGCCCACGCTCTTGAGGGTCACGGTTTTTCCGCCGGTGTTGGGGCCGGTGATCGCCACCACCCGCAACCCCTCATGCACCCGCAGGCTTACCGGCACCACCGCCCGTGAGCCTTCACGGCGCTCCTGGCAGAGCAGCAGCGGATGGCGCAGACCGTCGAGCTGCAGCGGCGCCAGCGGATCGGCATCGAGTTCCGGGCGCACCGCCCCCAGCCAGGCGCCGTAACGGGCCCGGGCCAGGCCGCAATCGAGCTGCAGCAACACCCGCTGCAGATGCTCCAGCGCCGGCTGTTCCTGCCCCACCAGGCCGCTGAGCTCCAGCAGCACGGCTCGCTCGGCGTCCCGTTCCTCGCCCTCCAGCTGGCGCAAGCGGTTGCCCAGGGGAATCACCGCCTGGGGCTCGATAAACACCGTGCTGCCCGAAGCGGAGCTGTCGTGCACCAGGCCCGGCAACTGGCTGGCGGCGCCGGCCTTCACCGCCAACACCGGCCGGCCATTGCGCTCCGAAATCACGTTGTCTTGCAATAGCGCGGCGTAACGGCGCAGCAAGTCGTTCAGGCGATCGCGGCGCTCCTGGCGAGCGGCGCCGATCTGACGGCGCAACTGGGCCAGGGGCGGGCTGGCCCGATCGGCCACGCGGCCGCCGTCTTCGATGCAGAAGCGCAGGCGCTGCTCCAGCTCCGGCAGGGTGCGCAGCTCCTCCACCAACGCCGTGGTGGTGGGCCGGAGCTCGGGATCATCGATCTGCCGGCGCAACCGGCGAGCTGCCGCCAACGTGGTGGCCACATCGAGGAGCTCATCGGCGGAGGCCACCCCGCCCTTGCAACAAAGCAGCACAGTGCGGCTCAGCTCCGCCACCCCCTGAAAGCTGAGGCCTCCCTCGAGCACGCCATCGAGAGCGAGCAGTTCGGTGGTTTGCGCCAACAGTTGGCGGCTGGCCTCAAGGCTGGGAGCCAGGGGCAGCTCGCGGCACACGCGGCGGCCAGCCGTGGTGCTGGCGAAGCCGGCTACGTGCTCCCCTAGGCGCCCCCACTCGAGTAGCTCGAGGGCTTCACACTGAATGCCGCTGAAGGGGGCTGCAGCCTGGGGCTGATGTGCCGTTGCAGGCGCGTCGGCAACGGGATATCCATGGATATCCGGACCCGGAGGGCCTTCAGGAGCAATGCCATCAGACGTGCCAGGAGAACCTCCAGGCGCGAGGCCAGCAGACGCCGCCGCCGGTCCAGCCTGCGCCTCGGTTTGGGGTGCAGCCGTCACGCCGGAAACACCGCGATCGGTTCGGCGCCAGTGTTGGAGGGGATGCCACCGGCCGGCTCATAGAGCATCTCCAGCCAGTTGCCCTCCGGATCCTGCAAATAGAAGGAGGCGGTGCCGTCGCGGTGATCGTGCACTGGCCCGCAGCTATGGCCCTGCTGCACGAGCTGCTCGCGGATCCGATCCACCTCAGCGCGGTCGTTGAAGTGGAAGGCGAAGTGGGGCCCGGCGGCCCGGTAGCCGGGACTCAGCAGGGCGATCCCTTCTCCGGTGGCGGGCCACTGCACGTAGCACCAGTCGTCGGCGTCCCAGGTGAGCTGCAGGCCGAGCCCCAGGTAGAAGCGCTTGGCACGATCCATGTCCTGCACCCGCAGGGCGACATGGCCGAGTCGGTGGCTGGCGGACATGGACCTGATCGACGATCCTTCCATTGTCAACGCTGCCACCCATCGCGGAGGACCGGCAGAAATCATGGTGCGAGAGGAGGGCCTGCCGTGAACCTGAAGCCATCACTGCAGGCCCTCCGGGGCTGGACGCAGCGCCAAGCCGGCGACCCCGAAGGCCAGGTGCTGCTCAGCCTGATCAGCGTGGGCAGCCTCACCGCGCTCTGGGCCCTTTTCTGGCCGGTGCCCACGGAGGTAGTGGGCCGTGGTGTGGTGATCGTGCCTGGCGGCGCCACGATCCTCGATAGCCGGGCCGAAGGCCAGATCCGCGATCTGAAGGTGAAGGTGGGCGACGTGGTGCGCCAGGGCCAGCTGCTGATGGTGTTGGACCAACCGGCCCTGGAGAAGCAGCTCGAACAGCAGCAGCGCGATCTGCGTGAACTGATGCAGATCAACAGCGACCTCAACCGCCGCGATGCGATCCGCCTGGATGCCGCCCGGGAGGTGCGCGATACGGCCCTGCGCAAACTGCAGCGGGAGCACCAGCGGGTGCGCAGCCTGCAAAACACCTACGCCCAGAAGGTGGCCGATTTCGCCCATCTGGCGCGCACTCAGGTGGTGGCACCGCTGTCGCAGGAGGTGGTGAGCACCTCCGATCGCAACACCCAACTGCAGGTGGAGCTTGATGAGCTCGCCATCCGCGAAAAGGATGTGATCAGCGCTTACACCAAGATGAAGCTCGACATCGACACCGAGCAGCAGCAACGGCGCTTCCGCATCGACAACACCCGCCGCGAGGTGCGGGTGACCGAGGCCAAACTCAAATACCAGGGCCACCTCACGGCCAAACGCGACGGCAGCGTGCTCGACCTGCAGGTGATCCGCGGCCAGACGGTGAAACCAGGTCAGCGCCTCGGCACCCTCGGCGGCGCTAGCGCCACCGGCCGCAACAGCACGGTGCTCAGGGCCATCGCCTACTTCCACCCCGCCGATGCCCGGCGCCTGCAGCACAACCAGGGCATTGAAGTGGTGCCCGACTGGCAGCAGCGCGGTCGTTTCGGTGGCATTCAGGGGTTGGTGGAGCGGGTGAGCCTGCTGCCCGCCACCCCGGAAGACATCAACACCACCATGGGCAACCCACCGCTGGCCCAATCACTGGTGGCCAGCGGCCCGGTGATCCGCACCGAAATCGATCTATTGCCCGGCCGCAGCAGCGACGATGGCTACCGCTGGACCCTCTCCAAGGGCAGCAGCGTGTTTCCGATCCGCGAAGGCCTCACCCTCAAGGCGCACGCCTACGTGGAATGGCGCACACCGGTGAGCTATCTGCTGCCTGTGTTGCGGGATCTCACCGGCACCTACCGCACACCGCAGCTCGATCTGCAGCAGGATCAGCCGAGCCGACGCCAGGAGGGAACCCTGCCATGACGCGCGAATGGCCCTTTCTGGCCCTGGAGGTGGTGCTTCTGGGGGTGCTGCTGCAGAGCAACGCTCCAGAGGTGTGGTTCTGGTTCATCGCCCTGCTGGTGCTGCTCACCTGGCGCAGCCTGGCGCTGCGCTCGCGGCTGGAGCAGCGGCGCCTCAGGGCGGAAGGCACTAGCGCCCCTGAGCAGCCGGATCAACCGTGAGGGTGAGCGGCAGCGTTGGTGCACGCTCCGGCTGCTGGGGCACCGGCTGCAACTGACGCAACATCCGCGCGTAGCTCACATTGGCGAGGGTGGTGGATTCGGCGATCCCCTCCATGGAGCGGGTGAGCAGCATGATCGTCTCGCTCACATCGGTGTAATCCGCCAGACCCAGCTGGTAGCGGGCGCGGGCATCACGGAATGCCTCGCGGGAGGCCTGATAAGAAGCCTCGGCAGCTGCCAGCTGGCTTAACGACGCCCGGTAGTCGTAGAAGGCGGTTTCCAGCTCCTGGCGGATCTGGTTGCGCTGGCGGGCCAGGCGCTGCAACACCGCCTCAGCGGCAGCGCGGCTGGCCTGGGCTTCGCCGCCCGACACACCGGCATCGAAGAAGCGCCAGTGCAACCGCAGACCGGCCACCCAGTCGGCGTTTTGATTGGCCACCTGGCGGATGTTGCTGGCACCACAACACCCATTGAGGTCGATCACCGGCTTCGTGAGCTGATCCACCCCGCCCCCTCCGGCGGCGAAGAGCTGGAGGTTGGGTAGCAGCTGGGCCTGGCGGCGATCAGCCTGCCGCAACAGCGCCTGGCGTTCGGCAGAAAGCTGCTCCAGCGCAGGGTTATCGCGCAGGCCGGCCACCAGCGTGGCGTCGAGGGGCAAGGGCCAGGGGGGCTGTATCGCCACATCCGCCTGGGCCCTTAGCAGCGTGTTGAAGGCCACGTTGAGCAGATTGGTGAGGGCCTGACGGCGGCTCTGGCGCAGCGCTTCGGCCTGCTCCTGCCGGAATCGGCTCTGCTGAAGGGCCGCCTCCGCGCGCAGCAAATCCAACCGTGGCACCAAGCCTGAGCCCTTCAGCAGAGCCACCTGATCACGCACAAGGGCGTCGTTGCGCACCACCGCCTGACGGATCCGGAGCAGCTGATCAGCCAGCTGCAGCCCGTAGTAAGTCTCGCTGACCTGCAGTTGGAGCTGACGCAGGGCGTCTCCGTATTGCTGAAGGCTGGCGCTGAGGCGCTGGTCTTGCTCTGCCAGGGCCGCCCCACGTTCAAAGCTGATCAGCTCCCAGTCGAGCCCCAGGGAGCCCCAGGCATTGCCGAGGTTGGCCTGAATCCGCTGCCATCCACCGGTCTCCACCAGGAATGGAGACGTGCTTTTGTAAACAGCGCTATTGCCCTCAGTGGCCAGGTTGTAATCACTGCGCTGCGCAAAGGAGCTGCCCAGGTTGAGAGCAAGCCGCGGCCAGAACCGCCCGAGCACCGAGCGCTGCAACCCGCGCATCTCCGCGATGCGGGCACGGCGCTCCGCCAGCTCAGGGTTATTGGCCACTGCCACGCTGAGGGCCTGGGCCAGGCTGAGCACACGTTCCTCGGGTTGATCGGCAGCGGCGGCTGTCAGGGGCGCCGCCTGTGGATCCGGAGCTTGCAGGGCAGGATCCGAGAGGCTGAACACCGGCGTACTGGCAGCTTGAGGCCGCAGCGCCCCATCCAGCTCCAGCAGATCGCGTTCGAAGGACGCCAACGAGCGCACTAACCCCGGCGATGGCGGCACAACTGAATTGAGCGGCGCCGCAGCAACAGCCGCGGTTGACAGCCAGAAGCCGGCCCCCAGCCGCACACTGCCCCGCAGCAGCGAACGCACCACCATCAGGACGCAGGCCGGTCCATCGCCGCCGCGCTCTCACGCTTGGCCCGCTGGGCCATGTCGTGCAGGCCGACGCTGGTGCGCGCCAGGCAGCCGATTGAGAAGCAGATGCAGGCGCTGCCCATCAATCCCCAGTGCACCCGGCCGCTGAAGGCATGGATCTTGGTCACCGTCAACAGCACCGCCACCGCGGTGGCCCAGGGGATGCCGATGATCAGCAGAACAGTGGAACGCTTCATACCGCTGGCGCTCAATGCAACACCAGGTGCTCGAGCTGCTGCTCAGCGGCCGTGCGGCGCCGGTTCAACTGCGCCAGCACCCACGACACCTTGCACACGCAGCCGATCGAGAAACAGATCGAGGCGCTGCCCAGAAGACCCCAGCCATGGCCGTGGAGGCTGAAATCCTCAGCCAGAAGCAAGCGAAAAGCCAGGATCACCATCAGCGAAGCGGCAATCCAGGGGCCGTGAACCCAGAGGAGGAGGTAGCGGGCCATCGGGGGTTACGGATGCTGCCGGAGCCCCCGGAGGATCGCACTGACTGCGCTTGCCCTCAACCCTCACGCAGCCACTGGGCCGCATCGCAGGCGTGATACGTGAGGATCAGATCGGCACCGGCCCGCTTGAAGCAGAGCAGGGTTTCGAGCACCACGGCCCGCTCATCGATCCAGCCCTTTTCGGCGGCGGCCTTCACCATCGCGTATTCACCGCTCACGTTGTAGGCCGCAATCGGCAGCTCGCTCTCCTCGCGCAGGCGATGAATGATGTCGAGGTAGGCCAGGCCTGGCTTCACCATCATGATGTCGGCGCCTTCTTGCTCATCGAGCTGGGCTTCGGTGATGGCTTCGCGGGCGTTGGCCGGATCCATCTGATAGGTGGATTTGTCTTTGGGGATGGGCTTGCTGGCCGCCGCACGGGGCGCTGAGTCCAGAGCCTCGCGGAAGGGGCCGTAATAGGCGGAGGCGTATTTCGCCGTGTAGCTGATGATCCCCACGTGCTCAAAACCCTCTGCATCGAGGGCTTCGCGGATCGCGCCGACGCGGCCGTCCATCATGTCGCTGGGGCCAATCAGATCAGCGCCGGCGCGGGCCTGGGCCACGGCCTGTTTGCACAGGATCGCCACGGTTTCGTCGTTGAGCACCACGCCCTCGCCGCTCACGATGCCGTCGTGGCCGTCGCAGGAATAGGGATCGAGCGCTACATCGGTCATGATCGCCATGCCGGGATGCACCTCCTTGAGCCGGCGAATAGCGCGGGGGATCAGGCCTCCCTCGTTGAAACACTCTGCGCCGTCTTCGGTTTTGAGGCCATCGGCCACCTTGGGGAACAGCACCACGCAGCGGATGCCCAGATCCCAGGCGCGGCCCACCTCTTGTACCAGCCCCTCAAGGCTCCAACGCTGGCAGCCCGGCATGGCCCCGATGGGCTCATTGCTGGCGCCCTCGTGCACAAACAGCGGATAGATGAAATCGGCCGCGCTGAGGGAGGTCTCCCGCACCATCGCCCGCAGGGCAGGGGAACGGCGCAGACGGCGGGGGCGGTAGGTGAGCTCCATCAGGACGGGCGCTGGGCCTTCAAGCAGGGCCGGATCCTACGGAGGCTGACCCTCAGCTCACATCGAGCTCCAGCTTCACGACATCCACAGGTCCGCGACCTTCGGCATTGAGCTCCTTGGCCGCGCGCAGGGCGGCCTCGTGGGCATGAAAAAGATGCGCTGTCTCCGGAGCGGCCACCTCAATCAACGACTGGCCATCAGAGGCAATGGCCAGAAAGCGTCCGCTGGCGAGCACCTGGATCACGTAGCGCTCCGGCTGGGTGCAGTCCTGGGGATGAGCCGGATCGAGATGGGGCGACCAGAAATGCAGCACCGGCTTACTCAGCAGGCTGGACGGCTTCACCGTAATCAAATTCGACAGATCCACACACCCCTTCTCGCATAGGATATTGCAACTCATTCGCAATAGCGAACTGCCATGGAGGTGCCGGCCCGGCTGGTGGATCTGCCCACAGGCGCAACAGCCACTGTGGCGTCGCTCAGCGCCGATCAGGGCCTGCGGCAGCGGCTCGAAGCGCTGGGCCTTCGCCCCGGACAGGCTGTGCAGGTGCTACGCCGCGGTTGGTGGTCCGGCCCCCTGCACGTGCGCGTGGGCATGACTGAATTGATGCTGCGTCGCCGCGACGCCGCCCGGGTGAGCCTGGCCGCGTGAGCACCCTTGCCGTTCTCGGCATGCCCAACACGGGCAAGTCGACCCTGTTCAACCGGCTGACCGGCCACCACGCCCATATCGGCAACTGGCCAGGCCTCACCGTGGATCTGATGCAGGCCGATCTGCAGCTGAGCGGCCGCAGCGTGCAGCTCGTCGACCTGCCGGGCATCTACGACCTTCGCGGTCACAGCGACGATGAAGCGGTTGTGCGCCGGTTCCTCGAGCAAACGCCCGTCGATCTGGTGCTGGTGGTGCTCAACGCCAGCCAGCTCGATCGCCAGCTGCGGCTGGCCCTGCAGGTGCAACAGCTCGGCCTGCCAGCCGTGGTGGCTCTGAACATGGCCGATGAGGCGGCTCGCTTCGGGGTGAGCATCCACGCCGAGAACCTCAGCGCAGCCCTGGGCCAACCGGTGCTGCCGCTCAGCGCCAAATACCGCCAGGGTCTCGAGACCCTGCAGCACACGCTGCTCGCCCAACTCAACGCGCGGGCCGATCACCCTGCAGCCGTGCCGAAGCAGCTGGAAGAACGGCTCGCGGCCGCAGACGCCGATCTCGAGGGTGCGATGGCCGCGCTGGTGAAGAGCAGCGTCACCCTGCCCGGCCGCTGGCGGGACAGCCGCAGCCGGCGCCTCGATGCGGTGCTGCTGCATCCCCTGCTTGGGCTTCCGCTGTTTTTTCTGGCGATGGCCCTGATGTTCCAGGGCATCTACGCGATCGGTGTTCCGGTGCAGGAGGCCCTGGGCGGGCTGCTCGATCAGTTCGGCCAGCTGGTGCTCAAGCCCCTGCTGGCACCTCTACCTGCATTGCTGCAGGGCTTCTTGCTGGAAGGGCTGTACCAGGGATTAGGCACGGTGATGGCCTTTCTGCCGGTGATCGCCCTGTTCTTCCTGGCGATGGGCGTGGTGGAAGACAGCGGCTATCTGTCGCGGGCCGCCTATCTGATGGATGCCTTCATGGAGCGGCTGGGCCTCGATGGCCGCAGCTTCGTGCTCTCGCTGATGGGCTTTGGCTGCAACGTGCCGGCCATCCTTGGCACCCGGGTGATGCGCGAC